>CADBWU010000021.1 GCA_902798535.1 uncultured Pseudomonadota bacterium
GTACCTTCGTGATTTTACCACATCGCGCCCCCCAGACCTGTCAAGGTACGCCTGCGCTGATCGCGCGCTCTCGACTACTCGTCGAGACCTTGACAGGGGGCAGGGCGCAGTCGCGTGGTTGCTCTGTTAAAAACATTGCAGTTAAGTAAAGTACCACGCGGGGCGCCCTGCGTTCCTCCAAATAACAATAATTAACAATTTTTTTAGAAAGGGAAAAATAATGTCAAATACTATATGTATATTCAAAATGTCTGACTCTAGTAATTCTGGAGTTGAGGCAAAAACAGTTAACAATATATATCTTCTAGAACAGGAAGGCGAGTATCCGAAAACGCTTATACGCATGAATAGTAGTGAGTATCAAACTCTGAAATCGTTTGAGTTTTGCGATATAATGCGTGATCAAAAATTATTTTTTAAAGGTAAGATTTGCAATCTTACACTTATGGGCGAAATTATGGAGATCGAATTGACGAGTGATATAAAAGGTGACTTTTGCCCTGAAAAAATACGACGGGAATCTGCCGATATTTTGGAAAAATTCAAAGAGGAAAATCCGGAATTGTTTACAAAAATTTCGACTGAAGAATTTTTAAGAACCGGGGAATGCGTATCTGCAAAAATAAAAGCTCCTGAGACCTCTCCTATTGAAATTGATGATAATGTAGTTAAAGGAACATTGGTTTCTAAGAAATCGCTTGATGAACCTATATCTGAGGTGAATTTATCGTTAAAGGCGGCTTGGATTTCAAAACGACAAGGAATGGTGCCTATTTCTACAAAGATTGAAAAAAGATTTAAAATGTCACGGATAAATACAATTACTCCCAAAAAACTTGAAAGTTCTTGGCCTGAATTTGGCGATCGAATTCATTCGAATGGCACAACAGCTACTAAATATATGATTGCGAGTTCTCGACTTAAAAAAAGCAATATACAAACATTTCCATCAATCGTGATTGATGATTCAATTCCTAAATTGAGGGTTAATAAACATATTTATGAAAATAGATTACTAATTTCATGGGATTTTGAACAGTATATGAATGAAAGTGTTGCTGTTCGAATATTGCCAGATGCAAATATTCCGCAAGGGAGAAAGAAAATTTTAAATATTAATTTGCGAAATGTTCAAGAATATATTGAAAAACCTAATAGCACAAGTTTTTTTCGAAGCGAAAATGGAGTTGCAATTTTAAATGCAATTGTGAAATCTATTGGTGATTTTATGGTTCTTTCTTGGAGAAATATCGAAATTTTTTGTGAATTAATCGAAGATGAAACTCTGGCTAATTTGAGTTGTAAAGATTGGGTCAAATTGCAGGGCAAAATCTATAAGGTAACCAAAATTGAACGTGAAATTAGCTCAAGAAAAAATTTAATGAAAATCAAAGCTAGAGCTTTTAGTGCGGATATTCTGCCAAACCAAGGTATACCGGATATCGTTATACCTAAGGAAAAAACTAAGGTTTTAACTCCTGAAGATGTTGTGGAGGATATATTGGTTAGTAATGAAGCAGATGTGCAATATGAAAAATTATTAAATTTTATATCAAAATTAAAAACAAAAAATGAAATCAATAAGAATAACTATAAAAGCTTGATAAATGGTTTTTTAAACGAAAACCAAACAAAAATACAAATTGTTACGAGACCTTTAAAAACAGAGCATTGCGAGAAAAAAGTTGTAGAGCCTATAACGGTATATCTGTGTAATGGAGGTCAAAAATGAATAGACGTTTATTAAGTTCGCCTCGGGCAAGGTTTTTAAGTGAACCATTTGTAAATGGGTATACCGATATTGAAAAAGAAAACGCAACATTCAGCATAGGAAATAGTGAAGAAAATGAAGATATTTTCTTTGAAAATGCTCCTGAATATCTCAAAATGCGCTGTAAATTATCGGCAAAATCAGAGTTTCCTGATGTAAAAATTTCTGCTGGTTACAGAACGACTTCGAATGGTGAGGATTTTCTTATGAACAAAAAACTATACGATGGAAGCCAAATTGCTATGAATGGGATGGTTTCA
Organism: uncultured Pseudomonadota bacterium; assembly: GCA_902798535.1. Taxonomy (GTDB): domain Bacteria; phylum Pseudomonadota; class Alphaproteobacteria; order RUG11792; family RUG11792; genus RUG11420. Next base: position 2,032 of record CADBWU010000021.1, read on the forward strand.
GAAGTTTGTATCGAATTTCTAGATATTCAAACTGATTGTAAAATCATTTCGGAAGAACTTGCAAAAATAGCGGTAATTTATAGAAAGCGTTTTAAACTTCAGACTGTTTCAAAAAGAATCCCAAATTATCCCGATAGATCAAACCAGCAAAGTGGAATTTTTATGACAAAATCTGACGCACATCCTTTTGCTGGATGTTATTTCCCAGGTATAAAACTGTCAGAAATTCAGCCCTATCTATTCTATGTTGGGACAGATGTTCGAACTGAACCGTATTTAAAAATTATTTCAGCAAAGGAAGCTATTCAAAGTAATTTGGTCAGAATTAGCAAGGATGTTGATACAAGCTCGTTATCCACTTTGGAGGACGATGTCTGTAACGGGGAAGTGCGTTTCAAAGCTAACGAGTTTACATACATGTCAATTTTGTCTCAAAAAGATACCTTAACATCGGATATTTTTACAATTTTATTTAAAAAGATCAACGATTGAGGCATATTTGTCTTCCTTATAATTTTTCTTTTTAAAACCATAAAATCATTTTGAAAAGAAGCTTCACGTGGGCGCGACGTGGTATGCTTGCAATTTTACCACATCGCGCCCACGGACGAAATTTTTGGCTCGATGCCAAAAATTTCGTACCCCCTCTGTCAAGGTACGCCTGCGCTAATCGCGCGCTCTAATACCACCTTCGCAAAGCATCAGGTGGTAAAGACCTTGACAGAGGTTCTTCAAGAATTTTATAGAAAGGAGTTAAATTATGAATAAAGAAATAGAAATCATGGCAAAAACGATATATGGAGAAGCCAGAGGTGAGTATTTTAGCAAAAACGGTGGGCTAAAGGCTCTTGAGGCGGTTGGCCATGTAATTATGAATCGCAGTTTAGCGACTTCCATGCCTATTTCATCTGTTTGCCTACATCCTTGGCAATTTTCATGTTGGAATAGAAATGATCCGAATCGTAAGGTCATTGAAAATGTAACGCTTGATGATCCGGTATATCGTATTTGCTTTGTTGTGGCAAAACGTATTATTTGTGCCGAACTAGAAGATATAACTAGAGGAGCTACCCATTATTACAGTAAGTCTTTAGCAAGACCTCCATACTGGGCAAAAGGCAAAAATCCCACGTTAAAAATCGGTAAACATTTGTTTTTCAAAATTTAGAAAAATTTATTAAGATTTTTTGCGATTGCGGTGGAGGATGATATAAACAAACACTTCATATTGGGTGATTTGCAGAATACTTAGTGAAAACTTAAGAAAATATTAACTATTGTTTCTTAAAATTTAGGAAGAGGAGCAATTTTTGATGCGACAAATGAGTGTAATGCAAAGTATGTCGAGTAGGCTTGACTTTATAAGAAAGCTCGGGTTATGCCCATCGATATTGAATTTATATGTCGAACGGTATTCTTTTAAATTTCTCCTAAACGATATATTTTCCGGTATAAAAATGTTTTTATGCCTATCTCCGGTAGCTTTTGCGCTAGCATTTTGCTGTGGTAGTTCGCCCGTGCAGGGACTAATATCATGCGCTATTGCGTCTGTTGTTAGTGTTATTCTTGGCGGTTCAAAATACCAAATAGCGTCAATTTCACTTCCGATTTGCGTTTTAACATTCGAAATCTCCTTAAAATATCAATACAAAGGGTTGTTTTACACAGCTCTGTTTGTTTCATTGATATTGCTCCTCTTTGGTGTTTTAAAAATCAGTAGTGTCTTAAAACATATTTCATATGCCTTCATTTCGGCGCTATCTGTGTATGTGATTATGTCCATTATTGTAACCCAGTTGCAATATATTCTTGGAATAAATACAATCCAATCATCACGAAGTCTTCTAGAAAATTTTGGATTATTTACGGAAAACCTGGAAAACGTGACAAAAAACGGTTTAATGACCCTAGGAATATTTGTAGTTCCTATAGTTTTATTGAAGTCTTTCTCTCGAGGATTTTTTCCTTTTTTCCTTTACCTCGTGCTCGGATGCGCTTCGGTTTATGTCTTCAGTGCAGGAATACTCCCTGAGATTTTCGAAATAAAAACAATTGGTCAAGAAATGGTAACGTCACAATCGGCTTTGGACAATATTTTTACAATATCCGGTGGTATCCCTTCCCAGATCTTTCTCGCTAATTCAATAAATTACGCTTTTGTAATTGCGTTAATAATTGCCTGTGAAGCTTGCTTTTGCACTAATGTGTCCACGAGTATCACGGGGGATAATCGTCTGCAAACGAACGTTGAATTGATTTCTAGCGGTGTTTCGAATCTCCTTTCAGTTGCGTGTGGAGGGCTATTTGTTTCGCCGAATATTAATTTTTCAGTAAAAAATATTAAATCGAAAGCAAAAACATTCATCCCGCTTATCGTGATTGCCATACTATGTTTTGGACTTATACGATACAATGATGTCGTGATGAGATTTTTGCCAATATATTGTCTTTCAGCTATTTTGCTTGTATACGGTTGTTCACAAATTTTTAGCAAAAAAATAGTTCAGTATTTTAATCCAAAATCTCAAGAAAGCTATATATTCTGGATTACTTTGATACTTGCTTTGTATTTTGGATTTATGCCAGCAACGGTTGTTGGATTTGCAATTTCTTGTGTTTTTTTTGCGGAGCGAATGGTAAAAATCAAAGATGCAAATGTTCACACAACCAGAAATCATGACTCAGATGCAGTGGAATTTATGACTAATAAAAACGGATTTGCAAACTCTATGAATATACCTCAAAAGTTGCTAGACCAAATTGAAGTCATACAGGTATCGAATATCCTCTTTCTCAATATCGCAAAAATTGTTGAGGAGGCGCTCTCAGCGCAGGGAAAGTTCCCAAATATTTTAATAATATACTTCAATAACGTTCCTTACTTTGATGAAAATGCTTTTGAGTCATTGAAGGAGCTTGTAAAGAGCGCAAAAGCCAAAAAGGCGACCGTGATGATTTCAGGAACAAATGGTCGTCTTCTAGATATACTGCAACAAAAGGCATCAACAGAAAAATATACGGATGCGTTCGGATATATCGTCCCGGATTTTAAAGTCGCAATACAACAGACAATATCCAGATTGAGCAAAGTTACCTCTGCCTAGTTTTCCATGAATTCTGGCAATGCAATTCTCGTGTTAGAATCTGTAAAAAAAGCAGTTTCGAAGGGGGTATGTTCATGTGCCACTTAAGCCGATTCAGATATTTTAAGCCTATCTTTGTCTCATCTGCGATGAAGCTTGTTTGTGATGAACTTATATGCTGAGCAAGCCTATCATTTATTTATGTTGGGTAATGGTGTATAATGGAGCAATGGTGGTTTGAAAATTAAATAAATGATGGAAGCATCTCAAATATCCGGCATTGCAACAGATGAAGCAGTTGCTGGAGCTTCAGATATAGTCGTTAATGGAGGTTTGTCAGCGACGCCACATGCGGGTAGTGGAAGTTCCATTTTTGAATATTTTTGGAACGCTGGGCTTTTAATAAAGCTGGTGATGATGGCCTTGCTTATTTCATCAATATGGTCTTGGACAGTGATTATCACAAAATATTTAAAATTGAAGAGGTTGCGAGCTGATGCCGATTATTTTGAAGAAAATTTTTGGTCAGGCGCTCCTTTGGAAAGTTTATACAAAGAACTGAAGGGGGCGATCTTTGATCCGATGTCGAATGTATTTTGTTCTGCCATGGCTGAGTGGGAAAATTTTGCAGGAAGCCATAAAAAAGATGAATTAACAGCCACAAAAACATTGGAACGGAGAGTTGATAGAGCTATGCAAATTGCTATTCGGAGAGAGACTGATGAGCTAGAAAGGGGGATGGCATTTTTATCATCGCTAGGGACGAATGGAGTTATAATCGGCCTTTTTGGAACGGTAATCGGTATCTTTAATGGTTTTAAAGTTATAGCGATGCAACAAAGCGCGAGCTTGGCAACGGTGGGGCCCGTTATTTCCGAGGCACTGGTTACAACAGCGATGGGGATATTTGTTGCGATACCAGCTGCACTAGCCTATAACCAACTTTCAGATTCTATAAACAAATATATCAGCAGATTAGAAACTTTTGCTGAAGAATTTGGAACCATTGTTTCGAGGCAATTCGATGAACAATAAAACGCATCGGCGAGAACCAAAAAGTACATATATAAATGTCGCTCCACTTGTTGAAGTGATGCTGGTTCTTATTATAATTTTTATGATAACGGTGCCTGTGTTGAATGTCGGTGTTCCTGTTGATTTGCCCAAAACGAAGGCTGCCACACTGAATGATACCAAAACACCACCGGTTGTGATATCAATCGACAAAGATTCGAAGCTCTATATAGAAGAAGCGGAAATAAACATAGATGATTTGATAAAAAAATTGCCGACAATTCTGGAAAACAGTAAGAGCGATACAATTTACGTGCGCGGAGATAAAAATCTGCAGTATGGTGAAGTTTTGAAGATAATGGGTATAATTTCGTCATCTGGAGCTTGCAAGGTCTCATTGATTTCTGAGGCTGATACGGATGTCAAAAAATCTAAAAAGCAAAGGAGCAAGTAAATGGGTATGAAGAGCCCGCTTATAATTTCTATAGCTCTTCACGTTGGAGTGCTCTTGTTGTTCTCTAGTAATATCGGTAGTATTTTTTCGTCAAAGATAAAAGATACGGGCTATCTGGTATTTGATTATGTTGAACTAGACAAGAAAAGCAAAGCTCCCATAATTTCCCAACAAGAAGGAAAACTGAGTAAGACAAAGGCGAAAACAGATGAAAAAGAAACGGTGAAACAGGAATCACAGCCAAAAGAAAGCACAAAAACCGAGAAGCAGCAGGTTGAGGTAAAAAAAGACAAGGAAGAGAAAGCAGTATCTCTAGATAAAAAAAAGAAAAAATCCCCACAATCTAAGGTTAAGAAAGAAAAGAAGGCTCCTAAAAAGGTTGATACAAAATCAAAGGCAAACGATAAAGCTGTGGTAAATTTAAGAAAAAATAAAAATATGAAAAATAGCGATCCTAAGGTTGCAAAAAAGTCATTTGATAGTCTTCTTGATGGGGCTAGTGCAAGTGGTGATAACGAAAATTCTGGGATAAAAGCCGAAGAGGTGGGGGAAGTATTGACTGCAACACAAATAGATTTGATACGTCAAACTATTCGTAAATGTTGGCATTTTCCGGCTGGGCTTAGGAATGCGGAAGATTTGATCGTTGACATAAAAATGGAATTAGATCCTGAAGGCAATGTGACAAGAGCTGAAATAGTTGATACAAATAGAATGGCATCAGACAATGATTACAGAACTGCAGCAGAAAATGCATATAGAGCTGTGTTAGATCCGAAATGCAATCCTTTGCCTTTGCCAAAAGAGCGCTATAACGAATGGAAAGACCTTGAACTTAGCTTTAATCCGAAGGATATGTTTAGTTAATGATGGTACAATGTGACTAGAGTGGATAGGAGCGAAAACTAATGGAAGAACAAAAAGTAAACAAAAGGATTAAATGGATGTTTAGTTCCTTGATTATTGCTGGGATAGTCTGGTTGCTATACGAGATGGGGCAATGGATAGTTCCTTTTGTGATCGCTTTTATCCTTGCATATGCATTCCATGTGCCATCCAAAAAATTGGGAAAGATTTTGCATGTTTCATCAACATTATCTGCCATAATTATTGTTTTGGGACTTATCGCGTGTGTGTCGTTATTTACGGTATTTTTGGCACCATTATTAAAAAATGCGACTATGATCATAATACAAAAATTGCCGATAATGCTCAGAGAATTGCCAAGCTATATGAACGAAAATTTACATAGACTTTTTTCTATTTTTGGTATTGAAAGATCTTTTGATACTGGGGCGATTTTTAATGAATATTTGTCAAAATTTGCACTTAATTTACCTAAACATATCTTCGGTTTCATAGATACAGGAATGGCTCTAATGTATGTTGTAATGTTTGCATTCATGACCCCCATTATAACTTTTTACCTTTTAAAAGATTGGGAAAAGGTAGAGAATTCGTTTGTTTCTTTGCTAAACAAATGCGCATCTCCTTCTGTTATTTCTGTGTTGCATCCGATTAATTCAAAGTTGGGAGCATATTGCAAAGGACAACTTATTGTTTGCTTGATTCTTGCGTGTGCTTATTCCTTAGGATTTTTATTTATTGGTGTTGAAAAATATATCGTGTGCGGACTAATTTCTGGAATGCTTGCAGTGGCTCCATTTTTTGGAGCGATTATAGGTCTCATTACAACATTAGCAACGTCTTTGGATTGTCTAAGCTCATACCAATACGTAATGGTTGTAGCATTGTATTTGGTTATTCCATTCATGGATTCGAATTTTATAACTCCGCGCCTAATCGGTAAAAGTACTGGTATACAACCTGTTTGGCTTTTGTTTTCTATCTGTGCTTGCCTATCGATTTTAGGAACTGTTGGTATTTTTATTTCTGTTCCGATGGCTGTGGTTTTATCTACTGTATGTAAAGAATGTGTTAAAAAATTATAGCTAAATCGATCTTTTTTGTGACACACTTTAATTGTGGACTATGCAAAAATTCGGGATGGCTGGTATGAAAAAATTTTTTGTGACAAAAACTATAATTGCAATTTTGCTTTCATTTGCAGTTCGACCAATTTCGATTAATTATGCCATGGCGGCAGAAGGTAATAGCGACTTATTCAAAACAAAATTATATGGCTATATTGATTTGGCAAAAGAGCTTTCTCAAAAAAAAATGACACATGCTGAAATTGAAAAGCTGGTAGATGAAGCAATGTCGATTATTGAAGATTTAAAAACTCGATATATGATTGAGCAACTAAAGGTACGTGAAATAAAGCTACAATATTTAAACGGTAGCAATTTTCCCAATCTAAATGAACACAAGAACAATAATGTCTATGACCAAAAAATTGTTCAATTTACAGTAGCATGCCACACCTTATTCAAAATAATAACAAAAGACATTGTCTCGAAAATCATTGAAAAATCGCCACTTGAGATGGTTTCCATAATTAAAGAACTTTCAGTTTTTATGCAATTTGTATCAGCTAATCCAGGTGATTTTGGGCATGGTGTATTTTCTGAAAAACAGGGGGATGTGCTTGTCGTATTCGCGACTAATGATGCAATTATAAGGATAATGAAATCAATAATATATAAAAATTTATTGCAAACTAATAAAATATATAAAATGTCGAGATTAGGATCATATATTGGCAATAACATTTCGAACAATCTTGATGCAGAAAAAATAAACAGCACGGTTGCCTCATTAAAAAGAAGCACTGCGGATGATACACGTATAGCGATTGAGATTCCTGAGGCTATGCTAGATTTATCGGCATCAGACTTAGCCATCAATGAATTTCAAACAACTGTAAAAAATTACATAAACGAAATAAATTTATTTAAACAATCGAAAGATATTGCAGATAAGCAAGTGCATTTGAATAAGGCTCTAGAATTAGCAAAAAACTTACTAGGCGTAATTCCAAATAAAATAATAAATGTTTCGCCAAAAGTTTTTGAATTTTGCAAAATTTTAGAACAGGAGCGGGCGAAATTAAATGAAGCAATAAAATCAGAAGATAAGAAATTGGTTTTAAAGTCCCAAAGAGATATGGCGAACTATACACATATTGAAAATTTTTTGAAGTGTACTTCCGTTCTTTTGGATGCGGTAAATAATGACCATACGATACTTCAGCTGATTGTTGATAAAATGCCAGATTTTGTTCCGAATATCGGGCAGGAGATTACTGTATTCCTGCGGGCATTGGAAATAATCATCAAAACACCAAATGATACTAAAGCTATTATTTCGAAGTTTCGAAAATTTGCAAAATCATCTGAGGATGGCAGTTATCTTATGTCTCCACTATTATCTGTTGCGATGGAGAGTATAGCTAACTTAAATTACAAAACCCTATTAACCTCTACTGATTTTTCAAAAAGCGAAGTTTGTAAATACCTGCAGATTAAGTAGATGGCTTACATTGAGCTTTCTGCTCTATTTATCGATCTTTTCTAATCTTGTTGAGTGCCGAGGATCGTATTGAGTATTGATGAAAGTTTTGATGCAATTTTTTGCAATTGACAAATCTATGAATCCAGCACCAAAACACAATACATTCGCATTATTATGCTCTCTGGAAAGCTTTGCAATTTCTTCTGAATAACACAAGACCGCTCGTATACCTTTGTGTCGATTGGCGGCAATGCTCATTCCAACGCCTGAAAAACATAATAAAATTCCAAGAGCTTTTTCATGAGTTTTAACATAATCGGTAACCATACCAGCAAAATCCGGATAATCCACAGATATATCCTCATTGTCTGTACCAAAATCCGTATAGCTATATCCAATCTCATGAAAATAAGAGATGAGCTCGGATTTCATTTGATAGCCTCTATGATCCGATGCTATGGCGATAGAATTGAAAATCATGCTTGTTCTCTCGTTGTATAATCCAAGATTAATCTCAATGTTTCAGGCAAATTGTGACGATGTACGACCATATCCACAAGCCCATGTTCTTGCAAAAATTCGGCGCGTTGAAATCCCTCTGGCAGTTCATTAGGTTCTGATATATGTATATCTCCTAGGATTGCAAACGAAGCCAAAACTCCTCCTGTAGTTGGATTGGTAAACACATTTATGTAGGGCAAACCTGCTTCTTTTAATTCTGTTATTGCAGCTATTGTTGCTGGCATTTGCATCAAAGACAACATACCTTCCTGCATCCTGGCTCCGCCGGAAGCTGTAAATCCAATCAATGCTGAATGAGTTTCACAAGCCATTTGCGCGGATTTGATTATGGATTTTCCAACAGAAAGCCCCATACTTCCGCCCATGAATGCAAAATTCATGACAAAAATGACTGCATTTCTGCCTCCAATTTTCCCTTTAGCTATCGAAATAGCATCAAAGTTTCCAGTTTTTGCCCTAGCTTCCTTTAGTCTATCAGTATAGCGCTTGACATCTTTATAGCGTATTGGATCATCTTTTGTTTTAACTATTTCAATTTCCTCATATTTCTTTTCATCAAAAATAGTTTCAAATCGTGTCTTGGCTGGCAAATACAAATGATGCGAACAATATCCACAAACCATTAAATTTTCTTCAAGCTCTTTCGAATATATCATTCGTTCACAAGATGGACATTTAGTCCAAAGATTTTCTTCAACGTTCGAGCTCGCCCCTAAGAAAGATTTTATTTTAGGGGTAACAATCTCTGTTAGCCAGCTCATAATATCACTATAACAACTGCACTCGACACATTATATCACATGAAAAACCCACGGAACAAAATGGGCATCAATGTGCGAAAGTTTTTCTGATATAGATTGCTAATTGTTCTTGTCAGTTGATTTTAATAAAACCCGTCAAATAAATCAAGTATTTTGCAAAAAACGGAATTAGGTGTTTCGTTTTTGTGCTTTTGAACTAAAAAATCGTTCAACTTTTCAAGTTCAAGTGCCCAATTTAATTTCGAATTCTTATCATTATATTCAAAGTTCAGTACAATTGGTATGTCACCAGATCCCAAATCTATCTCTGTTTCTAAACTTCCTTTTTTGCAGTCCTCCTTATCTATTTTAAATTTTGGACACATGCCTTGTTCGGGATATTCATCGTATATCGAGGCGGTATCGAACATATACTGAAGTACGTTAGGCATTTCTTTTAATGCGGTTACATATTGCTCTATAGTAGATATTGCATTAGTGATATTTGTTTCTAAATCAGTCAATTTGTTTTGAAAACTATTATTAAAATATTTTGAATATTCATCAAAAATTGTCTTTTTCAGATTTGCAAATATAGTCTTGATATCCAGTTGTATTAACGAGTGACAATGCCAATATACTTGATTAATAAAGTTGTATAGAACAACAGCATTCCAATTCTCTTGCGTATATATTTCTGGTTGCGTCCGTTTATCAAAAGTTATAACCTCCTTATCACCTTTTCCTTTGAATTCGTTTTCCTTTGTGATGCGATCGGCTATAGCCTTGCCTATAACATTTTCTATCGATTCTTTATAATTTGGCAGCTTAATCCAATTATGCTTGCCTTTAGGGGCATACTCGTTTCGCATTGTCCGAGCTCTAATACGCCAGTAGATTTGATTTAGCTGATTTCTTGCTTGAACAATACCTTTTATTTCGTTTTGATTTTGCAAATCTTGTTTCTGACTGGTTTGATTGTAATTATTGGAACTTTTAGAGTTGTTGTTTCGCATTCGCATTCGCATATCATTAGCTTGATTTTTATGTATAGTTTGGTTAGTTGATGCGCCTGCTTGTACCAATGCTACACTCGAATTATAAGCAGTCACAGCGACAATGATTTTCATGAATAACCGTTTTTTATTTAAAATCACTTAAATCCTCCCCCTCGTGCAAAGCGAAATAGGAATAAAGCCTATCTAAAAATATTTTATCATGAAAAATGAGTCAAAAAATATAGATATTTCAATCTGATACAGATGCTTACGTAAAAAATACTTATCTAATCTTTGAAAGCACTAAATTATCAAGTTCTTAGCAGAACTGGAAGGACATGAGTATTGCTATAAAATTGCTATTATCGTATAATTGACTAGTTTTCATAGTCTGTTTGAATTAGATGTTTAGTTCAATACGCGAGTGCATTTTAAAGGCCATAAGACCTTTTCTTCAGCCTGGAGTTGTTTTGTTATGCGATGATATTTTAATAGAACAGCCTAAAGACAGAACTTTTGGTGATTTGTACACCAATGCTGCCATGATGTTTGCAAAGAGGCTTGGAGTTGCTCCAAAAGTACTTGCTGAAGCGGTTTGTGAAGGATTAAACAAAAATGAAGATGTTTTCGATGTCTCGATAGCTGGTGCTGGATTTATAAATTTTAGATTGCATAAAAAGACTTGGCAAAATGTTATATCGGAAATAATTGAAAAACAAAATAGATACAGTTATTCAAACATTTTTAATAATGCCACCATAAATTTGGAATTTGTTTCTGCAAATCCAACAGGTCCTCTGCACACTGGTCATGCTCGAAACGCTGTTTTTGGCAGTGTTGTTGCAAATTTGCTGGAACGTGTGGGATACAAAGTAACTCGGGAATTTTATATAAACGATCAAGGCAATCAGATAAAATTTTTAGCACGCTCTGTATATCTTCGATATTGCGAGGTTTTAGGCGCGACTATTTCTGAAAATGATTTTACCTCTGATATGTACTGCGGAGAGTACATTAAAGATTTGGCTAAAGCTTTAGTCGAAGAACACGGAAATGAATTTTTGAATAAAGACGAAACTGAATGGCTGGATTTTTTCTGCCGATACTCAATTAACAGGATGATGGAAAATGTAAAAAAAGATCTGGCTCTTCTCGGCGTTGTGATGGATAAATACACTTCCGAAGCTGAACTTTGTAAACGTAATCTTGTGAATGAGGCTCTAGAAATCTTGAAAAAACGTGATGATATTTATGAAGGAGCGTTGCCAAGACCAAAGGGAATTACTGATTCTGATGATTGGGAAGAACGTCCGCAAACCTTATTCCGCTCGACAAAATACGGAGATGACGTTGATAGAGCCATACGCAAAGCAGATGGCACATGGACATATTTTGCTGGAGATTTAGCTTATCATTTAGATAAAATCCAGCGTGGATTTACCAAGATGATAGCTATTTTGGGAGCTGATCACAATGGATATGTAAAGCGTTTAAAATCAGCTGTAAGTGCACTAAGCGAAGGACGAGCTAAGTTGGAAGTGAGGCTATATCAATTGGTAAATTTTCTGGAAAACGGAAAGCCTGTTAGAATGTCTAAACGCGCAGGAACATTCATAACCTTAAAGGAAGTTGTCGAGAGAGTCGGGAAGGATGTGACTCGATATATGATGATTTCGAGACATCACGATGTTATGATAGATTTTGATTTTGTCAAAGCTGTTGAACAATCAATGGATAATCCGCTTTTTTATATTCAATATGCTTATGTGCGAATATGTTCTGTCTTCAGGCATTTTGAAGCAGAAAATGGGAAAATTGACAAAAATGAGTTGATGGATTGCGACAAGTCGATACTATCCGATGAAGCAGAACTCGCACTTATGAAGGCTCTAGCTTTCTGGAAAGAGCAGATAAAATCGGCAGCAATAGCGATTGAACCGCACAGGGTTCCTGCGTATATGCAAAATATAGCATCATTGTTTCATGCCCTATGGAATAAAGGGAAGCTCAATACAAATCTGAGGTTTATAGATACAGCGAATAGAAAAGATACTGTCGCCAGATTGTCTCTACTTATGGCAACAAAGAATATTTTGGAAGATGGATTTGATATAATTGGAGTAACCCCAATGTTGGAAATGAGGTAAAAATACAATAATGAACGATAATTTCAAAGGAAGAAAACCTGGGGATAATAAACAAAGATATTTGAGATATGATGATGTTTTTATGTCACCGAAAAGCGGAGAAAGACAGAAAAATGCCAAACCATCCTGGGAATCCGCTAGACCTTGGAACGAAGATCATGAACAAGAAGAGCCCCAAGAATATGACGATTACCAGGAGACTCCTCAAGAATATATTTCTGAAGATGAGGAGCGGGAAACAGGGTATTTTTCTGGGCGGAATAACATCATAAATGAACGAATGGTACGTTATCAGAAGCGTAAGTTGCCCCCCTTGCAACGCTATACTCCAAATGTTCACCGTGACGCTTATGCGGAATTTAATCAGTCTTATTGGGATAGTGAAAAAGGTTCGCCACGACGACAAAGATTACTCCCATTCGGAGAACTTTGGCAGAAGTTTATAATTACTTTTGCATCGATTTTGTCTTTAGTTTGCATTTCTTGGCTTATTTATAATTGGAATAGTAATACTCACAATTATCGGCGCGATGCACATGGTATACCAATTATAGAACCGAGCCAATCATCATTTAAAGTGCTTCCTGAAGCTCCTGGCGGAAGGGAAATACCATATAGAGATAAGTCGGTTTATGGTGTGGTGGATAATTCTATTTCAGCGAATAGCCAAGAAGAGCGCCTTTTGCCACCTCAAGAAGAAACCTTCCAAATCCCTGAACGCCAGCAAGCATTTCAAGGTGAAAGTGATGTTGAAGAATACTCTATAGTAAGCGAGAAACTATATTTTATAAAACTTTCTCCGGGCAAGGATCGCCAAGTTCTTTTAAATGAAGCAAAATTATTTAAGAAAAAATATGCCAATGTTTTTGGAGACAAGGAGATTTTTGTTAAGAAAGTCAGTAGCTCCAAAGGAGAGACACAACGCGCAATACTGGTTGGCCCTTACACTTCCCAGCAAATGGCTTTAGATGTGGCAAAAAAACTGGGTGAGCGCTGTTCTGTTATTTCTGTAAGAGAATAACAGAGCCTGGATTATGAACAGCAAGTATCTTCTTGTTAGTTGCAGATTAATAGGTTCCTACTAGGGAATAGGTATCCTGCGGTCTTCAAACCTGCTTCAATGATCAATAGTTTTCCAGAGCCGCAATTTTTATTCCTATATCCTTGATGTTTTTTTTCGCCTTCACTGTTATACCCTGGCAATATTCCTGTTCCATATAGTTTCGCATAAGCGCAGCTTAAGTTATCTTGTCGTATTGCCTTGTTAAATTGAGTTTTCCTAAAGGATTGTGCAAAGATTAGTACTTTGTGTAAAATATACTATATTGAATCGCCAGCTAATTTTGATTTATGAAGATATTCGTTGTTTCAGAAAAGAACGATAACCGTGTTGCTGTGACTCCTGATATTGCAAAAAAATTTGTAGATTTAGAACATGAGGTTCATGTCGCTGTAGATGCTGGAATGAATGCGGGTTTTTCGAACGTTGAATATGAAAAAGCTGGGGCAATGTTATGCCCTGCTGATAGTGGCGTAAAAAATGCAGATGTTGTCTTTTCAATAAATTTTCAGAAGTTGCAATATGAGCCTGGCACGATTTTAATAACTAGTCAGGTCATTGATTTAACATTTTGTGAAGAACAAAAATTGACCGTTTTGGCCCTAGACAGAATGCCTCGCACTACTCGCGCACAATACATGGATATCTTATCCTCGCAAGCAAGCTTGGCAGGCTATAAGGCGATGATTGAGGCATCACATGAGATTAATCGGGCAATACCTCTTATGATGACTACAGCCGGAACGATACCAGCTGCGAGAGTGCTCGTAATTGGAGCTGGAGTGGCAGGGCTTCAGGCAATTGCAACAGCAAAAAGGCTAGGGGCTGTTGTTTCTGCTTTTGATGTTCGAACTTCGGCTAAAGAGCAAGTTCAAAGCCTTGGGGCTAAGTTTATTGAAGTGGACGCAGGTGAAAAAATAGATGGCGTATATGCGAAAGAGATGAGCGAAGAATATAAAAAAGCGCAGGAGAAAAGGCTACGTGAAATTTTGCCATCTCAGGATATCGTCATTACAACCGCGCAAATCCCAGGAAAGAAAGCTCCCTTAATTATAAAGGCGGATATGATTGAAACAATGAAACAAGGTGCTGTAGTGATTGATTTAGCCGCAAAAAGCGGAGGAAATTGTGAAATTACAGTGTCTGACAAAGTTGTCGAAAAAAATGGAGTAAAAGTGATCGGATTTGAAAATATTTTAAATCTTATTCCATACGATGCCTCAAAACTATATGCAAAAAATATTTTTGCATTTTTTGAGTTGCTAATGTCAAAAATGAAAATACAACCAGATATTACCAGGATAGATGACGATATCTTAAAAGCAACACTAGTTACGCATAACGGCAGCAAAGTTAACTAACTATGTCCTAAATAGAATTAGGACGTTGTTTTTGAAACCTGATAATGTTAGGCATGTTTGATGTTGCAAAAACAGTTTGTGAATTGGCCAGATGGAACTTGTCGCATCTGAAGTTGCAAAAATCCTTTATATTTTGCAGATGTTTCATCTGGGAAAGTATGGGAAACCGCTTTTCCACGCTAACTTCGAAGCTTGGGATTTTGGTCTCGTTGAACCAAATTTGTATAAAAAGTTGAAAGGAGCTGGAGCGGATAATATACCCAGATGGTATTCTTCTTTAGAAGACACCATAAGTCGGGATGATCCAGATTATGAATTTATTGAGAATTTAACAAATGTACTTCTAGAAAAAAGTCCCTCGTTTCTTGTGAATTATGTGCATGACAGTAAAAGTGCTTGGAAAAAAGTTTATAAAAAAGGTGAAAAAAATATTCCAATTACAAATGAAGATATAAGGGGCGAATATGCAAGGCGATAAGGAAATACGGAACAAACTTGCTGAGACAGAAGAAAATGTTGATATGCTCCATGGAGCTATACAGATTCTAGTGGGGGGGCATATCTTCATGGCTCGGTATCAAGTTGCCATCAGTCAGTATTGTTGGATTACTAATTTTTCAGATACTGTCCCTATTTGTTTTGGCAGAATGTTATGAGTTAGATTTTGTGAAAATTTTGATTGATTTAATGCTCAAATCTAAACGTAATTTATGAAAAATATCCTTAAACGTGACATACTGTGAACAGTATAAGATGAAAGGAAACATCATGTTATTAACCATTTTTGTTTTGGCGTGTTTTGTTGGGTACTACGTCGTTTTAAAAGTCACTCCGGCGTTGCATGCACCGTTGATGTCTGTGACGAATGCGATATCCAGCGTTATTATAGTCGCCGCAATTAGCTATGTTTTTGTCGCAATCATCGGCAATAGTCGGAATGTAGATTTGTGTTCATGGCTAGGTTTGGGGGCAGTTTTCCTAACCGCGATAAATATCGTCGGCGGATTTATGATAACAAAACGTATGTTGTCAATGTTTGCTGGTAAGAAGACCCAGAATAAGGAGAAGTAGCATGATTTTATACTATGTGAGCACTTATGTATCTCTGATAGCTAGTGTGTTATTCATTCTGGCATTACGCGGATTGTCTTCGGCTAAAACATCGGTAAACGGCAATCGATTTGGGATGGCTGGTATAGCATTAGCGCTTTTAGGTACGCAAATCCCAGTATATTTTGCAAATTTGGATATAAATTTGTCATCTGCACTGACAACAATATTAATTGTTGCGGTTTTAGGGGGAGTTATCGGGTATATCATCGCGAAGAAAATAAATATGACGTCATTGCCTCAACTGTTAGCTGGATTTCACAGCTTAGTTGGATTGGCTGCTGTTTTTATCTCATTAGCCTCATTCTTTTGCATATATGGAACACAATCTACAAATTACGATAGTATACGAGCGCTGGAAATGGTTTTGGGGGCTACTATCGGAGCTATAACATTCACAGGTTCAGTTGTCGCTTTCGGAAAGCTTCAAGGAATAATCAGTGGAAAGCCTTGGCGATTTAAAGGACAACGGCAAATAAATATTCTTTTAGGCTGTTGTCTCATTGCGCTAATAATTGCCTTTGTTATAAAACAAACGCCTGAATTACTCATCCAAACCACAATTTTGTCACTTGTCATTGGGTATCTCCTCATAATGCCAATAGGTGGCGCCGATATGCCTGTCGTCATTTCTATGCTAAATTCGTATTCCGGATGGGCAACAGTCGGTATAGGCTTTTCTGCGAACAATACGTTATTGGTGATTGTTGGCGCATTAGTAGGAACTTCCGGAGCTATATTGAGTCACATAATGTGCAAAGGAATGAATAGAACCTTAGTTAAAGTGATATTCGGAAGCTTTAGTTCGCAAAATGAAAGTTCAAATACACATGATGAACAATCTCACAGGAATGTCAAGTTATGTAGTCCTGAAGACGCCGGATTTATACTGCAAAATGCAAACTCCGTTATAATTGTTCCGGGATACGGCATGGCTGTGGCTCAAGCTCAGCATGTTATAAAGGAACTTGCAGATGAACTGAAATCTAGGGACGTCTCTGTTAAATATGCAATACATCCAGTAGCTGGACGTATGCCGGGGCATATGAACGTATTATTGGCTGAAGCGAATATACCATACGAGGATGTTTTTGAATTGGACGATATAAATCACGAGTTTGGTCAGACGGATATAGCGATAGTAATTGGGGCAAACGATATAACAAATCCTGCAGCGAAAGACGACCCGGCATCTCCGATATACGGAATGCCCGTTCTGGATGTTGAAAAGGCAAAAACTGTCTTGTTCATTAAGAGATCATTAGGCTCTGGGTATGCTGGCATAGAAAATCAGCTTTTCTATAGGGAAAATACAATGATGATTTTAGGCGATGCCAAAAAAGTGTGCGATAACTTGATAAAGGAACTGAAGGATCGATAAGTTAGTGCTGAAAAGTGCCTTCCATGGTTGCAAAACATACTGATTGTAAAATTTTTACACTCAAAATAAGAATTCAGGCAATCTTTTGCAAAGATTCGCAAAAAATGTTTGACTTGGAACAAGTAAATCACATAGCATAATTTTATGAGGGCTGTTAGGTCTGTTTTTTGAGGTTTTTGATGAATAGAGTTGAATTTGTTGCTAGCATAGCTGAGCTTGCTGGGTTGAAGAAGAGTGAAGCTGATAGGGCTGTATCTGCGTTTATCGATGTCGTTACATCCGAGTTATCGAAGGGCGAAGAGATCAGATTGATCGGATTTGGTAATTTCTGTGTGTCTCATAGAAATGCTTCCGAGGGACGCAATATGAAAACTGGGGAAGCTGTGAAGATTCCTGCAAGAAATCTTCCTAAGTTTAAGCCAGGAAAAAATCTTAAAGAAGCTGTTGCAAAAGGCAGCAAATAATAGGCGCTTTTGCATTTATGTTGGGCGATTGGCTCAGTGGTAGAGCATCTCGTTTACACCGAGGGGGTCGGCGGTTCGAATCCGTCATCGCCCACCATTTTATGGTATTTTTGTTGATTAGTCTTTTTATAGTGGCATGTGGAAGGGAAGGGCACTTAGAAAGACCTGACAAAAGCGAGATTTCGAATGTGCAGGAGGATACTTAAGCTTGTAGGTTTATTTCTTTTTGTGTGTTGTTTTAGCGTTTTCAGCGCAAAAGCTGAAGTTGCCATAAGAACTACGCAGTGGGTGAATGATACAATCTGCGTAGCTTTTGATTTTAGACTGTCAAAGCATGAAAAGATAAGTAGTGAGCCTGGTGGTTTGGATATACTTTTGCACAATGCTGAAATCCTCGACAAGAAGGCTCTAGCTGATAATCAATCTGCAGTCTATAAGATACGAAAAATTAGTGCAGACAAGCCACTTACCTATGATGTGTTTTACGTCGTATGTGGTGACACATGCGAACCACGTTCTGTTGCAGGTGAGATCATACAAAATGAACTATTGTCTGAAAGTGAAGTGGCTAAAATATTTGAGGCGCATGAGAATTATAACCCACTAGCATATCTGATATTAATAGCATTTCTTGGCGGGCTTGTTTTAAATTTAATGCCATGTGTCTTTCCGATAATTTCATTAAAAATATTTTCGATAGCTAAAGTCGCGGGCAAATCGCTATATGATGTACGAAAGGAGACTGGTCTATTTGCTGGCGGAATTTTTTCAGTATTTTTCGCATTAGGGACATTATTACATTATCTAAAAGAGACAGCATCAAGCATCGGCTGGGGATTTTTTATGCAAGAGCCAGCGTGCGTATTCAGCTTGATGCTGATATTTTTGGCTTGTGCCCTGCATTTCTTTGGGATATATCATTTTAGGATGCCTCACATTAGCGAAAACTCGCGACGAACGGCTGGAGCATTTTTGTCTGGAGTGTTAAGCGGGATTGCCTCTTCATCGTGTGTGGGGCCATTTGCTGGTGTGGCTCTTGCTGGAGCTGTTCTTGGGACTGAGGGAATACAGTCATACGCTCTTTTATTAGCTCTGAGTTCTGGCGTAGCGTTGCCATATATTCTGATTGCATTATTTCCTAACTTAATAAGGCATATGCCTAAACCGGGAGCATGGTTACAAATATTCCAAAATTTTATGGGATATGCGATGCTCGCGTCAACGGCCTGGATATTTTCAATTCTTTTAAGCCAATTGGGAACAGATAGTGCTATTAAAATTTTGTTAACAGTGATAGCGATGGTCTTTCTACTAAACCAATTGGTCAATTCCGAAGGACATAAGACATGGAGATGTATTGTTGTTGCTGGGATAATAGCTCTAACTGCAGTTGGATACAGACAAACAATGCACAGCTCATCAGAACAAATACATTGGCATATGTATGACCCCTCGAAATTTGAGGGAATGAAGAAAGAAAACGAAAAAATATTTTTGAATTTTACTGCAGATTGGTGTCTTAATTGCAAATATAACGAAACGGTTTTTGGAGATGAACAGATAGTAGAAATATTTAGAAAGAATGAGATCACTGCTATTAAATGCGATTGGACGAAAAGAGACGATAAAATCACTTCTTTGTTAAGGCAATACAATTCGATATCTGTCCCGTTGTATGTTCTTATAATTGATGGAAAAACAAAAATTCTTCCCAATATATTAACAAAAAAAGATTTGGTTAAAGCAATAGAGAGGTAAGATGAATAAAAATAGAAAATTAAATGTTTTGTGCTCAATTGTCGGATTGTTCGTAATCATATTCGATCAGGCTATAAAGTTTTCCATATTGGCATTTATCCCAAATGGAACACATATCGCAGTATG
The DNA here is from genome assembly GCA_902798535.1 of uncultured Pseudomonadota bacterium. Lineage (GTDB taxonomy): Bacteria > Pseudomonadota > Alphaproteobacteria > RUG11792 > RUG11792 > RUG11420. The sequence goes on from CADBWU010000021.1 coordinate 21,667, forward strand.
TCCATATGTAAACTTGGTATTGACCTATAACTATGGAACAAGTTTTGGATTATTGATTCCTGGTAACGCATTGCAATACTACTTGATGATCGCACTTATGTTTTTTTGCGTAGCGTTTGTCATATATGTATATACAAAATTACACAGGACAATTGAAAAAGTGTTGTGTTCCTTGTTGATAGGTGGAGCCATAGGAAACCTGATAGATCGTTTTATGCATGGGGCTGTGGTGGACTTTGTTGATATATACTACAACACTTGGCATTGGCCAGCATTCAACTTTGCTGATGCCTGTATATCTTGCAGCGTAGGACTATTGATACTATATAATTTGATTACCACGAAAAATTAAATCTGCTAAACAAAGGTATTATTTATTCATTATAATTCTAGCTTGTTTATTGTCGGATGAAATTGTTCCGTTAAAACCATACACAAATGGTAAGTTAACTTTTTCATGTCCAAAACTATTACTTTTGTATACGGGGATATTCAAATTATTGGCGAACGTTTTCAGAACTTTTAAGGTATCTGCATTTGTTCCAAAATCTCCAAAAATAATTGCTACGGCATTATCAAATAATCCAGCATTTTTTATGTGCATAAGTAAACGATCTAAGCGAAAACCGAACACATTTGTGTCTTCAAGAAAGATGATTTTTCCAGAGGTGTTAATTTGCCAGGATGTACCTATTGAGGAAACAATACATGTCACATTCCCACCTGTAACTTTGCCTTTGACGACTTTTTGCAAATGCGCTGATTCATTCATTGGTTTTAAATCTGAAATTGTTAATGTTTTATCTTTTCCTTGAAGAAAATTGAGGATACCAATGTAAGATTCGGATGATTTAGTTTTTGTAATAAAATCTTTCAGCATAGGGGCGTTTACAGCTATCCATCCATATTTTTGAGAAAAATATATCATAAGAGACGTTAAGTCGCTGTATCCTATGATTATTTTTTTTGTCTCCTTAGAATAGTCTGTTTTTACGATAAGTGGCATAACCTTATCTAGTCCATATCCCCCTCTCACCGCCCATAAAACTTTGTGTTGAGTCCTAAGGGATTTGTCTAGCTTTTGAAATTTTGTTTGCGTATTAGCGAAAACTTGAGCATCAGAATTTTCTTCTCCTATTTTTATTTTTTTTCCAATAAGCTCAGATATTTTTTTGCTAATGTGTTGAGATACACCGCTTGATGGAGCGATAACTTCTATGTCAAAGTTCGCTAAATTGTGCGCAAAAACGGTGAAATTCCCGAAAATTATAAATATTAATGTCATTAAAAATCTATGAATCACAAATATACCCAATCATCAATTATCTTACTTAACAAAAGTATCATAATTCGCCAACGTCGTTCAATTATCTATTAAATTTAAACGCAATCTCTTATATGGAGAATATTAAAGAAATTTTACTATTTTTAAACGAAAAATGTTTCACGTGAAACATTTCAAATTTTAGCAGAGGTCGGTGCATGTGCTCCAAAAAGCATGATGTTGTGTTATAATTTCAGTGTTTTGAAGTTGGAATTTTCTATGACTAAGTCTGTTTCTACACTGACATTTAAGGAAGCAAGGAATGAACTGACATCTCTAAAAACTGAACTAGCTCGTCACGATGAGTTATATTACAACAAGTCTGAGCCGGAAATTTCGGATTGGGAATACGACCAATTGAGGCGTAGGTTAAATGAAATTGAAACGCAGTTTCCGGAATTAAAACTAAGAAATTCTCCATCACAAAAAATTGGAGCTCCGGTTTCTGGCGTATTTTCGAAAATTACTCATAAAAAACCGATGTTGTCGCTGGAAAATGCGTTTTCTAAAGAAGAACTCGGTGATTTTATAGAGCGAGTGCAGAATTTTTTAAATACGACAAAAAATCTCGAATTTTGTGCGGAGCATAAAATTGATGGGCTTTCTGCTTCGGTTTTTTATAAAAATGGACAGCTGGCATACGCGGCGACCAGAGGAGATGGTTATGTTGGCGAAGATGTAACCGAAAATATAATGACAATCTCCGATATTCCCAAAAGCATTCAGTACCTGGGGGAGATTGAGATTCGTGGCGAAGTATATATGCCGATACGATCTTTTAAGGAATTAAATAGACAACGCGAAGAAACTGGAGAAAAACTCTTTGCAAACCCGCGAAATGCTGCCGCTGGCTCACTGCGACAACTCGACGCAGAAGTGACGAAGTCGCGAAATCTGGGCTTTTTTGCATACTATGCCAGCACGTTCGAACACAATTTGGGAATTGATAAACAAACCGAAGTTATGGATTTTTTACAGAAACTAGGTTTTTCAATCGCAGGCTATAGATTGTGTCAATCTTTGGATGAACTCGACGAATACTGTCAGGATACTTCCCTAGAAAGACCCAACTTGCCGTATGAAATAGATGGTGCCGTTTTTAAACTAAACTCGCTAGAATTGCAGAATAGGCTCGGGTTTGTTGGACGAAATCCGCGACATTCTATAGCTTTTAAGTTTCCGGCCGAGGAAGCGGAAACTGTGATTCTCGATATTTCAATTGGTGTAGGGCGAACTGGGAAGATAACGCCGGTGGCAATCTTGGATCCTGTAAATCTGAATGGGGCAATGGTTTCCAGGGCGACGTTGCACAATTTTAATGAAATTGAGCGAAAGCAAATCGCCATTGGAGATACCGTGAAAATCCTGCGCTCTGGCGATGTTATTCCAAAAATCATTGCTGTCACTAAAAAATCTGGAAATACAACATTTGCAATGCCTTCAATTTGCCCGTCTTGTGGTGCTGCTTTAGTTCAATATCCAGAGCTAGTTGATTTGTATTGCCCAAATCATTATGGGTGTTCCGCTCAAGTTGTGCGGTATATTTCATATTTTGTGTCCAAAAGTTGCCTTGATATACCTGGGCTTGGGGAAAAGCAAGTTGCAGAATTTTTTGAAGAGGGGCGGATAAAAACGGCATTGGATATATTCAGACTGCGCGAAAAAGAGATTGTGTCACCTTTGGCTTCAAAACCAGGCTGGGGAAAGATTTCTGCGCAAAAATTATATGATGCGATTGAAAATAGTCGAAATGTGTCATTTGCGCGATTCATAGTATCCCTTGGAATTCCAGGAGTTGGTGAAATTGTCGCTCAAATTTTGGCGGACAGATTTAAAAATATTGAAAGTTTGCAGAAAGCTGAAAAAACAGATTTAGTTGAGCTGGAGGGGCTCGGGGATTTGATGGCTGAAGAGATATATGCGTTTTTCAGAAATGACGTAAATATAAATTTTATCGAAGAATTTAAAAATCTGGTTACTGTGTCATATCAAGAAAAAGTCATTGATACTGCGTCTAAATTCTATAACAAAACTATAGTATTTACTGGTACTTTGTCGAAACTCAGTCGTAACGAGGCAAAACAAATAGCAATTTCTAAAGGCGCAAAAATCGGTTCAGCTATCTCAGGCAAAACAGATATCGTGGTAGTCGGTAAAAATCCGGGCTCAAAACTGAAGAAAGCAACTGAGCTTGGTATTCAGATTATGCCTGAAGAGGAATTTTTGAAGGAGTGACGTCCACCAGCTCAGAAAAATTGCACAGTTGCTCCATTTGCAATACAAAGGCGACCATTTGCGACAATACGACCACCGGATTTAATGCTGAGATTGCTTGATAGGTCATACTTTTCTGTGCCTGCAAAATTTAATGTCGCATTC
>CADBWU010000022.1 GCA_902798535.1 uncultured Pseudomonadota bacterium
CACAACACTCATAAACCCTACGTATTGATGCTACCACATATTGTTTCTAATGTCAAGTGACGAAATAACATTCTCTCATATTTTTTATAAAAATTCCAATTGCACTTTGTTGAAAAGGGTGGTAATATGAAAATAGAAGGCAGTTTTATAAAAAAAAGGAGCCTAAAAATGAAGTTCAACTTAAATAAAAAAAGTATTCAGGGGCGCATAAAGTATATTTCAGTTATACCTCTGATTACTTCCTGTTGTTATGCAGGATTAGTCGGAACAGAGTTAAAGACGGAGGAAGATTTACATCATTTCGCGTTAAGTCTGGAGTTTAAATCAAATGTCGCATACAAGTTAAGTCAGGAGAATTGTTCAGATTGGATTAAAGAAGATCTGTATAAAGATTCAATATACAATGTCATTTCAAATGCAATTGCAGATTGTGTTTTAGGAAGAAATGAATTTGCTGAAGATAAAGTGCAAGATGGCGTTGTTACATTTGAGAATAAAGATTACATAGAGGGCAACAGGATACAAACGAAGATGCAGTGCGAAACGAATTTGCGAAAACTATGGTAGATATGGATTAGCAAAGATAGAAATGATAAAACAAATGATAAAACACTTTGCATATAAGAATGCAGCCAAACCGGGACAAGGCAGTATAAACATACACATAGAAAATGGAAAGATTGACAGAGCGATTGTATATGCAGATGATGCAATGTATAGCTGTGATTTCGATGATTATATGAACATAATACAAAAGACGCCCCCGCGATAGATGAGAGAAACATAAATAACAAATAAAAAGGACTGACCTGGCGTTCTTGATTGAACGCTGGGATTCATTGCCTCCTGAAGACCGGGGATAAAAAAAATTACCCATAGCACAAAAAAAAATTTGACACAGCCCTAACCCCATGCTATAAAATATGTATGGTGTTCCTTGATAGCTCAGTCGGTAGAGCAAGTGGCTGTTAACCACTGGGTCGGCGGTTCGAGTCCGTCTCAAGGAGCCATTTTTTTGTGTCTAGTTATGGAGATTTTATGGATACACAGACAAAAAAATCGAAAATGGGCTTTTGGTCTCTTCTTTCGATCGTCATAGGCGCTCAATTGGGAGCGAGTATATTTCTTCTTCCATCCCAACTGGCACAATATAGAACACTTGGGCTTTGTGGTTGGATGATTGGCGGAATCGGAGCGATACTTCTGACAATAGTTTTTTCATTTTTATGCATAAATACCGAAAAATCCGGAGGGCCCCATATATACGCTCGGATGTTTTTCGGAGAGAAGGTGGGATTTTTTATCACGTGGATATTTTGGTGTGGAGCTTGGGCGTGTAATCCAATATTGATTGCCACAGCTGTGAACTATCTTATGTCGTTTGTCGGCGATATGTCTCAAACGCAAAAGATTATATGTGAAATTGCGATGGTATTTTCACTCACATATATCAATTTACGTGGAGTAAAAACCACAGGAATATTCGAGATGATTTTAACAACGTTTAAAGTGCTACCTCTGATTATTATTCCTATACTGGCTTTTCAGCATATTAACATGGAAAACTTTAAGGAGATTACCCCAGTTGGAATGTCTCCAAGCGAAACCATTATAAAAGCTGCGATACTTTCTTTCTGGGGATTTGTCGGCTTAGAGGGAGGGACAACACCAGCAGGCGATGTGAAAAATCCAAAGCGCAATATACCACTGGCCATCGTTTTGGGGACAACGATAGTTGCAGTCATAAGTTTAGTAAACACCTTCGCAATTTTTGGAATAATATCCCCGGCAGAATTGGAAAATATTGGTGCTCCATTTGCGCAAATTATGGTGCGACTTTTTGGTGGTTCATATGACAAAGTCATTGGACTAATAACGTTCATCATGTGCTATGGTTCCTTGAACGCTTGGGTATTTTTCAGTGGACAGATAGCAAAGACCGCAGCGGCAGAAAAAATATTTCCTAAGTTTTTCGCAAATAGGAATAAATATGACGCGCCTAATGCAGCACTTTGGACTGCGTTCATTGGGACTGTAACAATACTTTTTCTCCAAAAATCTCCACTATTTGAAGACAAGATAGGAAAATTTTTGGATATGAGCGTTCTTATATACATAGTTTTATATACAGTGGCAGTATTGTGCTATTTCAAATTCATGATCACCGGGAAAACTAAATCGATAGCAAAGTGGGTAATAACATCTTTAGCAATGGTATTCTGTATATTCATGATATATAAGTCAGATCTAGTAGACTTTTCGGCGGTTGTTGCCATTTTGTTGCTAGGATTACCTGTGTATATAAAGCATAGTCGCAACACAAAAAGTAATCGTAATAGCCTTCAGTAGTTAGATGGGCATTTTTTTTGAAAGATTCACTTTAGCATTGTTCTATGATAGAGCGGAGAGGAGTCTTGTTTTTCCAGGAAAATTATGGAGCTGAAATGTTTGAAATGTAGGGGGGCATAGCCACGCATAAAAATGGGCATATGAAAGGATATCAGAGGGATAAGTGCAAGAATTGCGGGTATCAATAACTACGCCACGTGGTACCCCAGAAGAAGACAAGATTTGTCTGGATTATCAATAAGTGCTACCAGCAAAATTGTTAGGGTAACAACACAAAGTATATCAGAGAAGCCTGATATTTCAATGGTTACTGAGGCAGAAATGGACAAAATGTATCATTAATTGTGGCTCTGGAAAGCTATTGATTATTTGATGAGCTCTTGGATATCGTAATCCATAAAATCCAAATGTACGATAGCATAAAATTTGAGGACATGTTTATTTGAATCGTTACGAAAGTTATAAAGAATTTATCCCAGAAATAATTTGAAGCAGTCCAAGCAATGCACTATCAGTCATAGAACCTAGTAATGGGTGGCAACGACATTGATTAGTTGCGTTCCGCAGGCGTTCTATCGTAGTCACAAGAACTCTTGAAAATCTCACTATTTCTATGGCTTTGTTTACAAGATATTGACAAAGTGAATCTCTCAGTTTCTTGCTGGTGTAGCGGAATGCTCAAAAAGTTGATAAGATAACAGAAAAACTTATCATTTTTAGGAGATACATAATGAACGTCATGAGACACACAAAAATAGTAGCAACGTTAGGGCCAGCCAGTAGTTCAGAAGATATGATACGAAAGCTGGTCTTAGCTGGAGCTGATGTTTTTCGCTTAAATTTTTCCCACGGAACTCATGAAGAACATATGAAGACCGCGACTATCATAAGAGCAATTGAGAAAGAGATAGGGAAACCCCTGGCAATCCTGATGGATCTTCAAGGTCCTAAGATACGTATTGGGGGTTTTGAAGATGGAAGCGTGTCGTTAAAACAGGGCGCGAAATTTGTTCTCGATAGAAGTGACAAGTTTGGAAATTCCGCAAGAGTTACTTTGCCTCACCCAGAAATTTTTGATGCGTTGAAAGAAGGTACAGAATTACTTCTGGATGACGGAAAAATTAGATTACTAGTTGAAGAAAATGGTGGTGACAAAATAATCACCAAAGTGATCAATGGGGGCGTACTTTCCAACAAAAAAGGAGTAAATATTCCTAACGCAATCTTGCCGATTAGCGCTTTGACGGAGAAAGATAAGAAGGATGTTGCAATTGCTGGAGATATTGATGCTGACTGGGTTGCAATTTCTTTTGTCCAAACCGCCAATGATATCGAATGCGCTCGAAAATTAGTTCATTCGGAAACTGGCCTGTTAGCAAAGATAGAGAAACCTTCTGCAGTTAAAGATATTGACTCTATTTTAGATGCTTCAGATGCGATTATGGTTGCTCGCGGAGATCTTGGCGTAGAATTGCCATTTGAAGCAGTTCCAGGCATTCAAAAAATGTTAATAAACAAAGCCAGACAGCACAGAAAGCCAGTTATTGTCGCAACACAGATGCTGGAGTCAATGATATCTTGTCATATACCAACACGAGCTGAAGTTTCTGACGTTGCCTGTGCTGTGGCTGAAGGGACTGATGCTGTTATGCTTTCTGCGGAAAGTGCTAGCGGAAATTTCCCAGAAGAAGCTGTAAAAACTATGGCAAAAGTAACAATGAGAGCAGAAGCAGATAATTTAAATTTTTTCGATTGTAATTTCGAAAACACAACAACATTTGCAACGTCTGCAAAAAATGCAGTGAAAAATGACGCAGTAAAATTTATAGTTGTGTTTACTGAAACTGGAAAATGTGCTATTGACATATCTAATGCACGTCCTGGGGCTCCAATAATCGCGCTCACTCCTAGTGCTAAAACGCTGCACAAACTCGCTCTGAGCAATGGGGTACAATCCTTTCTGATAGATGAGATTTTCACTTTTACTCAAGTTATAGAAGTTGCAAAAAGCATAATTATCGATAATTTTGATGCGCAAAATGGTTCCAAAATAGCTATAATCGCGGGAATGCCATTCAGAACATCTGGCACAACCAATTTGTTTTACATTCATACCTTGGGAAATGATAAGTCTCAGTGAGTACAAAATCTGGAAGCATCAAAACTGATATAAGTTGTAAAATATTGTGCTTGAATTAACTAATTTTGATTGAAGGGAGTAGTGTGGATTCGCCATAACGATTATTGGCGTGTTTAGCGCTTTTGTTCATATAAAATGTTTGATTTAAAATCCCGAATTTCAAATTTAGATAAATTTTTGACATTATCTTAAGTTAGGTCCATGACTGAGAGCACAAAGGCTGATGAAGCGATGAGCATGAAGCCTTTTCAAAAAGATAAGGTAAAAAATATGCAATTTCATGCTACAAAGAATTTTTAGAAATGTCGGTTGATGCAACTCTTAGACTTGCGGTTCAAGACGAAGGCTAGTAAACTAACTCATATTGTAGTTATTCTCAGGCAAAGTGCTGGTGTCAAAGAAGATAGGAATATTAACCACTGGTGGTGATTGTTCCGGATTAAATTCGGTTATCAGAGGAGCATATTTGCGTGCAACGGCTTTGAAATACACGCTCGTTGGTATAAGACGAGGTTTTATGGGGCTGGCATATAACGACATGTTGCACCCTGATTACATCGAGCTAAATGGCGCGATTTGCGACGAAACCATGCTGACAAAATCCGGCAGTGTCCTTCTCTCTGATACTAAGTGGATGTCCTCCGAAATACAAAAAGGGCGCACAGTTGAAGATGTAAAAAAATCGATTGTCGATGGATATAGAAAACTAAAACTTGATGGGGTGATTTGCGTCGGTGGCGATGGTAGCTTGAAATTGTTAAACGAATTAACTGCTGGTTGCGATGAATTAAACGTCGTTTTTGTGCCGAAGACCATTGACAATGACGTCAATTACACCGATTATGCTGTTGGGTTTCAAACATCAGTTGCTGTTGCTGTTGAGGCTATTGAAAATATCCGTTCTACTGCAAAGAGCCATGAACGAACGATGGTCGTTGAAGTTATGGGCCGCGATGCTGGGTTTATAGCTCTATATGCCGGGTTAGCTTCAGGGGCAGATGTAATTTTGGTTCCTGAGTTTAAGTATGATTTGGAAAAAATAAAGGCCAAAATCCGTGAAAATTTTCAAAATGGCAAAAATCACTGCATCATAGTCGTCGCGGAATCAGTTGAAAGTGCGGACTTTAAGCATTCGGAGCGTGAAGTAGATGGGGTTATTAAGTATACTCATATTTCATACAAAGGCATCGGACACTATCTTGCTAAAAAAATACAAGAGACCGGTTTTGAGTGCCGTAGTGTTAAATTGGGGCACGTTCAACGTGGAGGGGAAACTTGCGTTAGTGACAGATTGCTTGGCACTTTGTTGGGCGTCGAGGCCATAAATTTAATTTCGAATGGGACTTTTGGGAAAATGCTTGCATTTTCTGAAAACAAACTTAAAATTATGGATATAAGCGAGGTCGTTAAAAATGTGAATGCGGCCTTAAAAATGGACGATAAGTATGTCGGTATAGCAAGAGATTTGGGAGTTTACGTTGGTGAATTTTAGGAAGCTCATATTCTCTTCTGCATTAGTATTTTTAGTATATTCAAATAATTTGAATGCTTATATCAAAAGTGGTCGATGTGAACCTTATTACGCATCGATCAAATCTAATAGGGTTAATTCGCATAAAGGGCCCGGAAAAGAATACAAGATAAGTTACGAATATGTTCAAAAGGGCACCCCCGTAATGATTATTGCGAAATACGATCATTGGAGAAAAGTTAAGGATCCTCTTGGAGATGAAAGCTGGATACATAAGAGCATGCTTTCTCCCAAAAGGTTCGTTATAGTAACAAGCGAAAATCCGACGAAACTGATGGAGAAGTCCAACGAAACTTCAGAACTAGTCGCATACGTTAGAAAGAATGTTGTGCTAGAGCTGATTTCTGTTAGAGGAAATTGGTGTAATGTCATTTTTCGCGGAAATACTGAAAATTATTCAGGATGGATAAGTAAATCAGCCGTTTTCGGAGTATTCGAAAACGAAACAACATAATTTTTTAGGAAGGAGAAAAAATGAAAACAGAGAACAATTTGACAATAATTCCAATAGGAGGGCTTGAGCAAATCGGTGCAAATTGCACTATGATTGGCTATGGGAATGAATGGATAATAGTAGATTTAGGAATAACGTTCTATGACAAATTGGGTATAGAGGTGTTAACGCCAGATATAACTTTTATAAAAGAGCATCAGAAAGATATAAAGGGGATTTTCGTCACTCATGCTCATGAAGACCATATAGGCGCCATCCATCATTTGTGGCAATCAATAAAGTGTCCAGTGTATTTGACGGAATTTCCGGCAGAGGTATTAAAGCAAAAACTAAGCGAATATCTCTGGAAAGATGAGGTGCAAATTAATGTTGTAAATAGGAAACAACGGGTTGCAGTTGGCTCATTTGAGATAGAATTTGTGGCAATTTCACACTCAATATTGGGAGCGTGTGGCTTATATATAAAAACTCCAGGAGGTAATGTTTTTCACACAGGGGATTGGAAAATCGACGAAACACCACTTCTTGGTGATAAAACCGATGCCGAAAGGTTGGTAGAAATAGGCAATGAGGGGGTAGATTGCTTGTTGTGTGACTCAACAAACATGGTAAATGCATCGAACATAGGCTCTGAAGCGACCGTGCGTGATTCCCTGGAGCAGGTTATCGCGAAATACGAAAATAAGCGCGTCACGGTTACCTGCTTTTCCTCAAATTTAGCAAGAATTGAAACGATTTTTTATATTGCAAGAAAGCTAAAGAGGCGAGTGGCAGTCATCGGAAGATCAATATATAAAATGCTGGATGCTATTGCCGAGACATCATATTACACTCCAAAATTCAGAGAAAATGTGAATTCCATTTTGACTGATGAAGAAGCAATGAGCATGCCTGCTGATAAAGTCTTACTTATTTGTACGGGGTCTCAAGGTGAATCGAGATCGGCACTATATAGGTTAGCAAGAGGGGAAAATAGAGTTATAAAACTCGGAAAAGAGGATGTAGTCATTTTCTCGTCAAAAGTAATTCCTGGGAATGAGGTTGGAATTCGTGATATGCAAAATATGCTCATTCGTAAAGGTGTCGAAATTGTCACGGTAGATACGGAGGCCAATATACACGTTTCAGGACATGCTAATAGGGAGATGGTCAAAAAGATGTATGAATGGCTAAGACCGAAGACGTTAATGCCCGTTCACGGTGATGCGAGAATGCTCTATGCCCAACAGGAATTTGCGAAAACTTGCGGAATTTCGGAGATTTTGGTCGCCGAATCTGGAGATGTTGTGCGCTATTCCAATGGCGAGTTGCAAAAAGTCGATCACCGCGATATGGTCTTCAATGCAGTCGATAGCAATGGAATAATTCCTTTGAATTCACCGTCACTGCGTGACCGGTCGACTATGAGTTACAATGGACATGTGAGTGTTAGTTTTGTGATATCTGGTAGCGAGCTGGTTGATGAGCCTGAAGTAAGTGTTCATGGAATAAACACTAACAAAAAACTTCTAAACAGAATGTCTTCTGGTATATATCAGATTGTCAGGAACGAGATAGCTAAGATGCAGGATATGGACAATATGAAACGAGATATCAATTATTCTGTAAAAAAATTAGTTATGAAGCTGTTTAATAAACGACCTTTGGTGGCAATCCATATTCATCAGTGCGCTTAAGAAAGGAAATAAAATGAAAAATTATTTAACAATATCAGAAGTAAGAAAAGGCTTAAAGAGCAAAGAGTTTTCTTCGCATGAATTGATGCAACATTACTTAAAGCGCATAAAAGATTATTCCAAACTTAATGCTTATGTAACTATCGATGAGGATAAGGCGTTGGCTTCGGCACAGCAAGCCGATGGGCGTATTGCAAAAGGTGAAGACTTACCGCTGTTGGGGGTTCCAATTGCAGTAAAGGATTTGTTTTGCACGAAGGGCATAAGGACAACGGCATGCTCGAAGATATTGTCTGAATTTGTTCCAGAATATGAATCAACAGTCACGCAAAACCTTTTAAATAACGGCTCAATATTTATTGGAAAAACCAATATGGACGAATTTGCTATGGGCTCTGCAAACATAACGAGTTGTTTCGGTGCATGCTTTTTGCCATATCGCAAAAAGTCGAAGCCAGACATGGAACTTGTCCCTGGTGGATCTTCTGGAGGCTCTGCAACGGCTGTTGCATCTGATTTATGCGTTGCTGCGACCGGGTCTGACACCGGTGGTTCAATACGTCAACCTGCTGCTTTTTCAGGACTTGTTGGCATAAAGCCGACGTATGGACTATGTTCGCGATGGGGAATGGTCGCTTTTGCATCGTCGCTAGACCAAGCTGGCCCTTTGACGAAAACGGTTGAAGATGCAGCAATAATGCTGAAGGCTATGGCTGGGCATGACCCGAAGGACTCCACTTCTGAAAATGTTGAAATTCCTGACTATACGACATTTCTTGACCAATCTGTAAAAGGTATGAAGATCGGCATAGCCAAGGAATATCTGGAAGGATTGAACGCGGAAAACCTGGCACTTCTGGAGAAGGTTAAGTCCTGGCTAAAAGATGCCGGGTGCGAGATTGTTGAAGTATCGCTGAAAACGACATCATACGCGTTGCCGGCATACTACATCATCGCTCCAGCAGAGGCTTCCTCGAATTTGGCGAGGTATGATGGTGTTCGATACACAAAGCGCGCTGAGAGTTTCAGTAATATTGATGAACTATATATAAACTCTCGCTCCGAAGGCTTTGGTGAAGAAGTAAAACGCCGAATACTCACTGGAACTTATGTTCTTTCAGCCGGATATTACGATGCGTATTATACACAAGCGCTGAAAATTCAGAAAATGATAAAGGAAGATTTCCGCGACAACGCCTTTGCAAAGGTGGATTTGATATTATGTCCGACGACGCCGAGTACTGCCTTTGGAATTGAGGAATCCGCGAATATGAGCCCTGTTGATATGTATTTGAATGACGTGTACACAGTTAATGCCAACATCGCTGGATTGCCGGCAATTTCAGTTCCAGCTGGACTTTCAAAAGATGGGTTGCCGATGGGCGTTCAGTTAATTGGAAATCGTTTTGCTGAAGGAGATATATTCAAGGTCTCTCATGTCATAGAAAAATCAGCGAATTTCGCTGAATTGAGAAAAGAAATCATAACGATATAAGGAGAAACAGCTATGGAGAATTTAGTTAAAGGATGGGAAGTCATCATCGGGCTTGAGGTACATGCGCAAATCGCCACAAAATCGAAATTGTTTAGCTCAAGCCCAACAGCGTATGGTGCTGACCCGAACACGCAAGTCAGCTTTTATGATGCTGCAATGCCAGGAATGTTGCCTGTGTTGAACGAGAATGCGATTGACCAAGCAGTAAAGTCGGGGCTTGGCTTCAAGGGAACTATCAACAACATTTCTCGCTTCGACAGGAAAAATTATTTTTACCCGGACTTGCCTTCCGGATATCAGATTTCCCAGCTGTATTACCCGATAGTCACAGATGGACATATCGACATTGAACTTCAGGATGGCACGACGAAGCGTATCAATATTGAACGCATTCATATCGAGCAGGATGCAGGAAAGAGCATACATGACCTGTCGCCAGAGTTTTCGTATATCGACTTAAACCGCTCAGGAGTACCACTTATGGAGATTGTCTCAAAGCCTGATATGCGCTCGCCTTATGAGGCTATGCAATATGTTAAGAAGCTTCGCAATATATTGAAGTATGTTGGCTCTAGCGATTGCAACATGGAGCGTGGCAACTTGAGAGTTGATGCAAATATTTCGATACACAAGCCCGGAGAGCCATTTGGGAAACGAGCTGAAATAAAGAATATCAATTCGATACGCTTTTTAGGACAGGCTTTGGAATATGAGATAGAGCGTCAGATAATAGCACACGAGATGGGCGAAGAAATCGTTCAGGAAACGCGACTTTTCGATTCGAGCACTGGAGAGACCCGTTCAATGCGTTCGAAAGAAGATGCAGCGGATTATCGGTATTTTCCAGATCCGGATTTGAAGCCAGTGATTTTATCGGAGGAGCGAATAGAGAGACTGAAAGCAGAGATGCCTGAATTGCCGGATGAGAAGAAGCAACGTTTTATGAGTGAATATGGTCTAAAGGCAACTGATGCAGCTGTTCTGATTGATGACAAAGAAATAGCGGATTGTTTTGAACGAGCGGTGCAGGCATCGAAATTTAAGTCATCTGAAACTGCGAAACTGATCGCAAACTGGATGATTAGCGAGCTGTTTGCGATTTTGAATAAAGAAAATAAGACCATCGATACTGTCGGATTTCCTATAGAATACCTAGCTGAATTGGTTGACTTAATTGTTGATAAGACGATATCGGGAAAAATAGCCAAGACGGTATTTGCGGAGATGGTTTCGACTAGTCACAAGCCGTCGGATATAGTCAAAGAGCTGGGACTAGTTCAGATCCAAGATGAAGGAGTGATACGCAAAGTAGTTGAAGAAGTTTTGACTAAAAATCCGGCACAGGTAGAGCAATATAAAGCGGGAAAAACACAATTATTCGGGTTCTTTGTCGGACAATCCATGAAAGCACTTCAAGGTAAAGGAAATCCTGAAACAATCAACAAATTGCTTCAGGAGCTTCTCCGCCAAATATAGGTGTGAATTACCCACACCTTTCATATATCGCCGCAACCATCGTTGGCTTGTTCACTTTTGTGATGTGAATCGGATCATCGTTATAATCTATTAGGAACTGCGTTTCTTCCTTAGCTGTATTTCCGTCTTCCCGTGTGTCATCAATAATGTAGGATTTGTTGTTTAACGTCACCTTTGCGACATAGTGACCCGGTAGAGACAATATTTCAGAAACTAATCTATAATGTTTGGTTCCTACGATGTCTTTCAATTGAAGTTCTGTTGTTCTTTTCGCTTTTGTCTTGTCGGCGTTTTGGTTTGGCATGACAACAACGAGCAGATCCGGCAATTCTTCAATTCGGGAGTCAAAAGTTATTACTACAGGGATATCGATTCCAGTGCTAAGATATCCTGTTGTTTTCATCCTAGGTCCTGGGAGCGAGATAAGCCTCTGTAATACTTTTTCTAAATTTGTTTCATTTTTATTTAGCTCATCCATGAATGCCTCGAAGCATGCAAAACGAATAGTCCCGGTACCGGCTTCATTTTGGAAATTAGCTGAAAAAATCGATTTTAATGTCTTCGACTCGCTTGTATGTTTGACAATATTAATCAAACTGTGCTGCAATATATTCTCAACCCCATATGCGTCTAATTCATAAGATATTGCCTGTAATACATCAGGTATCGTGAATTCATAAGAGCTAAAATGTGGACGAATTGTTGATTCTTGGTACTGCGCTTCTGTCATTCTCTGTACATAATAGTCTAGTCCTTGTCCATCAGTAATTCGATTGAGCTCATTATTCCAAGAATTATCGTCTAGATGTCGATTCATAAGATGTTTTATATTCATAACGGCGATGGTTGTACTCAAAATTTTTCTTAATTCGTCGTGTTGTTTTTCGTAATTTTGTTTTCCTGAGTCAGAGTTGTTTGCCATCTTTCCTTCATCTATCCCTTCTTTTATCATCTGATTTATCTTCTTGCATAAGTTTAATGGAATAGTTTTAGTGCCTAGCTGAACTGTTTTTGTTTGCATTGATGCAACCTTATGTATTGCCTGCCTAAACAAATCTGACATACTCAAAGCTGTAATAAAACTATTTATGTGACAAGTCCATATATTATGCAAATTATGTATTTGTTCAGGCTTCTTTTGTTTTGTTAAATCCTTATATTTGTATGTATTTGGTAGTTTAGACAATTTTTTGTTGGATAACTGCATACTTTTACTCATTGACGTATACACACCATATGGCGTTTGGTATTCCACTACCTTTCCATTCATTATCTTTACGTTTATCGGTGTATGTCTTGTTTTATCTATAGTGGTCACAACGTCATGTAAACAAAAGGTAGCACTTTTAAAAAGCGGATCAAAATATCCATTTTGTTCCATATCAAATCCAATATTCATATCAAAATAATTCACATTTGGTTGTTGTATCCGCATCTGCAACCTATACACATAGTCATACAAATTTAAATCTTTTGCATACATTTTAATAACAGCAACTGCTGTCTTTATATAGTTGTCTATATTAGGTATTGTTTTTATATAATGTAATTTGACGAGAACACCGACATTTTCAATACACTTATCTTGATATCCATGTTGTCCCCCGTATAAGAATCCCCAGATGGCTTCAGAGAGATAGTTGTATAACACTACTGCATTCCAGTTGTTTTGATTGTAACTTGTGGGATCAGTGGTAAATTCAACTATCGCATTTGTATCGTTCTGTCGTTTTTGAACTGCCAAATTGAATTCATTATTAACGGTCATGCAATCCGCTATCGCAGTCTGGATTTCATCGTATATTGAAGTAGAGAACATTTCCTTCCTATACCATCCAACCGTATCCCACGTGTTATTTACCTTCTGGCTCGCCCATGCACCCCAGCTATTTTGATAAACGAACCTTTTAAAGTCATCGACTGTGTTTATAGAGGCGGCAAAGCAACTCTGCTCTGAAACACACATACCTGCAAAACATAATGCAGACACGCCTAATTTTCTCATTTTAAAATGCATTTCGATATCTCTCAATTATTAAAAATCAGTCCTACATACTAATATTTTAGTAGTGTTTCGTGAGTTATTCAATGGCGTCGCATAGTGTATTGGTTAATAAAATGGAAGTTTATTTGATGGATAAAGATTACCGCAAGACTGGATTATCAATATATTTTTTGTTTAAAAATGCTAGCCATGCAAATGTGTAGGTGTGCTAAAGCAAAATAATTCGATAAAAGATGGACGGGAGAACGCGAATATTCATAGGCATGTTGGCGTATGGAAACTAACCAGTTTGAGAAGGAATGCGAGGGATATTAATATCGGAATTATAATCGAATGAGACATGAAATTGATATTCGAATAAACTTGCATAAGAATGTGTTTTTTTGGTATCATCTCGACATGGTTTTGAAGATTACGCTGAGTAATGGATACATTAGAAAGAGTTAAAAATATTATCATCAACAATCTAAAAGTTGACGCAGCAAAAGTTGTTGAGAACGCCACGTTTAAGGATGATTTGGGGATGGATAGTCTAGCACAAGCCGAACTTATCATGGAGTTCGAAAAAGAGTTTAATTGCGAAATCCCTGAAGATATAGCAGAAAAAATAGCCACGGTTGCTGATGCTGTGAAGTATCTGGACTCCCTGGAGAAATAAGAGGGCAGGTTGAAGAGACGAGTTGTAATTACCGGAATGGGAGTGGTCTCCCCGCTAGGATGTGATGTCGATAAAATGTGGAGCAACCTTATTGCTTGCAAGAGTGGCATAAGGCAAATAGATACGTTTGACACGGCAGGTATGGCGTCCAAAATAGCTGGGATGGTGCCCACTCTCGGAGAGACTGGTTTTAATCCCGATGCTTATATGTCGCCAATGGAGCAACGTAGAGTTGATAAGTTTATCGTATATGCCATAGGCGCAGCATCCCAAGCTCTGGAGGATTCTGGTTTTATCAACTTTAGTGAAGCTCAGAAAGAAAACACTGTGGTTTTTGTCGGGTCAGGGATAGGCGGAATTTCAAGGATATACGACACGTCAGTTACTCTGCATGATGAAGGAGCGCGACGAGTAAATCCATTTTTCATACCGTCCGTCTTAGTTAACTTGGCTGCTGGACATATTGCTATAAGGTATGGATTGAAAGGCGCAAATTATAGCGTTGTGTCTGCTTGTGCGTCTGGAATTCATAGCATTGGAGAAGCATTTAGGTATATTCGAGATGGGTATGCAGATTATGCTGTAGCTGGTGGAGCTGAGTATGCTGTATGCCCATTAGGGGTATCTGGATTTTCTTCAGCTCACGCTCTTTCAACAAAATATAACGATGTTCCCGAGACCGCTTCACGTCCATGGGACAAGGGGCGCGATGGATTTGTTATAGGGGAAGGTTCCGGCATTGTTACATTGGAAACGTTGGAATCTGCCCAAAAGCGTAGTGCTCATATTTATGGCGAAATAATCGGTTATGGAGCATCCTGTGATGCGTATCACATAACAACTCCAGCAAAAGACGCTTCGGGCGCAATTTTATCAATGGGGAGAGCACTTGAAGATGCAAATATATCATGTGAAGCGATAGATTATATCAATGCTCATGGGACATCTACACCTGCCGGTGATGAAGCAGAAATCAATGCTGTAAAAACAGTTTTTGGAAAACACGTATACAAGCTGAATATGTCATCAACCAAGTCATCTATGGGACATTTGTTAGGCGCGGCCGGAGCTGTTGAAACAATTGTCTGCCTGAAGACGTTGAATAGTAACATAGCTCCAGCGACATTAAATTTAAATGAACCAGATGAGGGATTTAATATAAACTTAACTCCCAACGTGCCTCAAGAGCGAAAAATAAAATGTGTTATGAACAACTCCTTTGGTTTCGGCGGGACAAATGGAACACTAATTTTAAAAAAATAGAGAGAAATAAATTATTCGATTTATATAGCCTCTAAGTTGGCGAACATAAAAGAACGACGCCATGCATAGCTTGGGGAGGATTACAAAGAGACACAAGAAAAGTGAACTCTAGTATTGCATGACGTCGGAAGTTCTACTATAAACTCCATTAAAATAGTAACTCAAATAACTGCACATGTAAAGTTTTTTTTGTACAATTTCGTCACATATGAGACATAAATGGGCTTGAGGTGAAGTAAAATTTTGCTAAATCGTTCGTTATAAGTTGGAGAGGAATTGGTAATACAAAATCCTTTTGAGCCTCGATTTTATTTCTCTATTCGTCAATCCTAAAAATTATGCAAATTCTCATTCGTAATAAATTCAACAATAATTTTCTTAATATGAAAAACATATGGGCAAATAGCTTAATTTTCAACTATTTTACTACACTGACTTCTGTAGTAAATCACAGTAACGACAACACAAAAAAGAGCAAAGAGATGAAATAAAACAATTAAGCCACGGAGATAATCACACTGTAAAATGTTAAAAGCATCTAGTGTGTTTGCTTCAGAGTGCATATGAATTACAAAAAAATATCAAAACGATGATGAATCTGAGAATGTATAAATAAATGCCATTATGATAGGCGATAAAATTATTCAAAATGCCATAAAAGATAGACTACACTTGATATAGTTGAGCTATATCAAACAGATCTAAGATGAAACTGCCTCGGATTTATGCCCCTTTGATGATAGCCGCTATACAAGCAGCCACATGTGAAGCAATGATAAATGGCATACAAAACAGAGAAATAATAGATTTGATAAATTCTCAATTGTCAGATTGGGCGGATACATTTGAAAGTTCTATTTCCGCTGAATTCAAACTCAAAAAGGATAGAAGAATTATAAAACGAATTCTTGCTTCATATGGGTATTTTGATGCGCAGATCTGCCCGGCTTTCAAAAATGGTAAAGTCGTTTTCAACATCAAATTAAATGAGCGGTATAAATTTGATGATGTGCTCTTGCTCTATGTCGATCAAAGGAATTACCGCTCAGGATTAAAAGTGAAGCAAGTTTTTGACTTAATTGGCATTCCGTATGATACGTATACCGATACAAAGCAACTTGCAGATGGCTGTGAAAAAATAGCAGATTTTTTACGAGGAAAGGGATTTGCATTTGTGCAAGTGCATGCCCCGAAATTACAACGAGATAAAAAGGATAAGCGAATCAAAGCTATCTATGAAATCGAGTTGAATGGGAAAACAGTCATTGATAAGACGATAGTGCATATCAAATCAAAAAAAGCCCCTAAGCTTTTAGAACCATTTGTTAGAAACAGAATATCCTGGAAAAATGGTGATATTTACGATAGGGAAAAAATCGAAAACATGAAAAATGACATTATGACGAGTAAAATTTTTGCAGGTGTTTCGGTCGTTCTAAGTAAACCAATAAAAGATAAAAATGACTCATCTGTTGTACATACCACTATAACGATAGAGCTTGAAGAAGCGTTACTTAGAGATGTTGGTGCTGGATTGAAATATGGCTCATCCGAGAAACTGGGACTTCTGTTATCTTGGACGCATTACAATATAAACGGCAAGGGAGCCAGCTTCTCAACAAGTATAGATGCATCAAAAGAAAATCGCTATTTGCGTATCAAATATGATACACATGATTTGTTTTACAAAAGACAAACACTTTCCACACAGGCATTTTACATAAAGGAAAATGAAAGTTCATACAAGGTTTTAAAGTCCGGCGCTGAGAGTATGCTGTGGCAAACATTTGATACAAAATTTCGAACTGGATTCGGATTATGTATAGAGGACTCTGAAACCACGGACAAAATCGAAAAAAAAGATTTTGACTTCAGCGCAGTTGGCATTCCCATAGGGCTAAAATTTGACACGACAGATGAATATCTTGACCCGCAAAAAGGTATTCGTTGCCAAGCCACAATAACTCCATATATCGGTCATCCCCATAATGTAACGCTTTTTACCAGCAAAGCATCGGTATACATTCCGTTTAAGCAAAATGAATTTCGAAATTTTCTTGTTTTGGCTGTGTATTCTAGATATGGAACTATATTCCGAAATAAAAATCACGATATTCCACGAGACAAACTATTTTTCTCAGGTGGAGCAAACTCGATCAGGGGATATGGATATCAAAAAGTCGGAGCATTTAGTGATGTAGACGAAGGAGATGCGGAAAATAAAAACAATAAACCACTCGGCAAGACTCGGCAAGCCTCTCGGAGGTGAATCTGTGTTTGAGATTGGAGTTGAACCACGCATCAGAGTGTCTGAAAATCTCGGATTTGTCGCATTTTTAGAAGGCGGAAACGTTTATTCCAAAAAGATGGCAAATCCTTTGCGTAAACTGTTGTTTGGATATGGTGTAGGGATAAGGTATTACACTTCTTTCGCGCCAATTCGGCTTGACATAGCTTTTCCAATGAAAATTCGAAAAACAAAGCAAGGGAAAAAGGTTGATTCAATATTTAATTTATACCTAAGTATTGGACAGGCATTTTGAATATATCCGTGCCTCTAACCACGATCATATCGTATAATATAATCGGATGGTTTTTATTGGCATCAATATGTTTAAAGTTTCAGACAAACTTTCTTTCGTAACGACTTTTTGTTCTTTGTATTTTCTATATAACTTTTGTTCTGTTCTTTGCTTTGCTGTTGAGGATCATTTTGACACAAATATTCGCCTTTTGTTCTTATTTGGAGATGATTACTGGTCGGCGATTGGGAAAATGTTTTGCTGTTGCGCTATTGCGATATATTTGCAACTATCAACAACTGCAAAATCTTTGCACATGAATATATTGAGTCAGATAATGTGTGTGTTTTTCGTATTTGTTGTTATTGCTCATATTTCGCAAATAGTTAGCAACTATTTCAACGTATGCGAAACACTATCTGATTTCTGGATTTTGCTCATAAATATTTTTGCCGTTTTGCTATATGTATCCATTGCTTATATTGCTGAAAAAATTGAAAATGTTAAAAAGCGTACATACATATTGTCAGGAATATTTGGGGCATGCTTCGCGATCGCCTGCGCTGTATCAGCCCACTACATGCCGCGTTCAGTAATAAAAACTTTAAATCATGACAAAGAAACACTACTATCTGTTCGAAAGGCTGTTGATGCACTTAAGAGAGGATTAGAAGTACCGGTTGGGTTATCAGGAAATGTTAGTGTCAAGGACACGAATGGCAAGCGCATTATCACTTATCAATTTGAAACGGATTTTGATGGACTTGAAGAAAAAAGGAGATTTACAAATCGTTTAAGAAAAAAATTTGACTTTACGGCACCTTTATTAAAAGAAGGCGAACAAGTCGGAACCGTTTTGTTCAAAAAAGGCAGGCATACTTTAGATATTCCACTGCCAAAATTAAAGCCTAGTAAATTGCCTGAAACAAAAGTCTTTGAGGCAAATAATTAATTTTTGATGATGGCGACACTTGTCTGGTGTATGGGATCAGGTTTGCAATACACTCATTTGAGTGATTAAAACACAATGTATTAAAACACAATGTATTTTAATTGAAAGGAGAGCTATTTTTGAGCACGCGGAATTCGTGAAAAAGTAGAGCTCTCCCAATTCCTAGCTTACTTAAACAAAATAGAGATGAGTTCATTACTGTTGCAAAAAATTGTTCAAACACAGAATGTGGAGGATTTGGGATTGATGAGAGCTATTTCGTCGCGCGTAGAGCTCCTAAAAAATAGGATGCACTGCTGGTACTATCCCTTTTGATCTTTTTAAAAAGAAATAGGAGTTAGCTCATTGCAGTTGTGCAAAATTATTCCAGCAAAAAATATGGAAAATTTGGTACGCAGAATTCGT
The DNA here is from genome assembly GCA_902798535.1 of uncultured Pseudomonadota bacterium. GTDB lineage: Bacteria > Pseudomonadota > Alphaproteobacteria > RUG11792 > RUG11792 > RUG11420. The sequence continues at coordinate 18,927 of CADBWU010000022.1, forward strand.
GGAAAAAGAGGGCGAGGCGTCGCTGGCAAAACCCCCGTTTTTGACTTGCTAAAACGAGGGTAAAAACGTTTATGCCGAATTGTTCAAAGGGGGAACTAAGGAAAGATACTGGAAGATTCGGCAATTCATACGGCCTTAATGGAAAGTGTACGATTGATTTTGAACAGGTGCGATACCATAGTCAGAACTAATTTGAATGTGGTAAAAGACACAATAAAGACACAATATAAATGCCATTGAATATCTTTGTAGTTTTTCCTGAATACGGTGAGCAAAATTCAATGGATTGGCGAGCTGATCTTTTGTATTGCATTTGAGAGATGCGAGTTCAGATTTAATCACAAAGACAAAGATTTGCCAGCAATTTTGTTGGCAATTCTGAAACGATGCTAGCCCAGACACATCTGAAGTACTATTCGACCCGATAAATTGCAATATGTATGAAGTATGCAAATATTGCAAAACAGCATCGTCAAGAAGGCAAATCTATCAACGAATTTCTCATAAAAATGCAGAAGCTCTCGATAAATTTGCAAATGAACATAATTTGGGAAGTGAAGATTTTCTCAAAAATACAGATAAATTCTTAATAAATACAAACGAATGGGTCTTGTCAGAAGGCAAGGACATGTGATAAACTAAAATTAACATATTGTTAAATGGGGGGTTGTCATGAAGTTTTTGTGTAAAGTTGTTTCCGTAGTATTGGCAATATCCATATCGGCGTTTGCATCTGATTTGCAATTAAAATGGAACGATTGCTTAAAAGTGCAGTCAGAAACATCATTTTGTATTGATGAAGGGCGTTATTGGCAAATATGGACTGAAAATATCCTATATAAAGATGGGAGTAAGAATATAGAAATTCTATATAAAAATTATGGAAAGGAGCACAGCGTCGATGTTGCAACGCTACGTGGAGATAATTTTTATCCACGTGAATTTTGGACGCAATCATCTGAAAAAATATTTCATATACTATTCCCAATATTTAAAAAGAACAGGGTTTTCGATATAGTTAACTGCGAGGACGACGAGATGGATTGTTTTTCGACAGATAACTGTGGCTACGATTTTAAGGATGGATTATCGAAAGAATTTCCTGGTGCCGTAGAGTACCTGTTGGAGAGGGACGTTTTTGAAGAAATAAGAAAATGGATGAAAGAAAATGCGGGTAAAACAGTGGATTGGTATAAATACCAAGAATCTCTGCATAACTACTATGGTGCTAAGGAACCGCTGAAAGTACATGATCCGAAAGCCCGCAGATTGCCACTTTACGAATACTTTTTGCCATACTTAAGTCGTTAGAAAAACCACATTTTATACAAAGTCCCAGCGTTTGCCGTATGGGACTTTTTTGTTTTTGACATTTTGGCAAGGCATGCCGTAGCCTGAAACTATGGGAGGAGATCATAACATCCGGATGTTTCTAATATAAGTACTTATAGAGTATGAATTTCCTTCCGCCAATATGAATCTAAATTTTTTTAAGGAGGAAAAGATGAAATTTAAATTTAATGAACAAAAATTCATAGAACAAGCAAAAGCTATTTATGGAGCTGATATTATCGATGAATGTCAGAGGCTCGATTCAAAGGAGCTTTTGCATAAAACCATCAAATACGCAGATTGTAAGTGTTCAGTTTTTGCGTATAAAAATCCTGATATAAAACAGGCATTAGATACAATTTGTAATAATAAAGTAGGTGCATTAATGCTTAAGTTAATTTACAAGCATATATCTTCTGACTTCAGACCATTACGAATATGGAATAACGATGACACATTCGAAAATCTAGATTATAAACGGTTTGGGATAAAAATTACACCACGAACCGAAGAGGAGAAAAGCAATGATTGCTTCGATCGAGGTGATCTCATTGTGTACCTGATGATATCTGATTTATCAAATATAAAATTTGCAAGATACGCTGAACAACATGTCATTTGCGGAAAATCTGAACCATTAGACTGCGTCTTGTTTCATGAATTAGTTCACGCTCTTCACTATTTAATGAGAAGAAATGGCTCTGGCAAAACAAATGCTCTTGATTATTTCTATGGGCATAGTGAGATAAAACAAATATGGGGAAAATTTGATAAACCGCTGACTGATAAAGAATTTTCCGACATTGCAGGGTGGTACTATGATAAGAAACAAGGAAAAATACGTTTCGACCCGATAAACAGTAATATGTACGAGGTATGCAAATATTGCAAAACACTTAATTCACGAATGGATTTTCATCCGCGAATTTCGCACAAAGGGTATGCAGATTTGTGTAATTTCTGTCAAGAGAAAAATATCAAATTGGATGATGTTTTGTACAAAATCGATGATATCATCCTAAATTTGGACGAATGGTTGCTGGAGGAGGACGAAGACGTGGTAAACTAAACATATAAGGTAACTACTCTTGGAGAGAATTATGAAGAAATTAGCGTGGATAGCAAGTATATTTGTGGCATTAATTGGCGTTTCAAAAGCAATGGATGAGGACTTGTCGTCTAAACTAACGATTACACAAGAAACTTCGTTCAGAATAGTTGATGATTTGACAATCAGGCATCCACTTGAAAGGTATTTGAAAAGGGCTCAGGATGATAAGCTATACTTCTACGAGGAATATAGCAAGGAACATAACGTTGATATTAAGACATTACGTGGTAAGAATTTTCAGCCACGCGAGTTTTGGGAACGACCGCTTACGGAGATAATGAATACACTTTT
>CADBWU010000023.1 GCA_902798535.1 uncultured Pseudomonadota bacterium
TTAAAGCGAACCCGGAAGGCTATGATCGTTCTAACTGGAATGCATTCATCTGCTATAATTTTATAAACCAAATTGTCAAAGCCAGCATAAAAAGACAGATAAATATAGATGTTAATCAAATATTTAAAGATATACAGGACAAGGCTTTGGCATTTTATGAAGATAAAAATATAGTAAATTTAAAAGGTAAGTTAGAAACAAGTATTTCTGATATAAAGAAATATAATCGCGTATTGGATTTAAGCACATTTCTTAAATTATTTAGTAAACTCAAGAGTAAAATAAAGAACGGCAAAGATTGCACCAGTTGTATAGTGAATTCTTATGGAAGAAAATTGGATGATATAAAATTGAGAGATGTAGAAAAAGGAAAAATAAAGATAAGAGGGTCTGAAGAATATATCAAGCTACAAAACAAAGGTTACGCTCAGGATTGGTGGATAAGAAGAGCCTATGGTTTAAATTACCCTATGGCTGGCGAATTTTTCAATACATATAACAAATTTTGCTTGGACTTGGAATTCGACGAGACTAAAAAGGTATGGCGAACTTCTGCAATAGAATCGTTCAAAAAGATAAGGTATATACAGCCCGACGAGCAGAAAGAAGTCACAAATGTGTTATATGATAATGAGCATTTAAAACGGAGCAGACAAACAATAGAAAAAATCAATAAATACATGATCGAACGTATTCCCGATGAATGTGAGAACGTGAGCGAAGCTGCAAACAAGACTGTAGAAAAGATCATAAACGACAATAAAAAACAACAAGAAAAAAAGAAAGAACTAACTGCAGTCGACTTCTATGCGCTGTTCGATATAAAAGCGTGGGGAAATGAAGACAGAGACATGTTAGAACGCGACCTGAGGCAATTCTTAGAGCCCATCGGAATCAAACTGGATGAAGAAGTTTTTGACTAAATCTTCCATAGGAACAGTGTCGTAAGACATTTCCTAGATGTCTCACGACAGTTTAATCTAACTAAGAAAGCGTGACATAGAACTATCGGTGTCTAACCGATAGGTTATCTATTTCTTTTTCACTTCAGCTAGTAACAATTTGTAACAAATATGAATGTTTGTGAGTGATAGCATATTGTTACAGAGGGACAAATTTCTTATTTTGATGAATTTTGAACACGAGATAGCCTGGGAAAATGATCAAGTTTACGAAGAAGTTTATAGAAAGTCGATAGAATTTCCCAATGAATTCTGGATGCAATATGCACAAGATATTACATGGAAACGTGTTCCGACTCTGGCATATGACAAGAAAAAGAACGAATGGCTCTCCGATGGAATTTCGAATGTTTGCTACAACTGCGTTGATAGACATGCAATCGAAACTCCCAGAAAACCAGCTATTATTTGGCATGGCGATGAATATGGTGAACGTCGCGAAATTTCGTACGCTGAACTTCAGCAAATGGTATTACAAATAGCCGCAATTTTGAAAAATAGAGGTATCAAGAAAAATGATGTCATTGGAATTTATATGCCAATGATACCTGAGGCACTAGCATCCATGTTAGCTTGTTCTCGGATTGGGGCTATTCATTTGGTCGTTTTTGCAGGTTTTTCACAAGAAGCATTGAAATATCGCCTAACTACCTCAAATGCCAGGGCACTTTTAACAGTTACATCATTTCGACGTGGCGGAAAAGAAATATCATTGGCGAAAAATATACCAAGTGATCTCGATGTAGATATTATAAATCTTGATAATGTTTCGTTTCCGAAAAATGCAAAAGCAGAAATAGAATGGCAAAACTCTGATGACGATTTGTTTATTCTTTACACTTCAGGTTCTTCCGGAAAACCAAAAGGGGTATTGCATTCCGCTTTGCCATATATGCTTTATGTTACCGCAACATTCAAAGTGATATTTGGAATTAAAAGCGATGATGTATATTTTTGCACATCCGATATAGGATGGATAACCGGGCATAGTTACACAACCTATGCCCCACTTTTTCATGGATTAACCACCGTAATATTTAGCGGAAGCCCTACATATCCCCAAGCTGATAGATATTGGGAGATCATCGAAAAAGAAAGGGTTTCCATTTTTTATACTGCTCCAACTGCCATAAGATCTCTTCAGATGTTTAATAAAAAATTCGTAAAAAAATACGACCTTTCTTCTCTGAGAGTTCTTGGGAGCGTTGGAGAACCAATTAACAAGTCTGCTTGGAAATGGTATTTTGAAAACATCGGAAACAAAAGATGCCCGATAATGGATACGTGGTGGCAGACCGAAACCGGTGGCATAATCCTCGCTCCTTTGCGCAACCTAAATCAAAAGCCAGGAATAGCTGGAAAACCTTTTTTTGGAGTAGAAACAGATATAATTAATGGCGAATTAGTTATCAAAAACAAATTTCCAGGACTTTATAAAGCAATTATTCCCGAATTTAAAAAGGCTGATAATGTGTTATATAAAACAGGCGATGAAGCTGTATATGAAGACTCAGATATAAAAATAAAAGGGAGGATGGATGACGTTATCAATATTTCGGGACATAGATTAGGCACTGCAGAGTTTGAATGCGCAATAAATAAAGTCGACGAAGTCAAAGAATCTGCAGTCGTTGCAATTCCAGATGAACTGAAGGGACAAACCGCATTTGCTTACGTTGTACTCACAAGACCTCTAGAAAAGAATGACTGCGCCGATATTGTCAAAAAAATTGTAAACTCCACACGCAATAACATCGGTTCTATTGCTAAGCCGGATTATATAGCTTTTGTCCCAGATTTACCGAAAACAAGATCAGGGAAGATAGTTCGCAAATTACTTCGTGATATAGCAAATGGAAACGAAAATTCAGCAGATCTTAATTCAGTTATTAACTCGGAAATAATCGAAATTCTGAAAGCGTCAGTCAAAAGTCCGATTTTTTGTCCAGATATGTGTAAACTCAAATGAGTTGTTTTCTATATAGCCTTCATCGTAACAAATTCTTGCGTGATTCATTTGGGAATTTATTTCCAAAACGTGGGATGGGTGAAAACCCTCGCCTTTAGGCGAACACTTCAGTATAATGGGAGGCATGACATGTAGAAGAAGTTCGCATAGTGTTCTGTACAAAGTATAGGTACAGAATGTTGTACGGTAATATTGCTGAAAGATGTATAGAAGTAATATGGGAAATCTGCTCAGCGAATTACATCGATATAATCAGTGGAAATGTGAGTCCAGATCATGTGCATATGTTAATTTCAGCTCCTCCACATCTATCTGTATAAAGGGAAAGGTATGAGAATATCGCAAGATGAGTTCCTGGAATAGCGGCATCTATGATGCTTGAGGATATTTCGTTGCAACATCCGGGCAAATAAGCACAAAGGAAGTGCGAAAATATATAGAGTGACAAGAAGAACATCATAAAAAGGATACATTCAAAATATCCGAATTCTGAGTGTTTACTCTTTTAATCTGCTTTTTAAGCAAGACATAAACCTACCGGCTTCTAGCCGGTAGGGTATCTATTCTCTTATCTTTCGTGCTAAATATATAACCACCGCAACTATCGCTAATAATATTGAGAGAGCCAGCACTGCAGGCATTGAATCGAATTTGCCATCCATTATGACATCCGCCCCAACATAACCGATAAAACACCCAGCACTTGCCCAACATAATCCTGAGAGCATATTGAATATCACAAATCTTCGTGGCTGGATTTTTGCAGAACCAATTATTAACGGACTTATAGTTCGTATTCCATAAACAAATCTGAATGCAAATATAAAAAATATATCCATAGTATGCAATAACCTAAAGACCTTTGCTCTAGCTGGTTCGAGTTTTGGTAATCTCTTGATTAACCAATCAGTTCCGAGTTTATATCCCAAAAAAAACAGGAGCTGATCGGCAAATACGGTTGTACATAGAGAGACCAAAAACACTTTTGTTAAGTCTAGATATCCCAGCGCAGCTAGTGCACTCGCTGTTATAAGGATCACTTCTCCTTCGAATAATGCCCCTATCAAAACTGCGATATATCCCCACTCACGTACAAAATCTGTTACTACATTTGAATCAAACATTGATTATATAACGACGCCTTCACGCAACGCCCCCTCTTTTATTGCTAAATCAGCAAGAATTGTCTCGCCGGCAATGGCAGTTTGTCCGACAACTACCTGCGGTATGGCACCAATTGGTAGCCAAATATCACATCTACTACCAAATCTTATCAACCCAAAAATTTCTCCTTTTGCGACCTCTTGTCCTTCGTGTGCCTCACAAACTATGCGTCTTGCGATAACGCCAGCTATTTGGCTAAATGCCATTAAATTTTCTGGTTGATCATTAACCTCAATAACTAGTGTATTTTTTTCATTAAAAACACTTGCTTTATCCAAAGAAGCATTTAAAAACGAACCAGGTTGATATATAACGCTTCTTACTTTTCCACCAACAGGAATTCTGTTTATGTGCACATTAGTTATGCTGAGAAATATGCTTATTCTATAGCGCTTTTCTTCTCCCAATCCTAATTCTGCTCCGGGAGTGTCAAAATTTACTCCTACAACTTTTCCATCAGCTGGACTCACGACTAGTTCATCTCCAGATGGTATTACGCGCTTAGGATTTCTGAAGAAAAAAGCGCAAAACAACGTTAGAATGATGCAAATCCACGTTATGTTTGATGAGAAAAACATAAAAAATAGTGATAACCCAGCTCCAATAGCTATGAATCTAAATCCTTCCTTATGAATTGAAAAATCTACTCCATGAAATGTCATAACCCGAAATCCAGCAAATCCACCTAAGTCCATATTAGCATATGTTGTTCAAAACAAAGCCATTTTTTCCAGTTTGGATAAATTATTTTGTTGTCTGCTTTTGCAGGAATAAATTGATATAATATTATATAAAAAAATAAATTATTTTTATATAATTACAATCCTATAATCGAAATATTTAATGGTTCTTTTTTGGTTTTTAGTTCTAAAATTGCCCATACAAGTGCATCAACCCTATCGGGTGATTTTTCGATTTTGCCATCATACGTTAAATCACACATTTGTTCTTCCAAAGCCGAGAATTCCTTCGTATGAAACACTCGCTGATTGCTATACAAAAGCGAAATAGGTTCCGCCCTAGCAATTTTCCCTTTTATTGCACGCACTTGTCTGAATGGAGCGTATGGATTGATTGTTTTTATCATTTCACTAACAAGATCCCCGCCATTATTTGTTTCCGCGACTATGCAACTTGCACTATAGTCGTGGCATGCACGACACACTACTTTTGCCCACTCTTGAGCTGAATATTTACCGCTCAGATCATCAAGCACATATATTTTTTCATCATAGCCTACTCCTGCTACTATTATCCCGGTTTCATCTGAATTGTCGTTCGTGCTAACCGCAGGATCAACGCCTATAACTACTCGTTCTAGTGTATCGTTATCAATTTCCCTGTGTTGTATATCAGATTTTTTCCAGAGAGTATTTTCTTTCGTCATTATCAGCTGTCCTTCTAGCTCTTGCTTGCCCATCCAGGTATTTGCGTAAGTTTCCCTTATTGTTTTCAAAAATCGTTTACTCAAATTTTCTTCGTTTTGAAAAGTTGAGCCCTGAGTTAAGTACGTGCCTTCAGAATCTACCATTTTTTTCAAAATTTTCAGTGGTTTAGGAGTAGTTGTGATGATACATCTAGGATCATCACCGAGACGCAATGAAAACAATATCTGGTGCCAAGTTTCCTTGGGATGATTGTATTTTGCAAATTCGTCCATCCAAACCAAATCGAATTGATATCCCCTGATTTTTTCATAATGATCTGCGCCTATCAGATATGCCTTTGCTCCGTTTTCCCAAACTATCAAATTTCTCGAGCGATAAAATTTAAATTTCAAGAAATCGCTGTCTTCGATTTGATCTTCCTGATTCTTATATATCTTCTGAGCTATAGTTGTCGATAAGAGACCAGACAAGCCTTCAACCATAACATCGCGTGCTTCCACAACTGATTTCCCAACTATGGCAATACTTTTGTATTTTCCGCCATTGACTAGCTCCATCACTGCTTCAGCTCCGGTTCGGGTTTTTCCAAAACCACGCCCGGCGAGTATCAGCCATAGCCATTTATCCGTATTTGGAATTCGTTGCTCCGGTCTGGCTATATCATGCCAATTTGGAATAACTTGGTTATTACTTTGTTCGGTTGTATTTATTTCATTAAAATTCATATTGATTCTCCATTAAAATTATTAATTCCTTAAAATATTAGACACAATTAAAAACAATATATTTTCAAAAAAGGAATGGATATTTTACTTATTCAAAATTCCTAAGATTTCCCGAATTGATTTTATTTTTCGTAATCTAATTTTTTCATTCTTATCAAAATCTTCGGTTTTATACGAGCAGATAACCTGCGAAAACCCAAGTTTTTGTGCTTCTTTTATTCGTGAATATGATAGATGTGATTGCCGTATTTCACCAGAAAGACTAACTTCACCAAAGAATACCGCGCCTTGTGGCAAAGGTCTATGAAAAGCAGACGAAACTATTGCTGCAACAACAGCTAAATCTATTGCTGGTTCAGTTATCTTTAATCCACCAGCAATATTCAAATAAACGTCTTTATTTGAAAAATTTAGTTTACATCTGTTAGATAAAACCGCCACTAGCATTGAAAGCCTGTATGGATCAAAACCTATCGCTGAGCGTCGTGGCGCTGGATTTGAGGTGTTTGACACAAGCGCTTGTATTTCCGACAAAATAGGTCTTGTCCCTTCAATTCCGGAAAAGACTGCGACACCACTAACGTTGTCATCATATTCGGAAAGGAAAGCTGACGATGGATTAGCCACCTCTCGCAATCCTTCTGTTGTCATTGCAAAAACACCAATTTCATCAGTTGATCCATATCTATTTTTTTCGCATCGCAGTATTCGATAATCGTATGCTTTATCGCCTTCGAAATACAGCACGCAATCAACCATATGCTCCAGTGTTTTAGGCCCAGCAATTGCGCCATCTTTGGTCACATGCCCAACTATTACAACAATGACATCGTTGTTTTTTGCAAAGTTGACTAATTCCTGAGTACAAAACCTAACTTGAGAAATACTGCCTGGAGGGGATTGTATCAAATCCGAGGAAATTGTTTGTATAGAGTCTATCACAACAATGCTATTATGCTTGATCTCGCTTAAAGCCGTCAAAATCTGATGTATATTTGACGATGACGCAATTCGCAAGTCATCGTTTGTAACCTTAAGGCGTTGCGCTCTCATCGAGACTTGCTTGGTAGACTCTTCGGCGGATATATATATGTAATGCTCTATTCCTTTTATTGCAGATAGCAGTTGCATGAGCAACGTCGATTTTCCTATTCCTGGATTACCCCCTAGCAAAATTACAGAGCCATCAACAAATCCTCCGCCCAAAACGCGATTTATCTCCTTCATTTCTGTCTCATGTCGCGTCGCATCTGGCTGTGATTTTCCTGTATCTGGGATTGTCTCAAAAAAATTGTCTGGAATAGATATATTATCGGCTAACGGTTTGCTTTCAGTTAGTTCTTCAACCACACAATTCCAATCCTTGCACACGTCACATTGCCCCATCCATTTTGAGAACATTGCTCCACATGATTGACATATGTATTGTGTCGTTCTTTTTCCCATTCTATTCATTTCACAGTGGCGTCTCCTACGGGATTTGAACCCGTGTTGTCGCCGTGAAAGGGCGGTGTCCTAGACCCCTAGACGAAGGAGACGTTCAGTAGTGGTGGGCTCAACAGGGTTCGAACCTGTGACCCTCTGATTAAAAGTCAGATGCTCTACCAACTGAGCTATGAGCCCCTACCTGGTTGTTATTGTAACTTACAACTTATGATGTGTTCAAGATAATTTTTGAAAAATACAGATAATTGTTTACGTCTGTCTCTTCCTATTCACAAAATATCTTAGATACTGAATGGTTACTCAGAGCAAAACTCCATTCACAACAAGATGTCAAGTTTGTATCTATTTTCTTAATATAATAGGTTTATTATCCAAAAAACTTATGATTGTCGAGGGAGAATTGGTGCATAGTCCTCCATCAATTATTAGTGGCAAATTATTGCCAAAATCGGCTTTCACCATGTCAGCGGAAATTGCAGTCGGATGTCCAGAAATGTTTGCGCTAGGCGCTACTATCGGATGATCAAGCTGACGTATTAGTTCTAGGCAGAACGTATTGTGTGGCAATCTTAAGGCAACTGTATCGCCTCCTCCAGTTACTACTCTAGAGATATTCTTCGCCATCAAAACCAGAGTAACAGGTTTCTGTTCTTCAGTCCAGACCCGATGCGCATACTGCATAGATTCATCGGTAAAATTTGCCACATTTTTAGCCATCTCTAAGCTATTTATCAAAACTATCAAGGCCTTATCCTTGGGACGTTTTTTTAACTCATATACTTTCTGCACAGCGTGATCGATAGTTGCATCTGCTAGAAGCCCATATACAGTATCTGTCCTAACCGCTATGACTTCACCCCGCTTTAGCAAAGTTACTGATTTTCCCAGGTATTTCATTTATCCTCAATTGCCAATTGCTATTGGATTTCTCGTGTTTTAGTTCCTATTGAAGTTTTTGATAAAATCCAATTATCTTTACCAAAAGCTCTTTCGAATACCCATTTATGTATGACGTCACGATATATTCTCTTAGGATTATCTGGTGAAATGCCCTCGCTTGTTACCATAGCACTCATTTGATCGACATCAAAGGTCACGAAAATTTGCGCTTTTTCGGAAAGCATCTGAATTTCATCAAGACTTGTTTCCTTGTGCTTTATCAGGAGTTCTTGCCTCAAATTTTTTGATTCGCGTCGTGCTATTTGTGAGGCAAAACTTTCGTATAGTTTTTCGGTAAGCATTGATTTTAGGATATAGTGATGAGAATTAGCGAAGCCGTTAAATATCGCATCAAACATTTCTTCCGCCTTTGCCAGAAAAGTAGTTGGCGTAAAATCTGGAAATTTTTCCTGCAGAGCCAAAGATATTTTATCCAACTTTGCGTTCTCACAATTAGGAGATACTCCAGATGAGGAATTAGCAATCACTCCTTCTATCACGTTTTTCAGCTTCTCGCGATCTTCTTCGCTCATGTTTATAATAATTTTTTGAGTTTTTCCAAACTCCTTAAACAGTTTATAAAAAATTAAAAGAGCTATAATCGCCAAAACCAACAGAAGCATAATTCCTTCCACAAAAAAAACGTCACCACGTGGCAACCTATAAGCCGGGTTCTGTCCAGGAGCATCATGCTCCTTGGTTGACCATTCATCTAGACTTGTTGTTACCAACAAGCTCAAGCGACCTACCCGAATGACTGCGATTGTAAGCTATCGCGGGAAACCCACGCCATCCCTATTTGGTCTTGCTTCAGGTGGAGTTTGCAGTGCCGTTCCTGTTACCAGTAACGCGGTGAGCTCTTACCATCACCTTTTCACCCTTACCCCCAAAAGGAGGCGGTATACTTTCTGTTGCACTCTTCCTGCTGAAAACCTCACGATTTTCAACGCCGGACGTTATCCGGCACCTTGCCTACAATGAAGCCCGGACTTTCCTCTGAAAATGCAAGCTAAGAAAGGTAGGCAGTTTGCAATTCTCAGCGACCAACCAGTTGCCACATTGATATTCTAACAGAAAAAGGCACAACAAGCACAAAAAACAAACTGCACAGCACCTGCTCGTCCACAGGCTATAACTTTCCGGCAATCTCCAAAGGCAAGCCAAATTCATCTTTATGCTTATTGAGAAGTATATAGCTTGCAATACTTGAAACAAAACCACTACTTTGCAAAGTTCCGTGCAAGATTCCTTCGTATGATTTCAAATCTTTTGCAATCACCGTAAGTATGAAAACCTCATTTCCCGACGTCGAAAAGCATGAACGGATGCGGCACTCACGTTCAACTATTTTTAAAAAACTGCTCACTGTTTCTGTTGCCTGAGATACCAGAGAAACAATGCAAAACGCCTTTATGGTAAAACCAAGAAGCTCAGGATTTACTATCGCGTGGTATCCCTGCAAAAAGCCTTGATCTTCCATAAGCTTAAACCGTCGCAAACAGGGCGGAGCAGAAATCCCGGCTTTCTTTGCAAGATGAACATTTGACATTCTCCCATGTTGTTGAAGGTTACCCAAAATCACCATATCGATGCTATCAAGATTCATTGCTACAAAAAACAAGGCATTTTTTATATGGTACAAATGTCGCCAGCATTTCAGAAGTAGAAATCGAAAAAATTTTCAACTAGTAATGAACAAAAATAAAGAAATCAATATTTCATAAGTACTAAAGATTCTTTGCTATATCATTAGCAGACATTCCAGAAAGAGCTAATTGTGTATTTCGTATGGTATGAGATGGGGGAAATTTGCTAGCATTTAGAAAATGTGTCTTATTCAACAAGGATTGTTTCCCATCTGCAAATAGCCTCTCTGTCACTAGATCGGATAATCCACCCCAAATGCCTTCTTCAATAAATATAATTTTTTCGTGATGGTCTGAGAATTTATAAAACGTTTCGAAGTCGAATGGCTGAATAACTCGCGCATCAATTATAGTTGGGTGTTTTTCAGAAATAGCAACTGCATCAAGAACAGTTTTTAGCATGTCGCCGACAGAAATTATAAGTGTCGTATGCCCTTCACTCACAACTCGGCTTTTTAACAAAAATTCAGATATTGGAAAAACATCGCTAGCTTCGGCTTTAGGAAACCTTATAGCCGTTGGTGCATCCTCATAACAAGATGCGAACTTTACCATATTCTCAAGTTCCGCCTTTCCAGAAGGCGCCATAATAACAAATTGCGGAAAATTTTGTAGCATCGAGATGTCATAAAGTCCTGCGTGCGTTTTTCCATCAGCTCCTGGAAATCCCGCTTTGTCGATAATAAATCTCACTGGCAAATTTTGCAGAACGATATCGTGGTAAATTTGGTCAAATGCACGTTGCAAAAATGTCGAGTATATGCAGACAAACGCTTTATAACCTTGCTCAGCCATGCCTGCAGCAAAGGTTACCGCGTGCCCCTCCGCAATTCCAACATCGAAAAACCTTTCTGGAAATTTTTCTGAGAATTCCAAAAGCCCAGTGCCGGTTTTCATAGCGGCAGTAATACATACGATTTTTTTATCCTTTTCCGCCAATTGAACAATAGTTTTCCCGAACACATCTGAATATTTATTTTTCTTTGATTTATCAACACCGTGCATCCTTGTTGCATCGCGCTCAGCCTCAGCATATCCTTTTCCTTTCTGGGTTATTGCGTGAATTAAAACCGGCTTATACGTTGCTACATCCCGAATGTTGGTGAAAATTTTTATAAGTTTGCCCAAGTCATGTCCATCGAGAACGCCAACGTATTGAAAACCAAATTCTTCGAATATGTTATTGCCTTGTATGACCGCTTTAATGCAATTTTCAATCTTTCGCGAAATCTTCTTAGGTAAAAATGTCAGGGATTTGCTTATCATCCGACGCACAGATAATCCTCCTCGAGATGCAAGGAGTTTTGCTAGGTATAGCTTCATTGCGCCAACGGATTCAGAAATAGACATCTGGTTATCATTTAGTATGACGATGAAATTTTTTGTTCCGGCAACATTATTCATCGCCTCATAAACCATTCCGCCACTCAGCGACCCATCACCTAAAAACGAAAGAACTTTGTAATTCCCGCCATCCAAATCACGTGCTTTAGCCATTCCAAGCGATGCACTTATGGATGTCGAGGCATGTCCGGCAATGAAATGGTCGTATTCGCTTTCTGCCGGGTCTGGAAACCCAGAGGCTCCGTTTTCTGTACGCAAATTTTCCATCATCTCGCGACGTCCAGTTAATAATTTATGAGCATAAGCCTGGTGTCCGACGTCAAATATAAGTCGGTCGGTCTCTATGTCAAAAACATAATGTATCGCAACGATGAGCTCTATTGCCCCCAAATTTGAGCCTAAATGTCCACCGTTTTTTTTAGTTATCCTGATGATTTCGGAACGTAACTCAGCACAAAGTTCGGTTAATTGGGCAATACTTAAGCTTTTTAAATCAGAAGGTTTTGAGATGCCATCTAAAATCATTTCACATCCACTATAACCGGAGCATGGTCTGATGGACGTTCCTTTGCCCGTGTGCTCGTATCTATAAAACAATTTTGAACATCAACATTTGGTGTAGTTAATACGTAATCCAAGCGTAATCCATAATTTTTCGCAAAAGCATACCATCGGTAATCCCACCACGTATAGATTGGTTCAGTTTCCGAATTAGCAAATTCTCGCATAATATCTCGCAATCCAATATTTATCAAATCTTCGAATAATTCACGTTCTCGCTCAGTGCAACACACCTTTCCTCGCCAGGCTTTTGGATTGTATACATCCGCATCAGTTCGAGCTATGTTAAAATCCCCACCAATGATAAATTTTTCACCTTGCGCTGCTTCTTTGATATGATTTGCCAATGTTTTCAAAAAATTTACCTTATATTCATATGCTGGAGCTTCAACATCTTGCCCATTAGGAACATATACAGATGCAATAATATGACCATTTATCAGCGCCTCAACGTATCTAGCTTGCGGATCATTCTCAAAAATCTCATTGCCCATTTGCAAGCATTCGATTTTATACTTCGATAAAATCGCCACCCCATTATAACTCTTTTGTCCGTAAATCAGGCAGTTATACCCCATATCTTCGATATACTCGCACGGAAATGCTTCGGTAACACATTTCAACTCCTGCAATAAAACAACATCAATGTCGTTTTTATCAAGGAAACTCACCAAATGCTCGATACGAGCTCTAACTGAATTAACATTCCAAGTAGCAATTCTCATTGTTCTGAGGACTGTATTTTTTTAGCGACTTAACTTTTACATTTTAGTTTTCTTTGCATCAATCGCAACTAAATTTTGTTGTATCTTGAACGATTTTCCACATCTGCACGTCTGTGCGTTATGATTTATCACGACTATTTCGTCACAAAGTCCAGATTGTAGTTCTATTGAAATGTTGTCAACAAATGGAACTGCATTCCTCTCTATCGCAAACCTTATCCCATTGTGCTCGACGAGCTTATCCTGGACATATGGGACATCAAGCAACAAAACCAACATATTTCCAGCGCATCCGCCTTTTTGTAAAACTAATCTAGGAATTTTCCCAGAGTTTTGCTCCATCGCTTTTTTAATTTTTTCTTCGGCTTTTATAGATATTTTCACTGCTATCCTCCGATGTCCAATGCTTTTAAAAGATCATTTAGCTCTTGTCTAGCTGCGATATGGGACAAGCTCATTTGTGAAGCCGAAACATTACGGTCAAGCAATGTTAGTCCTGATAGGAATAGTTCCCTAAAAATTACACGTTCCTTAAATCCTTTTGCTAATCTAAAGCCAATCCGCTTTGCTAATGCATTTAAAACTCTATCCAATTCTGTTCTGTTTTTGGATGCAACGCTAGACATTCTGTTGACAAGCACTATCCAATCTATTGAACCTTTATCTCGCATAATCCGTTCTTTTTTTTGATTCCATACCATTTCAGCGTAGGTACTCGGTCTAATATTCGTTTCAGTTGAATCGTTTATGCGTACCAATAGATCTAAATCAATAAAACTTTCATTCATCGGCGTTATGATTACATCAGCAAATGAATGAGCTATTCTAGACAGGCTACTGTCATTACCAGGAGTGTCAATCACAATGTAGTCATGCTCCGTAAGAGAGTCTAATAGGGTTGTAAAATTTTTCAAATTATCTCGTTCTGCTTGCGAAATCGTCTCAGCTTCGCTTTCAAAAACAGGCGTATGAAGAGGAGTTAATATCTCTGGATTTTCACGCTTTGTAGCTTCTCTGTTCTCTATATACCTCGTCAATGTTCCTTGGCGAGCATCGACATCTATTGTTGCTACTGAGTTTCCTTTTTGTAATAAGTTAACCACAAGATGCATCGCCAATGTTGATTTGCCAGTCCCGCCTTTCTGATTGCCAAAAACTATAATCTTTTTAGTCATAAAAACTTTGAGCACTATGAAACTACCAAGTTTATTCTATCATTTACCTTCTAAGAACATCAAATAGAATACAGAATAGGATGGGGCGCGATGTGGTATGTTTTGATTTTACCACATCGCGCCCCGAAGCCTGTCAAGGTACGCATACGCTCAGCGACCTTCGGTTGCTGACCTTGACAGGCGAAATATTATTTAGCTGAAAATAATTTGCATAGCCATGAAAAATATGTTAGAATATTTATAGGAGGGCATTGATGCCCATGATTTATTTTTAAGAGGTGTATAGAAATGTTTAAAAAGAAATGTTTGTTCGGGGGGG
>CADBWU010000024.1:0-14159 GCA_902798535.1 uncultured Pseudomonadota bacterium
GGATATAAGAAATTTGTACGCAACTTTGCCTGAATCCAAAGCTCGCGGATACACAAACAGTCGTTTCTCCTTTAATGTTAAGGGTGGACGTTGCGAGGCATGTAAAGGTGATGGTGTGATTAAGGTTGAAATGCACTTTTTGCCAGATGTATACGTTACTTGTGATCAATGTCATGGTTCTCGTTTTAATCGAGAAACGCAAGAGATAAAGTATAAAGGAAAGAGCATTTCGGACGTCCTTGATATGACTATCGAGGAATGTACCCAGTTTTTTAAGAATCAACCACAAATATTTCAAAAGCTCAGTTGTTTGTGTCGTGTAGGACTAGGATATTTAACTTTGGGGCATAAGGCTACGATACTCTCCGGAGGAGAAGCCCAAAGAGTAAAATTGGCAAAAGAACTGTCAAGAAAAGCAACGGGAAACACACTGTATATCCTTGATGAGCCGACCACCGGTCTGCACATGGATGATATAGATAAACTGCTAAATATTCTGCATATACTCGTTGAAGCTGGCAATTCTGTGGTAGTTATTGAACATAACCTAGATGTAATAAAGACCGCAGATTGGATTATTGATATTGGGAAAGAAGGTGGCGAAAACGGTGGTAATATAGTCATTGAAGGCACACCGGAAACTGTTGCTCAATGCGACGAAAGCTACACCGGAAAATACTTAAAGAGATATCTGTAAAAGATTCTGATAAAAGAAGCAAAAAGGGTATCTCTTTTTTTTGTTTTCAAAAGGCTGAATAGATGAAGTGTCAGTGTCCAGAAATGAGCTTTGTCACTATTAACTACCGGTAGTTCATCCCTTTGTATGGTTATTCAACCGATGATGCTGTGCATTCTCTTTAACCATATCAGTTGAACATCACAAATCCATGCGAGAGTGATGAATCGTATTAGCCCTCTCGATAATTATTTGATATCCTTAAGCAAGCGCAATCTAGAAGAGCATTAGATAGTGGAATATAATTTTTCTTCTCCAATTCTAAATGACCTCAATAGTAGAGGATTTATATATCAGGTAACAGATCCGGAAGCTCTGGACAAACTTTTTACGAGTGGAGAACAAGTAACTTTTTATGTGGGGTTTGATCCGACTGCCAAAAGCCTTCATGTTGGACACCTACTATGGATGAAATTAATACAAAAATTACAGAAATTCGGCATTCGGGCAATAATAATTTGCGGAGGAGCAACAAGTAAAATTGGAGATCCAACATGGAAGGACAAAGAGCGCGTTATGCTAGACTACACAATCGTTCTTGAAAACATCAAATCTATTACAGCAAAACTGAAAAAACTTGTTAAATTCGAAAATTGTGAAAATCCGGTACGCCTGCTAAATAATAATGATTGGATTTCGAAAATAAATTATATGGATTTTTTACGAGAGTACGGTCCTCTCTTTTCGGTAAATAAAATGTTAACGATGGATAGCGTTAGCACAAGGCTCTCAAGGCAACAACATTTAAGTTTTCTAGAATTCAATTATATGCTTCTTCAAGCATATGATTTTTTGTATCTTTTTGAGAATTACAATTGTCAGCTACAAATCGGTGGTGCTGATCAGTGGTCAAATATGATTTCAGGTGTAGATTTAATCAGAAGGAAAACAGGAAAAATTGCCATAGGAATGTCTATGCCACTTTTGACAAATTCCAATGGAAAAAAAATGGGAAAGACGGAAAGTGGTGCAGTCTGGATGGATGAAAACCTGATGTCTCCTTTTGATTTCTGGCAATATTGGCGAAACATAGATGATAGCGACGTCACAAAGCTTATGAAACTTTTCACTGATATTGATGTGGCCGAAATTGCTACGTATGATGCTTTGGTTGGAACGAAAGAAATGAACGAAAAGAAAATAGTGCTGGCTGATGCGATAACAACAATCGTACACCCGGAGGCAAGTTTGGAAAACATTCATAGCACTGCTACGGGGATTTTTAGTAAAGGTGAAGCCGAAATTTCAGATGTAAAAGCATATAGCCTTTCTCCACAGACGCGTATTGATAAAGCATTAGTAATAACCGGACTAACATCCAGCCAAACGTCTGCTCGCCGTTTAATTGATGGTAAAGGAGTAAAAATTGACGGCAATACAGTCGAGACATACGATGCTCAAATAGCATCAAGTTGCTTAATTTCAGTTGGAAAGAAAAAAATTGCAAAGGTTATAGTGTCAGATGATTGGGGTATTGGAGCAGATCCGAAATTGATTTGATGGAATATATGCATAATTTGTTTGAGTCACAAGCCTTGGAAAGCTGTATAATGTCTGTGTGGTACCTTTCGGTGAGAACAAAATGAGCGTGAATAAAGTTTTCAAAACATCTACGATGGCAATTGCTGTATTACTGGCTGGATGTACATCCGATTATTCTGGCAACAGGTATGATGGCGCAACGGTTGGGGAAGTGCAACGAACAGCAAAGGGACAAGTGCTCTCCTTGAGAAGAGTTGAGTTAAAGCCGGAACATTCAATGGCGGGCACAGCATTAGGTGCAGTTGGAGGTGGTTTAGTCGGCAGTGCGATTGGTGGCGGAAACGCAAAATTGCTTACAGCTGCAGCGGGTGCCGTCGCTGGAGGCATTGCCGGCAATGCAATTGCGACCAGAGTGCAAGATGGGGTTGAATATACTATAAAACTTGACAGTGGAGCAGTTGTTACTATTGCACAAGCCCCAACTCCAGCTATATCAGTTGGACAACGTGTCCATGTTATCTATAGTCAAAAAGGAAGAAGCAGAGTTGTCCTTGAGTAAATTAAACAATATAATATTGGGATTAGTCGCCATGACATTTACAGCATGTGATGGCATTATCCCTAATTCATTGGTTTGGCTGAGAAAAGTCGATTTTATGGTTGATGCTCAAGCAAATAGAGGACATTCTTTTGCTTGCCATATTGTTGTGGCTTATTCGCAAGATCTTTTAGATAAGTTAGCCGGTATGGCAGACGCAAAAACATATTTTTCTCAGGCAAATTCGCTAGTAAAGACATATAAGGATAATATACAGATATTTAAATTTGATCTTATTCCTGGGAAAAATAGGTTAAACCAACCGATACAATTACGTTCTTATTTCAAAGCAAAAGGAGCCTTGATTTTTGCAAAATACGCAACCCCTGGAAAATATATGGAGAATATAGGATTGGCTCGTACGCTGACTGTGCTTTTGTTGCCAAATAAGATGGAACTACATTCTGATATAAGTTTTGATAAACTGACTGAGAAAATAAGGCGTAATTAGTATGCTAGATAGTGTTGCAGAAAAAATAAAGCAAATTTGGAATGAAACTCTTGCGGATATAAAACGCGAGATAAGCGCAGGCGATTATGAAGCGTGGTTTTCAAAACTGCACCTGATAGAGATAAAAGATGATATTGCAAAAATCTCCGCACCATCAAAACACGTTAAAGACAATGTAACTTGGCGATATGCGGATGTAATCGCTAAAGCATTGAATGCATGCGGATGTCAAATAAATTGTGTCAATATAGATGTTTATGACAGCAACAATCCAGAAACAGTTGCTAAATCTGAAGAAGGTAAAAACAATAAAACAGTTGCAGAAACAACAGTTTTAGACAAAAAATTTACGTTTAAAAATTTTATCGTTGGAAAACCGAATGAATTTGCTTATGCTGCCGCTATGAGGGTGGCTGAGTCAGATACACCTGTATTTAATCCCCTTTTCCTATATGGAGGCGTGGGACTTGGGAAGACGCATTTGATGCATGCAATTGCCTGGCATATCAAAGAGTCGCATCCCCAGAAGCGCTTTATATATCTTTCTGCAGAAAAATTTATGTATCTGTTCATAAAATCGCTAAGATATAAAGATGCCATGTCGTTCAAGGAAATGTTCAGAAATGTTGATGTTTTAATGATTGATGATGTCCAGTTTATTGGAGGGAAAGACACAACTCAGGAGGAATTTTTCCACACATTCAACGAGTTGGTTGATAACAATCGACAAATAATATTGTCGGCAGATAAATCTCCCGCAGACTTAGACGGCATGGAAGAAAGACTGAAGTCTCGCTTAGGTTGGGGATTAGTGGCAGATATTCATCCAACGAATTATGAGTTGAGACTGGGAATTCTGCAGTCAAAAGCTAGGAAACATAAAATAAAAATTCCAAATGAAGTCTTGGAATTTTTATCGATGAAAATTACCTCCAACATACGTGAATTAGAAGGCGCACTAAACCGTGTAGTTGCACATGCAACTTTGGTTGGCTCTAGCATAACGATTGATATGGCAAGCGATGTTTTGAGGGATTTGTTGAGGTCTAATGAAAAATATATTACAATGGACTTGATTCAGCGAAAGGTATGTGAGTTTTATAACATAAAATTGACTGATTTGACCTCCACAAAAAGGCATAAGGCTATTGCGACAGCGCGACATGTTGCAATGTATCTAGCAAAGCAGCTAACTGCAAAATCATTGCCGGATATAGGACGTAGTTTTGGAGGAAAGGATCATTCGACGGTAATACATGCGGTTAAGAAAGTTAAAGAGAATATTGCAATGGATCGTGAGTTTGCAACAAATCTCGAAATACTCACCAAGTCGATTGAAAATTAAGGAGATTGTATGGCATTTTTAAGAAGGAAAAACAAATTTCAATATTCTGATAGTTGTAATAAGGTTTTTAAGTACTGGCGCATTAGGACTATGTATTCCATTATGGTTGGATACGCAGCATTCTATTTAGTTCGTCAGAATTTTTCTATAGCAATACCGGCTATTTGTTCTGATTTAAATATCACAAAATCGGATATAGGAATTGTTATTTCAATAGCAGCTATCTTGTATGGCATCGGCAAGTGCTTTTTCGGAATGGTCGGAGATAGATATAGCGCACGTTATGTGATGGCAAGCGGGTTATTGCTTTCGGCGTTTATGAATATTTGTATGGGTTTTAGCTCCATTATCCCAATGTTTGCTATATTTTGGGCTTTGAATTATTGCTTCCAATCTATGGGATGGCCTGCGTGTGCGAAAATGTTGACACATTGGTATAGCCCGACAGAAATAGGGACAAAGTGGGCTTTGTGGAATACATCGCATCAATTTGGCAGTGCGCTAATAGTTTCAATTGCGCCATATATACTTATGCACTTCGGCTGGCGTTATGTTTTCTTTATTCCTGGAATTGTCGCGATATTAGTTGCCGGTTTTGTGTTTAACAGATTGCGAAATACTCCAGAATCTTTAAATTTGCCATCGGTAGAAAAAATGACAGGTATTGCCTCGGTAGCGCAAAGTGAAAAATGGAAAAGCGAAGAAGAAGTGCATTTAAGCTATAAAGAAATTTTACAGCTAGCTCTTGGCAATAAATTAGTGTGGTACGTTGGTTTGGCTAATTTGTTCGTATACATCTGTCGCATGACTTTCTTGAATTGGGGGCCTACTTTGCTTTTAGAGTCGAAAGGTAGCACTTTAGCTGGGGCTGGTTTCCAGATGGTTGCTTTTGATATAGCAAGTATGTTTGGTGGTCTATGCGCAGGATATATTTCAGATAAGGTGTTTAAGGGGAGAAGAGGCCCCGTATCATCAATGTGTATGATAATATTGGGCATACTTGTTTCAATATTATGGATAATTCCAAAAGATTCGCATGTCATAAGCTCAGTTTGTATGTTAGGGATAGGATTTTTGATTTCAGGTCCTCAAATCTTGATTGGAGTTGCGGCTGCTGATTTTGCCTCAAAAAGAGCTGCTGCGACTGCTTCTGGCTTCACTGGAACGCTGGGATATGCCGGAACTGCAATAGCCGGGTTTGGAGCCGGATGGCTAGCGGATAATTATGGTTGGAACTACGTTTTTATAGCAACTATGATATCGGCTGGCTGTGCTTCAATATTCTTAGCATTGACCTGGAATAAGCGTTCTAAAGTGCTAAGTGACGCCGAGAAAAAAGATTGATATGTCCAAAATAAAGACTATAACTTTAGGGTGTAGATTTAACTATTATGAGACAGAAGTTGCTAAATCAATAATTGAAAAGATAGCGCCAGCTTATGATGTCGTAATAATAAACACATGCTCCGTTACTCAAGAAGCAGAACGCCAATCAAAGCAGGCAGTGCGAAAAGCACGTCGCGAAAATCCAAATGCAAAAGTGATTGTCACTGGTTGTGCAACAGTAACAGCAGAGCAATATTTTAATGAATTAGATGACATAACGGTAATTTCGAATAGCAAGAAAAGTGATCCCAAAGCATACGTAAATATACCCGGATGCTCGGGGCTTTCAGTTAATAACAATGATGAAATGATGGATAATGGTGACGAAATGTTCGAAAATAGAGTGCGTGCGTTTTTGCCTATCCAAAATGGATGCGATCATTTTTGCACGTATTGCATCGTCCCGTACACTCGAGGAAGGTCGAAGAGTTTACCACTTGAAGTCGTCCTAAGAAGAATAAATCATCTTATATCTATTGGATTTAATGAAGTTGTGCTGTCAGGTATAGATATAACTTCGTATCAATATGAAGGATTAACTCTTGCTGACGTTATAACAAAAATACTTTCCGAGACTTCACTAGAACGATTACGTATTTCATCATTAGATCCTGCCGGAATTGATGGCAAATTATTCAACCTAATGACAAATGAAGAACGCGTTATGCCGCATTTTCATTTTAGCATTCAGTCCGGAGACAATGATGTATTAAAGGCTATGCGACGTCGACATACTCGTGAAGACGTCATAAAACTGTGCATTAATATTCTGAATAAGCGCCCTGAAGTTGTCTTTGGGAGCGATTTCATTGCAGGATTTCCGCTGGAAAAAGAAGCTATGTTCGAGAACACATTAAAACTTGTCGAAGAGGCACATATATCACTTCTACATGTATTCCCATTTTCTCCTAGACGTGGCACGGTTGCAGCAAAAATGATACAATTGCCCCATAAAATTGTCCACGAGCGAGCAAGAATACTGCGCGAAAAAGCTCAGAAAGCTAAAAAAAATTTGTTTCAATCGCTTGTCGGCAAGCAAGTTACAGGGGTGGTAGAAACGTCTGTTAATGGAATTTCGCTTGGCAAGACAGCTTCATTCCTGCCATTTTCTTCTCTATGTGACTGTCCTCCAAGAAAACTCATTAGCGGAATAGTGACAAATTTCTCTGACGAGCACCTAAACTTGACACCCCTCCAACCTTAATTCATTCGCATCCATATATTTCGGCCTCTAACTGTTTATTTTGTTTTTCAATTTCTTGTAACTTGGCTTGCTTCTTTTCAAGTGTTTCTTTTAGGAAATCATTTTCGTCAAATAACTGATATACATTTTTGTTCGCTGATTTATTCAACGGAAATTCGAAATTTGGAACACTGAGTTTTTCCAGAACTTCTAACCACCACATATTTTTTAAGTACTCAGTTCTCACTTGAGCTTCACTTATTTTTTCATCCATTTTAAATAGATCAGATTTTAATTCCTGATTTTTATCCAGTATCCTTTTATACACGATATTTCTAATACTATTACTATCCCTCAATATTGAAGTAAGAACGCTATATTTCTTTTTTGCCGATTCTATTTTTAACGGAAAATTTTCCTTATCTGCTAATTCTGCCCGTTTTTCATGGCTTGCTTTTTGTTTTATGCTAAGTATACATTCTCTAACATTTGAATCTTTGAACAAAAAGGGGGAGACGCCCAGGTGTCCCGTTTCCTTATCTATGCTTATTAATTCCTTATTAATTAAATCTATTTTTTCCTGAATGCGATCGTATTCTTTTTTTAATTTTGAAAGCTTTTCAAAAACATCTGAACTCTCATAATTTATAATGCTATTTTTATTTTCATAATCAATAATATTATTTTTATAATCCATACAATTACATGTATTGATACCACAAAAAATTGCGACACCTAAAAAAATGCCTTCACGACACTTAACCATAATCCGATCAATCTTCTCTTCTCATACACAATTTCAGTGTATTCCATTTTCCTAAATGTTGTATAAAATTTTTTTTAATAATTATCAGTAAATTGCGCCACGACATAAACGAAGACATTTTCAAAACTGAATACATATTTGTTGACGTTCTCGCGAACGTCAACTATTTCCTAATTTTTTTAAAGTCTGTTATGAATCACCTCATTCCAAAATCTTTCGACATCTTTTAAAAACGCAAGACCAGCATTGAGATCAAGTTTTATTTTTGTCTTCTTGACTGCCATTTCTAAATGATTATTGAGAGCTTTATCTATTTTGGAACAGAGTTCGATACCTTTTTTGGTTAATTTGATAATTATGGCTCTTTTATCATAATCGGATTGAACTGTTGATATATATCCAGTGTTTGTGAGTTTTTTGATGTTATATGAAGCATTTGACCCCAAATAATATCCTCGTGACATAACTTCACCTATGGTCACTGTATTATCGTTGATATTCAGCAATATTAGAGCTTGGATTGCGGTCAAATCTGTATATTTTGCACGATCTAGTTCCTGCTTAATTGCCTCAAGAAACAATTTATAGTTTTTTTCGCCATAAATTGAAATATCTATACAACTGTTATTCATAAAGTTTCACTCGATAAAACTACCTCTTAACTAAATGATACTGCAATTTTGTTAAATATTCATTAATTTTGGAATAATTTTATGTAGAAAAAATCATTTTAATTCATAATTTTGAATTATTCTAAAAAAATATTTTTTATATTTTTATGGTAACCTTATTAGTGATAATTGTAATTTTTATCCTTGATGAGTGAGCGGTATGACAAATATACTGAGATAAAGGGATGTCGGTTGAGAAAAAAACGATGAAACCACAACATATACTTCATATTATCTATGCTTGTTTATTTCTTGTAATTTTTGTTTTCTGTTTTCACATATACAAAGTAACAAATGACACAAATCGGCAAATTACAAATCAGCTCAACAACTTTACAACAAACTTAATGAAAAATCCCTATAATTTTTTGCATAAAGTAATTATGAAAGAAAATTTAAGGAAGTATACCTATGTGTTAAATCGCATAAAAACACAAAAAGTTTCGCCTAATCCATACCCACATAAAATTTGGTTTTATTGGAGTGAAAGTTTGGAAAATGCTCCCAAAATTGTCCGTATATGTCTGAAAAGTATAAAAAAACATATTCCGGGTATGGATGTCATAACACTTGACAAAAACTCTGTGAAAAAATATATCAAACTTCCCAAACATATTCTGAAAAAATATGAAGATGGCACAATCTGTGAAGCGCATTTCTCTGATATTGTTCGCGTTAATTTATTGAATGAATATGGTGGGTTGTGGCTTGATAGTACGGTGTTCCT
The DNA here is from genome assembly GCA_902798535.1 of uncultured Pseudomonadota bacterium. GTDB lineage: Bacteria > Pseudomonadota > Alphaproteobacteria > RUG11792 > RUG11792 > RUG11420. The sequence continues at coordinate 9,346 of CADBWU010000024.1, forward strand.
TACCGGAGCCATTCCAGAAGATATATTTAGTGCAGACTTTTTTGCGCCATCTTTGTGCGATATAAATCCCAAAAAATTACCTGATTTTCAATATAAGAATTTGCTACTGCCGGGGATATTTTGTAATTATTTCATGTATGTTGCCAATCCACACAATTATGTTATGGAATGCATGGTTGCATTTCTAAATGAGTATTGGAAAGACAGAACTTGGTCAGATTATTTTTTGTTTTATGAATTTACGGCAGTGGCTATGGAGGAGGATCCGCAATTTTTTGATATCATAATGAATATGATTCGTAATCACTATTACCCTGAAACAGCATTTTTAAATCTCGATACTAAATTGAATGAACAATACCTTCCAACAACATGGAAACAGTTAAAGAAATTTCCCGTGCATAAAATTTGTGGGGCAACATATTGGAAAAAACGAAAAATCATCAAAGGCTCATTCGCGGAAAAACTGGTAAATGAGAAATTAAATTAACTTTATAAAAAAATAGGGTGCTAAAGCACCCGTGGTTAATACCCTTCAATTGAAAGCCTTCGTCTGCTCAACTTTCGCGTCCTCCTCAAAGACTCAGTTCGCTTACGTGCTTTTTTTACAGAAGGTTTTTCAAATCTTCTGTGGAGCTTTATATCCTTATAAATTCCCTCTCTTTGCATCTTTTTTTTCAAAATGCGCAAAGCATGATCTATATTATCTCCATTTACAGTTACTTCCATCTTTATCTCCCCCCCCTTCCAATAACAAAACACTCTATCATAGTGGTAGTATATACTATCATCCAAAGCTAAGCAATGCTTATTAAAGCATTAGATTTTCGTTTAAATATGACGTAACAAAATTCATACATGGCGTGGTGGGAGAAACAACATTCTAGGAATAAACAAAAATTTAAGATAAATATATACTGCACGCCGATGACAATTATGCTTATCAAAAGATGATATACCTACTTTTCCAGAAGACAACGATTGCTCGGAAGCATTCGATATGGTATCTACATTGCGCTATCTTCACCCCTTAAGGGAAGACAATTTACACTATAGTTAGTTATGAACTCCCATTTTTTGTAACATTCGCTTTATCCGTTTCAAAAATTTTAAAACCCTGCCAAATTATTGTTATATAATGGGAAGGTGCGTTGATTTTTTCGATAAGTGGTATGGATAGCTATTATTATACCTTTTGCGTATAGTTTTAGTGCCGTATTTACCGGATTTTTCCTATAAAAATGGCACTAGTTTGTGTTTTTCAGTTTTATAGGTGAGTTTATGAAAAAACAGTTAAGTGCGATTTCTCTATTAGCAGGAACAGCCATAGGTTCCGGCATGTTGTCATTGCCTTTGGTTTTGGCAAAATATGGCCTTTTGTTTGGATGTGCAATGATGATTGCATTCGTTTGGGTTGCTTATTTTTCATCAATTATCAGAGCGGAATTAAATATCTACTCGAGAGCCGATTTCGCATTGAAAGATGTGGGAGCTTATTTTAGCGGAAGAGTGGCGTCGCAAATCGGAAATATCTCGCTGAAACTTTTGTCATACGCACTGATAGCAGCATATCTGCACGGTTTGGCATCTTTGTTGAATGTATTTTTATCGATGGATTTAAGCTGTTTGATAGCGTTGATTTCTATCGTAACTATGATATTGCTCTATTTTTCAAACAGCTTGATAAGCAGAGTAAACAAGACACTGTTCATATGTTTGATATCAGTATTCATATTGGTGACGCTAGGCATGTTGCTACAATCCGGCATAGGTGAATTAAGAATTCCCAGTTCACAAGAATTGTCCTTCAATTCATTCGCCATAGCTTTACCGATAATTTTTACTTCATTTGGATTTCAGGGCTCACTGCATTCGTTAACCAAATTTGTTAACAACGAACCAAAAATAATCAAAAAAGCCTGTCTGTTCGGGAGCATAATACCTGCAATCGTATATTTATGTTGGCTATGTAGCACAATTTTAATCATATACAACAACGATCCTGTGCTTTTCGATAAGATGATGTGTGGAAATCTTGAAATTTCTGAAATGATCATGTGTTTGTCACACATCTCAAATTTGCCTTACCTGAAAAATATGTTTTGGCTGATTTCATTATTAGCTTTACTGACCTCAATAATAGGTGTTGGAATTGCGCAGTTTGATGAATGGAACAGAACAACTGGCAGAGTCTCTTCCTCGCTGATCACAATCTTTCCATCAGCAATAGTCGCAATTTGTGTTCCTAATGCATTTATCAAAATTTTAGGGATTTCTGGAATGATCCTAGCCATTTTAGCTATTTTTCTTCCCACGTTCCTTTACTTAAAAATGCTAAAAAGGCATAAAGAAATTGTTGTTTCATTTTCTAAAAAATGCGGAATTTGCGCGCTTTTGGTGACAGGGATAGCTATCTTTGTTGCAGGATTTTTTCAATAAACCTTTACTATGCAATCACTGGCCTCACTCAAATTGTTTATTGTCCTGCATCGTTCTTCCAGAAGATCCAGATCGAGAGTTTTATCACTCAGTAACCTGACATTTCTTTCTAGAATTTTAAATTCTTCTTTCTTAGCGTCAAGTTCTTCCTGTTTTTCCATCACTTGCTTCTTAAGGCATACATACGCCACAACTCCACTATCTCCTGAAACCGCATGATAACAAAGGTATGCAAGAACGACAGCGATAACGGACATTTTTATTAGTGTTTTTTTGGTATTCGATATACCAACAAAGGTTGTGATTTTCATTCTTGTCTGAAAAATTTCCGGGATTTTTGAAACAAATCCCGGAAAAACAATTTTTATTAACCAACGACAGAAACTGTACGACGGTTCTTAGCGTGAGCCATTTCGGATGTTCCAGAATCAACAACTCTTTCTTTACCGTAAGAAACTGTCGAAATTCTTTCGCTCTCAATGCCTTGATTACGCAATTCTTTTGCAGTTGAATTGGCGCGAGCTTCACCAAGCGCCATGTTGTACTCTGCGGTACCACGGACGTCAGTATGTCCCTCAACCGTAACTTTGCTGTCCTTATAGGTCTTTAGCCAAGCAGCTTGAGCTTCAACACGCTTCTTAGCCGAATCAGTCAAATTCGATTTATCAAAATCAAAATAAACCACATTCGGAGTATTCGTCGCAAAGTCTTCAGGAGTGCCCGGTTTGATGTTTCCGCTATCAACGCCACAAGTGCAAGAACAAGCTGAAACCACAACCGCTGTTGCTGCCATTGTTACTAATAATTGTGTTCTGTTCATTTTTCTAACTTTCAAAACAAGTCCATTCCATATGCCTACAGTTTATCAAATTTTAAATTTATCCAAAAGATATTTATTTCTTTTTAGAAAAAACAAAAACATTTTTTTGTGAAGTCGCATTTTTGCCATATATCGCTAAAATTTTAGTTCATCACTTCCCCAAATAGTAATAAGTTTAGGATAAATTTTCTTTGTCCAAAGGAGTATATCCAAAGGCCTCGCGTTTCTCATTTCGGGTGAGGAAATCAGCATTGTTGATCTTCCGCCATTCAATTTCACGTTTATTTGTCAAAGCCGATATGGAATCTAAGTCATACCATAATTGCAAATCTGTCTTAAATATCATTTGAAGCCAACTTGAAAATTCGCCAGCCACAATATTAAGAAGCGGTATCAGTGTTTCTTCCCAAAGGTTATACCGCGCCTCTTTATAATTCGCAAAAGTTGCAGAACTCATTGAACCAACAAGTATATTTGGAACACCAAAGGCTAAGGCTATTTCTTTAGCTGCTAATTCTTTTCCTGAGATAAAATCAAGATCTTTTGGAGATAATCCCATTTCTTTCCATTCGAAATTTCCTTCCAGTAATAAAATTTTTCCAGCATTTCGTCCCCCTTCATATAAATTACGCAAATTATCCTTTAGCTCATTACGTTTTTGCGGATCTATCGACGACTTATACATAAGCGCACCTGATGGGCGCCCTCCATTTTGCAGAAACGATGTGTTTTGTTGAGCTATGGAATTATGCTGATTTATGGAACCCATAGCTGCTTCAATCGGACTCATACCATACCAATCATCAAGCGGATTGAAAAGCTTTATATGCAAAATATCGCACTCGCCAGTTTCTTGATTAACTTCAAAAAGATGTTTTTTATTGCCTATCTGATATTGATATGCCAATGGGAACTCATAATTTCCAGGAACTATAGTTACTCTATCAGGACGAAGCAGATATAGACTTTTAGGCTCAGCAAGCTCATTTCGTTTAGTCATAACATAACAATTACCAGAGAGAAGCAAGTATGAAACAGCTTCTTCGATAAATGTGGTCTTATACTGCTTTGCATTTGGCTTGTTCATTAATTCAAGGATTTTATGTTCTCGTAGTGTTTCATCGCCATCTTTTAACGTCCATTCAACCGAAGCGAGGGCGCGAGAAATTAATTGCACACAGCGATAAACGATAACATTTTTTTTATAACCAAAATCGGCAAGATCGTCATAACAACTTGATGAAAAGCTACCAACCGGTCTATACGACACCAATGCAGATTTTGAATCACCTATTTTCCCATAGGTGTTGGTTTTGAAAAATTTTGTAAACATTTTTAAATTCCTTTCTAAAAAAATTGTTAATTATTGTTATTTGGAGGAATACAGGGCGCCCCGCGTGGTACTTTACTTAACTGCAATGTTTTTAACAGAGCAACCACGCGACTGCGCCCTTCTCCCCTGTCAAGGTCTCGACGAGTAGTCGAGAGCGCGCGATCAGCGCAGGCGTACCTTGACAGGTCTGGGGGGCGCGATGTGGTAAAATCACGAAGGTAC
>CADBWU010000024.1:14202-17110 GCA_902798535.1 uncultured Pseudomonadota bacterium
TTGCGCAAAATACTGAAAGTGATTTTCCCTCCACTTATGCAACCAGTTTTGCACAAGGCTTACCAAAATGTCAAAAAATAAAAAGTCCCATAAGCATGAGATGCGCGCTAGACGGGACTGTGCACTATTTATCTAAATTATTTTCATGAATAAACTTTTCGAATGATTCTTTATGGAATAAGCGGCTTTCGAAATGATGAATTAGTGGTGCATCGTATACGCGACTTTGGGGGTGAATATTTGTTCGAAGTGACTGTATAAATTCATCCTTACTCACGAGCAAATTATTCATTGCGCAGAATTCCTTCAGTTTACTCCAAATCGTATCTTGGAAAATAAGATTCTCTTCTGTTGTGTATGGCTTCGGTTTTGGCGGAACAAATGTACACCAAAAGCCTCGTATATTGAAGCAACAATAATGTTTTGCGACCATATTACACAACTTGTGTTCAATTATTGGTTTAGCTAAAAAGCGCAACTTTTCTTCCATCGGCTTTTGCCAAAATTCCTGTGGTTCGAAATACTTACCAGACAGCACTAGATTTTTACTTTCGATTTCAATCGGATCATCGAGCGCATCATCACAAGCAAGAACATCGGTACATTCTCCATAAAGGCAAATCGCCAAGATAGCGAGAAACTTCAAAATTCTCATAAATCATTTCCTTTGTTCTAGTGTCCATCTTGGATAATAAGATGAAAATGGCTTAAAAAACGTTAATAACGGTGTTGCTTGATTCCTTTCCCCTTCATAATTTAAATCTCCATTTTCTCTGCCGAAAGTTAGACTTCTGTAGTACATGCTTCTGTCAAACTCAGAAGATTTTTCGATCATAAATGTTTCTATTTTGTTGCAAATACTGTCTTCTAAACGTCTTTCTGGTTCAAACAATTCACTTTTCGGACAAACCGGAAAACAGGGAAAAGGGTTCAGTCGTGGTTCGGACATTCCGGGTATTACGCATCTTTCCAATTCGCATTTTAGATATTTCAGCACATCCTCTATCGGTTGTCGCCAAAATTCCGGTGGATAAAAATAGTCCCCTCTTAATGCTTTTACGTCAATGTCACGATATTTTGCCCAGTTTCGATATACCCCATTAACTTTTTCCATGTCATATATTTCGCTTTCGATAGTCATCGTGGCAAACGAATTTCCCGATAAGCTCAAAACAAGCAGACATAAGATTTTTACAAACACAATTCTAATCAAATTCATTTTTTTATTGATAATTCCCAATACCGTGAAAAAAATGGGTAAAAAAACGTTATAAGAGGCGTTAACACTTTTACCGCACTTCGCGGATTTGCACTTTCTCTTCCCATTTTTAAAGATTGACGATACTTATCCGCTTCAAAAACAAGTGATTTTGCTTTCATAAATTCCTCTATTTTTGCGCAAATGCCATCAGTTAAAAACTGTTCCGTAGTAAGCAGAAGCTTTCTGGATGCACCAACAGTACAGGAATTAAGTGCTTCTTCTTTTGCTATTACCCTACGTAATGAAGATTCATTCAGTGTCGGCATTAAACAACCCAATATACTATCTACCGGACGTTGCCAAAACTCTGGCGGATAAAAATAGTCCCCACGTAATGCTTTTACTTCGATACCAAAAAAATTTGCCAAGCTTTGGTATGCTTCATTAACTTTCTTTATGTCATACATTTCGCTTTCGATGGTCATCGTGGCAAATGAACTTTCCACCAACGCCAAGCCTGAAACGATCTGATATAAGGTGTTCATAAAAATTTCTCTTGTAATCCTTCCATTTTAAGCCTACTCACATCAGTGAGAACTGTCAATGAAAATTTTTCTTAAATTAGTTTTAACCTCACTTTCAATTCTATCCAAAACATCGAAGGATATGTAATCCTCCGGTTTGTCCTTAAACAAACAGTGAAGTACTCTTATCGAAATGTCTTTTATCTTAACGCCAGATTTAATTTGCTGGTTTGCCTCGAATAAAACGCTACAGATCGGATTAAATTGAATTTGCCCATCGCGCAAGAATAGCCCATCTATGGTGTATATTTCTTCATCATCAGGTGGAAAATTTTCATCATCTTGAACCGAACCTCCAGTCCAATAGTATCTATCTGGGTTATCGTCATATAAATGTCCCAAAAGTTCCTCATCAAGATCTTTCATATCATCCATAACATAATGTACTGCATGTACGAATTCATGAAACAAAATATTAATTGCTGTTTCTCTTTTTTCAAAAATTCCTCCATTGCAATATCCAACGGTGGTAACATCGTTCAACTGTGTTAAATCAAGGTATATTGCAAAGTCTTCATGAGCGAATGTGTTAGTTTGCGCATCTCCATTTTTGTTAATATAAGCTCTATCTTCAATTACTCTGAGTTTTTTGCCGAAGATTTTTTGACCTTGATAAAATGCCCTCAAGGTCAAACGTCCCACTTCATCTTGCGCAATTTCTTCAAATATTTTTCGTATGTTATCAGAGCATTCTAAACTTTGTTCGATTATTTTTGTTACATCTACATTTTTCCAGTCTTTTCCCAAATATATGTGTTGCGCTATATCCGTTTGTTCGAACATTTTATACAAGGTATCCTCAAATCCATAAGCACAACGTGTCATGGACAATGTTACTTCCGCAATCAAAATGCCTTTGATTAATTTTTTGCTTTTTATTTTCATGTTTTCCTCCAATAAAAAAATATTGATTATATATCCGAATAAAACGCGACCTTATGAGCGTTTGTATATAAACCTTCCGGATGTTTTGATTTTTCGGGATTTCCCCCCCCTGCAATCTCAGGGTACGCTTACCCTCGTAAAAATGTCAAAAAATAAAAAGTCCCATAAGCATGAAATGCAGGATGGGACTTATATCACAAAATGAGTTATTTCGTTGCTTCGTACACGACTTTGCCTT
>CADBWU010000025.1 GCA_902798535.1 uncultured Pseudomonadota bacterium
CCTTGGTTTATAGATAAAGATTATGATGAATCAATAAAAAAAGTTATTGGGAAAGCCATTGCAGATTGCTTGACAAATATGAATGAATTCCAGGATAAAAAGGCTGGAGAAATAATAACCTTTAAAAATACACGTCCTGAGGACTATGATCAGGCAAATTGGAACGCTGTTATGCTGTATAACTATGTGAATGAAGCAACGAAAGGAGAAAAAGCCACAACAGAAGAAAGATTAAATGTCTGTCATGATAGGATACAGCAGTTTTATAGAAATGTAAACTCGAAAAAAGTTGTCTCGACAGAAGAAGCAATTAAGAAAGCACGGGATGATATAGGGGAATATGTTAAAGCATTGGAAATGGAGAAAAGATTGAACGTCTTAGCGATAAGAGCAAGACTTTACGTGCCTAGCCGATTAAACTTTAACGATGATGACTGCGATATTATATTTTATAAGGACGGCTGTGATCACCCCTGGATTCGTAGAACACAAAATCTCAAAACTTTGTATGGACTTATCTTTGATTACAGGGAAAATAAGTTAGGGATAGTAGCTATGAACGAGTCTCGCAAGTCTTTTGGTCAACTACTTCAATTTTGGTCCCAGTACACTCAGCATTACTTTTATGGAGAAGAAGAAATCCTAAGAGAATTAAAAGGTATCGAGAAGGCTATAAACCTAGCAGATTTGTTAGACAATCACATGCTCAGTATTTTTGAACCAAGTGAAGACGCGATTGAGGAATACGAAGCATCTAACAGGAGAGAAAACGAAAAAGAGATCTGTGCGGATGAAAAATCCCGAACAGAGGATTTTAATAATATGCCATATGGGTATAGAAAAGGGATTATTAATACTCGGAAAAGACTAATGGGATTAACAGCAGGTTTGAGCGAAGACGACGATATGTGATTATATCATCAATTGCTGAGAATGTAGGCTGTTTGTAGTATTTGACGTCGCCTCTAAAATTCTTGCGTTTTGTTTCATTTCCGCGAACGCTACGTTGGTTTCAGGATATGCTCATTCATTGCTAAAGGAACCGACAACTTTTTTTGGTAAGATATTAAGCCTTTTTGTGTATGTATGATTACGACAAAGCTACAGCAGTATACTGTTCTCAGTTTACGATGGCGAGATTTCTCGTCGACGCATAAAAGTGTGACGAATTATGTCTTGCACTTGTAATTCAGGTTTGTTCAAAAATCATTCGGTTGTTTTCGGCACTAAACACCGCATACAAAAATACCATGAACTAAATGCTTTTCACAATAACAAAGCTGTTGACAGTTCAAGCATTTGCGCAAATTTGTTATACTACTTCGGTCTTTCCATGAAGATTTGCTGGGTAGCGCCTTAAAACTGCATTAAAGTTTTAAACTAAGCTACGTTCCGGAGTATTGATTTCAAGCATTTTGACATAGCTACCCAATCTTTCAGGGGGGTAATCAATAGCAATTTTTTTGTTGCACGAGTTGATTAAATTGCGTAGAATATGAGATATGGTTCTTAGACGGGAGAATGACATATGAGATTTTTGAATATGTTGTGTTGTTTTTTCTCCTTGTCAAATTTTTTTCGATTTACTGGCTTCAAAAGAAGCTAGTGAGAATGTATTGTCCCCATTGAATATCCATTAATTTTTTTAGTTGTCTTTTTATGAGGAAGAAATGAATAAGCAAATTACCTCTATTTTATTAGTTGCAGGAACTTGCATTGGCGCAGGGATGCTGGCATTGCCCATGGCTTTGGCTAAACTCGGAGTTATACCAAGTTTAGTTATAATGTTTGCAACATGGTTTTTGACGTATTATCCATCGCTTGTCAGTGTTGAGTTAAATCTTCAGTCTGAATATGGACTATCTCTAGGATTATTAGGGAGAAAATTCTCTGGCAAAACAGCAGAGATAGTGGGTGATGTCAGTGTAAAGTTACTATCATATGCGTTATTGGCAGCATACATATATGGTGGCTCATCAATAATTCAGAAACTTATCGGAACTGATTGTTCCAATTTTGCTATACAAACAGCCTTAAGTATTGGAATTATAGCTGTATTGCTATATCCAACACATATTGTTTCAAAACTCAACAATATCGCATTCATTGGCTTCTTGGGATTTTTCATCCTATTAATAGCCAAAATTATAGTTTCAATTGACTATTCCTGTGCACCATGGAGCGTTGTTCCAAATTTTAGTAATATTTCAGCAATAGCAACAATTGTTTTCACTTCATTCGGCTATCAGGTCATTTTCCACTCCCTTAGAGATTACTGCGGGAAAGACGTCAAAATGCTAAAACGAGCATTTTTCTATGGAAGTATTATTCCTATGCTCGTTTATATGATCTGGACTTGTGGGGTTCTGTGTGTTATTTACAAATCAAATCGTGAATTCTTCGGGCTCATGGTAAATGGGAAACTAGAAGTAGGCGATTTAATTCAAGAATTATCGGTCATTTTTAAATTTTCTAAATTACAGGTCATAATTTGGTGGCTATCACTTTGCACTATTTTCACATCAATAATAGGAGTGGGGCTTGGGCTAACTGAATCTTATTCTTTAGGGTTGCAGAAAAAAATAAAACGCCATAGGTTCGTTGCGGTTCTTGTGACAATACTTCCTGCGTATGTCATATCTGCAATTGTTCCTAATGCTTTTATAAAAACTTTATCGTTCGCCGGGGCAATATTGGTAGTCATCGCCATACTCTTGCCGACCTACCTGTTTTTGAAAGCCAAAATACAGCGTCCATATATAAGTATCTTAAATAAGTTCGTTTTGCTTATTTGCGTTATTGCAGGACTGATGATAATGTCGCTGGAAATTTTTTAAAAATATCGTTTATTTTCCTGATGTCCTGAATAGATAACCTACCGGCTTTCCGCCGATAGGTTTGTGTCACTCTCGGAAAGCGGATTAACAGAATAAACCATTAGAATTCAGACATTTTAAATGTCTCATTTCTATGTCGTAATTCTCCTATGCTTATTTGTCTAAAGGCTATTTACTAACTCACCTAGTAGCTTCAGTCTTTTATATATTGCCCGATTTTTGATACTGCTAGCTGTTCTGCCTCCAGGTTTTGCACTGATGTATTTTTATAAATTTTGCAGCAACAACAGTCACAAATCCGACATACTTTGTTTATCAGAGAGGTTAAAATCAGCATATTCATATGAGCCGGGTTTGCACTTCCGCTGATTATCTATCTGATTGGCTGAATAGATTTCTTGTGTTTCCGTTATACCCCTTTCAGCAAAGGTGCCACACACGTCTATTTGATACTTCGTTATGTGAGTTTTCTGTATGCTATATATACCCTGTGTTGTATTGAAGTATTCGTCTAAATGCGAGAGATTTTCCACATCCAGTAGAACGGAAATAAGTATTTACTGAAGGCGCTTTTGGGCATAAAAGTTAGTTATTTTTAAGCAACAGTAACTTGCTAAAACAAAGAACTAATTTTTGGATTTCTTCTGTCAAGATTTCCATTTTGCTATGCATCGAAATAAACATGTTATTTTCAATCTTATACAAGGCAAAGCCATTTGAAATATCCGCAATAGACATCTTATCCATCATACTTAATAAGTTGTTTAATGCGTTCAATTTTTTGTCATCACTATCACCATTTTTATACTCATAAAAAAGCTTTTTCAAGGATTGGTCTTCCGGATGCGCTAGCTCGCATTTTTTCTGCATATTCATTACATTTTCATTTAATCTTATGAGATTCTTTAATGGAATTAATCCACGAGAAGTTGCACAATCGAATGTCTTAGATAAATAACTGTATATCAAGTTATAAGCTGATATTACTTCAGTGTTGTAAGCTGACACCTTATAATTATTGACTGCATCCATATACGAGAGTACGGAGTTCCAGAAAAAAATCATATCGATTTGAGAAATTATCCCAAGCCGTTTCATGGATAACTCTATTTCAGATTTTAGCAAATCCAGACAGCTGTCTGAATGTTGGACCACAATTTTTTTGGGCATTTTCCCCATAAGCGCATCGGTGTAATCTTCAAGTATGTTTTGTGCAAATGCCTTGTTTTCCACTAAGTCTTCCCAATCTAAATCTATGGAGTTTGAGACATATCCGATAAAAAACAATTTAAGAGGAGAAACTTTATAATTCTCTGATATCTTAAATTTGTTTGCTGTTTTATATACCAGCGCCCGCTCATCTTTTTTATTCCGACAATTTAACAAATATAGCAACTCACTTGTTTCATCTGAAGGATTTTTTATATATGTATCATATATTCCTTCTATAGCTTTCGTCGCGGCTCCTTCTGGTCCTTCTGTTATTGCATCGATATCGGTCTTACTTAACGTTCGCAAAGGAAATGCTTTATTTTTCCTAATTAGTTCTCCATTCGCATTAAATGTTTCAGGGAGACTGGTTATTAGAACTAAACGTGATGATTTCTCCTCTTCGGTTACCCCAGGCGAATTGGTTGCTAAGGTAAGATTGCAGAGAAGACAATAGAACACCGCCAAAACCTTAAATGCCATTTTTGCGTTCTTGACCATTATCACTCTCTCACCTCAACGCATACCACCATTATACTTCTCTATGAAGAGCTGGTCAATTATATTTCTTTCAAGCATTTCCCTAAACCGTGCGCTCTTTTTTTATGGCAAATTTTTTTCGATTTATTTTTTTTGATTTCTATTTTGGGCTCAGTATAAAGGGTGTTACCATCTTTTCTAATCTCCTGAAAATATACTTCAGCCCAAGAACGTCCATATATATCCTTCTTATTTTTGCAATTCCATCCAATATACTGCGATAACTTAAGACTGTCAGAAACCAATGTCTGAACCCTTACAGTTGATGGCTTCATGTTATGTATACCCAAAGCTTTCGCTGCATTATATGAAAGATCGATTATTCTGCCGTTATACACAAAAGGACCTCTGTCGTCAACGACAACAACAATTGATTTTCCGGTCTTGTAACTTGTCACCTTGACAACAGATGGTATCGGGAGGGTCTTATGTGCCGCCGTCATTGCCATTTTGTTAAATCTCTCACCGCTAGCCTTCGCCTTGCCGTGAAAGTCATCACCATACCAAGACGCTACTCCGACTTCGTCATATTCATAATAATTTTGCGGATGATGCCATTCTCCTCTGCAAAAATAAGTTTTGTTAGACATGTGTACTGGACCAACTGGCGTTCTTGTAGCGCATCCGACGAAAAATGCCGCCACAATGCAAAGAAATCTTTTACATGTATTCATTCAATTTCTCCGTGCATTGCCCTTTCCCTATCAGAGCTAAAGTGGGCTTGCTGGCAAAAATCTTTTGCGCAACCAGTTTTAAAGAGTCGATAGATATCGCATCTATTTTTTTAACAATTTCTTTTAACGGAACTATTAATCCATAATTGATATATTGATTAGCTATTCTCTCCATTCTAGTAGATGAGCTTTCTAACCCCATTAGCAGAGATGCCTTTAATTGCATCTTCGCTTTATTTAGTTCCGTTTCACTTATGTCATGTTGTATCTTATCAAATTCTGCTAAGGATATTTTTATAACTTCCTCGACTTTGCTATCTTCACACGCAGCATACACTCCGAATGTGCCCGAATCTCGATAATTAGAACAGAAAGAGAATACAGAATATGCTAAACCTCTCTTTTCTCGTATTTCCTGAAACAAACGTGAAGACATTCCTCCACCGAGTATCGCTGATAGTATGGATAGCGCAAATTTATCCTCATTTGAATGGCTGACTCCTTCAAATCCCAAAATCAAATGAGTTTGCTCCAGCTCTTTTTGCTTAAATGAGAAACCACCTTTATAAGATTGCTTTTCAACAGGTTCAACATCAAATTTTTTCATATTAGACGTAAATTTACCAGCTAAGTCTAGGAAAGCTTTGTGTTCAATTTTGCCACTGGCAACCAAAATCATTTTATCTGTTGAATATTTCGTTTTCAGATATGTGTCGAGATCATTTGGATTGTGCCTCAAAATATCATCTTCACTACCTAAAATTTGTGTCCCGAGCTTTTCGTTTTCATAACATTGAGCCTGAAACATATCAAAAACATAATCATCGGGTGCATCGTTCAATTGTCGTATCTCTTGAATAATAACGCCTTGTTCTTTAGCAAACTCATCCGTATCGAAAGTCGAATTTTGTATTATGTCAGTTATAACATCAACCGCTAGTTTCACATCATCCTTCAAAACTTTCGCGTGAAATGCCGTCACTTCTTTGCTAGTATATGCATTTATATATCCCCCAACAGACTCAATAGCTGACGATATCTGTAAAGCACTCCGCGTTGTTGTGCCTTTAAACGCCATATGTTCCAGAAAATGGGAAAGCCCCTTCTGTTCAGCATTTTCGTTAACAGAACCAATATTCACAAATAGCCCCAATGATACTGTCTCAAAACTATCAATAGTATCCGTTGCAACCGCTATTCCGTTGTTTATGTGATCCAATGAAAACAAGTCATTACTCCAATCCTTTTTTCTAAAGGATATGGTACCAAACTTGCCCCTCCCCCTTCAAGACACCAGATAGCAGAGATATTCACTTTATCAATGTAATTAATTTATCGATAGAACCATTGATATGCTCCTGGTATTCGCTCTCCCATACTTTCCTCGTATCTTCCTCTGCAATGCTTAGTCAAGAGCAATTGTTTTTTTTGTCGCAAATGTCCTGATTTTTGCAACATCTTCAACGTGTAGTCAAGCCAAGACTTTCCACCATTTTAGCGATTTATATCGTCGGTGGAATAAGATAAGGACGAGTATGTCCCAAACGATAGAGATGTAGTATATTATCTCTGCTGTATAAATTTTTCCAATAAAAAACAAAACAGCTGTTGGAATAACAACGACTGCGTAAAGTAGTGATAAACTCACAACCATGGGATATTTAGTATCTCCGCCTGAAAGGAATATGCCCCAAAATACGCTGATACACGATTCAAACGCAATATTAACCAGAATAATTCTGAAAATTATGCCTATAGAAGGATATAAATGAGAAATATTTTCGTTCGTCTTATCTAGGAAAAAGAATATACTGTCGGGGAAAAACACAAGAGGAATTGACAAGATCGCACATAATCCTAGAACAAATAGTGTGAAGTACTTCAACAATTTTTCGATCCCTTCTCTGCTCTTTTGTCCAATAAAGTTTGCCGAGATTGTCGCAGAGGATTTCGACAACCCGTCACATACAAAGGCAAACAAAACATACACGCTAACACATATTCCCCAGATGGTTGCAAGGTCTTTGGAAACGTGACTCACGAGGGCGTAAATTATGTACCACGATAAAAGCTCGAACACTCGTCCGATAGAAAGTGGCACACCTAACTTTATACATCCAAAAAACATTTTTATATCGAACTTTCTAACGTGTAGTCTAGTGATATTGAAATTTTTTCGATTGTTTGCATTAAAAAATGAGATGGCTAATGTCAGTATTTGAATACATTCCGCCAAAATAGTTGCAACCGCAGCTCCTTTGCATCCCATTTCTGGCACAATATCTGAATATCCAAAGACAAGCAAAATATCCAAACCGGCATTAACAATGCTCCCAAACAAAACTGTATATGTGATAATTTTTGTTTTGCCTTGTCCTATAAAAAATGATGCAAACGCCATTTTCAAAGCCGGAAGAGATGCGCAATACGTCATAACTTTGGAATACTGTATGCCTTCTGCTTTGCAATAATCTGGCAATAGATTGAGATACTCAGTGAAATACCCGAATGGAAAATAAAAAACAAAGCCTAGCAATGAAAAATAAATCATTTGCCAAACCGGCGCCGCTAGATTTGCGTAATCTTTTCGTCCATTGCTTTGTCCGACATAAACTTCAGCAATTCCCGATATCGATGACCAAAAGAATGCATATATAGCAACAAGACTGCCACTCATTACTGCTGCATTCATAGCATTTAGCGAATATTTCGCCAATATCATCCTATCGATGATGTAAAGCAAATTGCTCGAAAGCGCTGACAAAATCAGCGGTAGAGAGATGTTCAGTATAGTTCTGAATGAGCAATCAATCTGCTTATGCGCAAGTTCCATAATACCTCAGCCAGCGTTGGTCGGTATCGTATAAATTGCGGATGTCAGTTATTCCGTATTTCAACATAATGATACGCTCCAACCCCAGACCAAACGCAAAACCATACACTTCTTCCTCTATCCCGCAACTTTTGAACACGTTCGGGTGAACCATACCAGCTCCTCCAAGTTCAATCCATTTATCGCCATCGCTCGATATAATAAGCTTGCCATCTTTCTTGGTATAACGACAATCAAACTCCATACCGGGTTCCGTAAATGGAAAAAAACTTGGTCTGAATCTTAACGAGGCACTATCTGTCTCGAAGAAAAACTCCAGAAATTTCCGCAATTCGCTTTTTAAGTGGCCGATAGTTATCGGCTTTGTGTCGACGACTAATCCTTCGATTTGATGGAACATTGGCGAATGCGTTGCATCCAGCTGGTCATTCCTATACGTCTTCCCAATCGAAACCATGCGCAAAGGAACACCATATTTCTGCATTGCTCTAATCTGAACGCACGAGGTTTGTGTTCGCAAAAGCATACCATCGTGACCTTTCAGGTAAAAAGTGTCATGACTTTGTCTCGCCGGATGATGCTTTGGAATGTTTAAAGCATCAAAATTATAGAACTCCGTCTCGATTTCAGGCCCATCTAAAACCAAAAACCCTCGCGACGAGTAATAATCTCTGATCCGACGCAAGGACTGTGTGATTATGTGTAATCCACCGAAATGGTCATTTTCTACGGGCAATGTGATATCTAACGCCTCATTTTTCAATTTCTCTGAAACAGCATAATCCTCGAGTTTTTGCCTTTGTTTAGCTAGAGCATTGTCAATTCGAGATTTCACTCTATTTAACTTTTCGCCAAACTCTTTTTTTTGGTCAGCAGAAGCGCCTTTAAGCAACTTGAACGCTGACGTTACTACTCCAGATTTTCCGATAATATCTGCCTTTAATCTCTCTAACTCTTGAAAAGTGGAGGCTCCCAAAATTGCTTTTTCCCAATACTCCAAATTCGTTTCAATTTCTTGCAAAGGCATATCAATCTCATAATTATCACAAAATTCATGGCTGGGAGACCTGGATTCGAACCAAGGTTGACCGGTCCAGAGCCGGTAGTTCTACCGCTAAACTATCTCCCATCTGTCATCATTGTAGCATAACAGCATGACTTCATAAAAACTTTATTCCTTGCTTGATTAAGAAATTTCCCTTTATGGCTCGATAATTTAGAAAAACCATCCATTGTGAATGCGACAAGGATACATAATAAAGAAGTATGGATAATTATCATTGACATATGTACATGTATATATTATTCTGGATATAGATACTGTATTTGATTGAGCGCCATATGAGAATGTCTTTAACAAAATTTCGTGGAGAGATGTTTAAAATTCTGCCTAAACTAGGAGAGAATGAAGAGTTAACTCTAACATTTGAGGGAAAAGACACATATACAGTAACGCGCAATCATCAAAATCGAAAATTACAATTTCAAAAACGTTTAGAGAAATGTCCTGTAATCAATATTACGGATGATGAACTCGAATTGTTTAAAACGGAAGGTCGCAGATGATCGTCGTAGATACATCTTTCGTTATCAGACTACTTACGCGTGAAGTATCGACAAAAATTTTTGATGAGTTTGAATATTTTATAAGTCCAACGATCTTTGAGTACGAAATAGCCAACGTTTTGTGGAAACTCGCAAAATGCAAAAATCTAGGTGTAACTGATGTTCAAAACTTGTTTAAAGCAGTAGACAGGATTGGAATTAAGTTGGAAAAAATGGAAGTGTCAAAATTATTTCTTTGTGCAATTAGAACTGGGCTCACGGCATACGATTCGGCATACTATCTACTAGCTCAAGAAAATAAATGCCCACTAGCCACTTTCAACAAACAGCTAAGCGTAGTCGCTATAGAAAATGGCATAGAAGTTGTATCTAGTTGAGATTAGAGAATGTGCCTAATATTTTTTAAAGCTAAACTTCACTCAAAATCTAAAATGACCTTGAGACTACCCCCCCGACAAATACGGATAAAACAAACGTCCCTCCCCATAAGAATGTTGCCAAGCGCCATCCCAATTCTTTCGATATAACGATAATTGAGTTAATGCATGGCACAAATAAGCTGATGACTATGACTGACGTAAAAACTTGCGCATTGCTCGTGGAAAAATTATGAGAAATATTCAAAACCTCTAACGAAGCCATATCCCGGCGTATTATCCCCATAACAAACACATTTGAAAAAGCACTAGGTAACTGCAACCAATTTTCTACAATCCAGGAAAGTTTCCGTTCTATCCAACTCAACGCGCCATACCTATATAGCACCGTAATAAAAATAGAACTGATAGAAAATACAGGAAACGTCTCTAGCAAAAAATCCCTAACTCGATATAGTGTTTTTTTATAACAATTTTTTATGGACGGAATTCTCAATATTGGCAATTCCATAGCAAATTTGGGCATAGCCCCTGGCAAGAAGCGGTTCATAGCAATGCCACTTATTGCCATCAGAAAAAGCATAATTCCGATATATACCATCCAATATCCAAAACTATTGATCTTAGCCAGCATAGAAAAAATTATGCCTTGTTGGGCTGCGCATGGTATTGCGATTGCAATCAAAGATGTCGCAATTATTCGTTCCTTCTTTGTTGCTAATATTCGTGTCGAAATTGTTCCCATAACACTACACCCAAAACCTAAAAGAACCGGTATTACAGCATCACCATTCAGCCCTAGAAAATTGAAAAACTTTTTCGTCAGAATTGCCATACGCGGAATATACCCAGAATCTTCCAGAAACGCCATGATTATGTAAAATCCGGCAATCAGTGGCAAAAGTATTCCTATAATGGATTGCACAACCATCGTCAAAATTCCGAACTCACCAACAAAAATTTCTGACACAAAGTTATTCCCGAACAAATTTTGTATGGCAGACGTTACGAATGGAACATAATGTTGTTGCATAAGATCGACCAGGTAATCAACGACAGTTCCTGAAACAAAAATTCCAAGAAAAATGAACAGAGTATACAGAATAAACACAACGACCCCCCATCCAAAAACAGGGTGCAGGAAAAACTTATCTAACTTACTTGAAGATATTGAAGAACTTTGCAATGAAACATTACTTAGGCAAACGTTAGCCTTATGCGTATTTATCCCGCAAATAGCTAGTCCGTCGGAAGTGATTTCGCGAATTATCTCATCTTTTCCTATCCCTTTAGTTGCAATAGTTTTTATGATTTTTATCCCCATATCTTCCAGTTCAGAGTAGTTTATTTGCTTTCCACGTTTTTCCGCCTGATCAATTTGATTGATAATTAAAATAACATTGTAATTCTTTTCCAGCAACTGCATCGTTAATTTTAAATCTCGCTCAAGTGTTAATGCATTTACCACATTTACGATTATGTCCGAATTTTCCAGGTGTTTTCTTGTTATTTCCGCAATCTTGGTTTGTTCATTCAAATCATATATTCCTGGAGTATCGACCAAAATACCGAATTCCATTTTACTCCAAGCGACAGCTATACTGGTCCCCGGATAATTACTGACTTCAGCATATTTCCCACTTAGCATATTAAAGATCGAGGATTTTCCAACATTTGGATTGCCGACAAGTGCAACTTTATGCCTACGTCTATAAAGGCAATCTTTGCAACACGGCATACAACAAATACCAAAAAAACCACCTCGCTTGGAATTTTATGTTAAATTCACTGAAAAATCAATAAGAGAACACAAACTGTATAATTTTATAAGGCATAAGACACAAGTTGGCTTGAGGTGGCTAGGGCTATCTAAGTTGGGCAAGTGGAAATCAAAGTCTCCAGAATTAAATTGCAAATTTTGCCTCTCATAAATGAGATTTATTTTATGCAAATACATTATTATGTGTTTGTGATGCTAAGGATAAGTAGGGCGAATTTTGAGAAACTTTGTGAAAAACAGGTCAAAAGTGGGGATTATTTCACTTTTATGGAATGTCAAATAAAAGTAAACAGGAAATTGTAGGCATTAGTCGAGCTACATATTATCGCCGGAAGAAGTGGTTTAAATGCCCGATTTTCAGGTCCAAATGGCCACAAAATGCTAGGCAAAATAAGTTTGGTATCAAATAATCAGACAGATAAGAACTGAAAATAAAACTTGTGGAAAAGCTAAGATTTGCTTGATTTTGACAGTGTCGGCATAACTATGAAAGGCTTAGATTTCCAAGGCCCAGAAGTGCATTAAGGTGCAAGAGAAAACATAGATTTGGCAAGTACACCAAGCCGTTCAAGCATTAAGAAATACGACGAGATAACAATGCTGAAAAATGGCATAGTAATGAAGCATTTTGCGGAGATTGAACGCTTTAGCAAGCATGTTTATGCCAATGTTTACTGCAAGGCAAAACGAGCAAATGCTGCTAAATTTTTACGAGAATTAATCAAAAATATGCCATATAAAGTTTGCTCTATTCAGGTCGATGGTGGAGCTGAATTCATGAAAGATTTCGAGGATGCTAGTAAAGATTTGGGGCTTCCACTATTTGTTCTATCACCTAAAAACCAACGTGCAACAGCAAAATCGAACACAGTAATCGGGTGTTCAGAGAGGAATTTTACGACGATTTGTGCGAGGATACCATCGTTAGCCCCCGCCGAGAGCTTATGAAATTTCTGCAAAATATAACAATTACCGATTGCACTCCACATTGCATGGATTAACTCCATTGTAGTATACTTCTAAATATAACCTCAGAATCTGTTTTTGTCTCACATCTGTCTGAACTTGGACGATTCTACCGTGGAATTGCCATTTGTTATTAAATATCCGCAAAAGTCATTTGCTTTCCCATGCACAATTAAGCTATGCCACGAACGTTATGACTGTTCCGCCGGCGAGTATAATACGCGTTGTGGCATTGAGTTTGCCCCCGGATTTGATTGATATATTATTGGACAAAATATAATTTTCT
>CADBWU010000026.1 GCA_902798535.1 uncultured Pseudomonadota bacterium
CCAGCGTTTGTTTCGCTCATAGCTGAATGCCTCGCAAACCTGAGAGAAAAGACTATTGATGAAATTTCTGATATAACAACTAAAAATTTTTATACACTTTTCCCAAAAGCTAAAAAATTAAGCTTAAAGAAATAAAATCATTATTGATGCTTAAAATTTATTTTAATATAATACATTTATGTTAATTAATATCTTAATTTTTGAAAAAAATATGTTAAAGAAACTTTTTGTTATATCTATGTTGTTTATAAACGTAACTGAAGTTGTTGCAATGACTGTCGAACATGGACTATTTGGGAGATTGAAAGTAATCGATCATAAAGATGATATTAGAGCTTACAATAGTTGGTGTAAATCTCAAAATCAAAGTATAGATGATACAGATTTTCTCGCAAAAAGTTGTGCAGAAAATTGCTTTAAATTTGATGAGAATTCTCCTGACCACTTTAGTCGCTCTGAGGCAGAAGATTTGCTTAAATCAATCAGCAAAAATCCAGTAGTTGCAAGCGCAATGAAAGTGCTTTTATCAAAATATCTGTGGTACTGCCACTATACGGAGATGTTACCAAAATGTGAAATTACAAAACGCCGTGACGACAAATGTTGTTATAGGAGAGGAATGCAATCATATGAGCATTATATTGGAAACCAGAAGATCAATCTCCGTCCGGATTGGAAAAATGAAACAGAAAAACCATTTGCGTTTTTTAATATTGGCAATAAGCAATCAACAGACTTTAACCAAGTGTCGATTAAAAGACAATTGACGCATGAAATAATGCATTTTATGGATGCTGTTTTGATGGAGGATGGAATAAGGAATAAAAGGCTCATTCCAATAACTCAAAAAATGGATTTAAATTTTTTGACCTCGGATGCATTGAAACAAAATTTACGACAAAATTTTGCCAGTATTGAAGAAGCGAATAAATCTATAGAATGTCTGGGGTGGGCGTTGCATCAATCATTGCATGGCGTATATGATAATACAACCGAGATGTGGGGAATGTATGGTTTTCCATGCCTATCCTTTAGCATAAAGTCAGAGCCGATAGATATCAACTTCGATGACGAGGATATTGTTCAGCCTAAAGACGCTGTTAATTATGAATTTGCATATGAACCGATAAATGATGCAATGTCCCATTTGTACGGTTTTGAATCAAATGATGAATTTGTCGGCAAAATTCGGTTAAATCATAAAAGGGATGCTCAACTCCTTCCTGTCGCACCTATTTTAGAAAATCATTTTCACATATACAGTTTTTACAAACAGGATGATGTTAAACAGGCTTTCGAATTTTCTACAAAAGTTTAGTCCTGAGGCGTAATTATATACGCCTCAATTTCCCCTAAATGTTCCCGATATTTGTGCGAATGAGATTTGTGTAAGTTTTCAATAACCTTAGATTTCTCGTCTTTATACCTTCATCGGTGTCATTTATCAAGACGTTGTCGCATGCCGTCAATACTGATTTTGAAGCTTTTACGAACAACTCAAAATTTTCCTTATCGCTCTGCTGCAAATTTTCTACATCTTCTTTAAGTCGTTGCATATCCGGATTTACGAATGGCTCTAAAGCACCTTCTTCAACATCTGAATCACCTACTACACCAGTAGCACGTTTATATGCTTCTTTCACAATCTGAAAACTATCTAATTGCGATAATTTGTATAATTTTTGAGCCTTAGATATAGCTAATTTGTAATCAAAATCTAATCCCTTGAATGATGATATGATCGATTCAACAATATCAGCAGGTATATCAAGTCTATCTGACATGTATACCTTTAGACGCTCTACAACAAATTTTTCAACTTCGATAACGGTCTCTTGTTCCAGAGCAACTCCCTGGTCAGAGTATGATGTCATCAATGTCTCGATATACCAAGTCAAATTTTCACCGTCAAGCAAATCTTCTCCAAAATCGCAAAGGAGGCGAACGATGCAAAGCGCAGCACGACGCAATGCAAATGGATCTTTTGAACCTGTTGGATATATGCCAACACCTAAGAAACCAACAAGTGTGTCTAGCTTATCGAAAAACGCGACACGAGCACCCGTTTTGGTTATAGGTAGCTTATCATTTGCGCCGACAGGCTTATAATGTTCCCGAATTGCCTGAGAAACTTCCGGTTCTTCTTCCTGAACCTTTGCATATATCTCTCCCATAATACCCTGCAATTCCGGAAACTCTCCTACCATCTGTGACATCAAATCGGCTTTACAAAGGGCGATTACGCGATGTTCTTCTCGCGTATTTGCTATCGACATCATTCGGTCTACCTTTTGAGCAATAGAACCGAGTTTTTCATGGAATGCAACGTTAGATAATCGCTGAGCAAATGCTTCTAATGTAGCATCAGTGTCCTCTTTATAAAAGAACATAGCATCACTTAACCTTGCTCGCAAAACACGTTCTAGTCCTTCATGCATCAAATCTGTCCCCGGAACATTTGTCACTGTTGCAAAGAACGGTGCGACGACATCTCCCGGATACATAAGTGTAAAATATTTTTGATGCACTTTCATGGATGTGGAAAGAACGATTGATGGCAACGACATAAATTTTTCTTCTATCGCCCCAATGTGTACAAATGGATATTCAACCAATCCCGTTACTTCATCCAGTAGAGTCTCGTCAACGCCAATATGCAATCCCATCGATGCAGCTTTTTGAGTCATTTCCTTGTCTATGTATTCACGTTTTTTAAAAAAATCCAAAATGACATAGTTTTTTTCGAGTTTATCCATGTAATCACTAAAACTCGAAACCGTAATTTTCCCTGGAGCCAAAAAACGATGTCCAAAAGTGTAATTTCCTGTGGTTATACCTACTGATTTTATGTATGTCGAGATTGCCTTCTCGCCAAATACACATAAAATTGAGCGTAACGGACGAACCCAAAAAGCGCTTAGTGCTTTTTCTTCCTCAACATACCATTTCATAGATTTTTGCCAAGGCATTTTGGCTATAAATTCTTCGATAATCTCTCCGATGATATCTGTGATATTTTGCCCCTCCGTGTCTATGTTGAGATGGTAGTATCCGTCTTTTTCAAATAAGTCGGCAGTTTGTTTCTTATTTGCTTTCAAAAAACCTTCGACTGCATTTTGTGGAGCCGATACTTTTGGCCCGCGTTTTTCTTCTCTAGTATCTTTTGTTCTATCCGCAAGTTGCAATACTCGTATAGCAATTCTTCTTGGAGAAACATATGTTTCGATATCTGAAAATATAGCTCCATAATCCGTCAAAATTTTAAGGAAAACTTCCTTAGAATCAGATATCGCTTTTTTTTGAAATCTCGCAGGGATTTCCTCAGAAAAAAACTCTAATAACAATTCCTGACGCATTATTCCGCCTCCTTTAATGAATCGCACCATGCCTGGCAACATGCCTTTGCCAAAGCTCTAACTCTTGCTATATATCCTGCTCGTTCAGTCACAGAAATTACTCCTCTAGCATCCAGAAGATTGAAACAGTGATTTGCTTTGACGCACTGTTCGTATGCTGGCATAACTAAATTATGAGCAAGTAACTTCTGACACTCATTTTCATAATCCGAGAAGTGTTCCAATAAAATATCAACCGAGGCAACATCAAAGTTATAACATGAAAACTCACGTTCAAATCGCTTCAAAACATCGCCATATGTCAATTTTTTTTCATCCAGTCGTCCATTCCAATTTATGTCGAAGTGACTTCCAACTTTCTGAATGAATGTTGCAATTCTTTCTAAACCATACGTAATTTCAACAGGAGTCACGGAACAGTTAATTCCTCCTACCTGCTGGAAATATGTATATTGCGTAATTTCCATACCATCGCACCACACTTCCCATCCAAGACCTGATGCACCGAGAGAAGGATTTTCCCAATCGTCTTCAACAAACCTTATGTCGTGAACAGATAAATCTATTCCTAAGGACTTCAGGCTTTCCAAATACAGCTCTTGCGGATTCTTTGGTGCAGGCTTTAAGATTACTTGATATTGGTAATAATACTGCGTCCTGTTTGGATTTTCAGCATACCGTCCATCTTTTGGTCTACGACATGGTTGCACGAACGCCACATCCCAATATCCATCCCCCAAGGCTTTTAGAGTAGTGGCATGATGCGATGTGCCGGCGCCAACCTCCGTATCATAGGGTTGCAAAATGACACAGCCCTGATCTGCCCAATATTTTTCCAACCCAAATATAATATCTTGAAATGATTTACCCGAAGGCAATTTTTCCATCATGGCAGTCCTATACTCTAAATCCAATTTACGCCAGTATATGAAAAAATTTCATGTCTCGTAAACTGATAAAATTTAACGGACTCAACCAAAACATTAACAGCAAAGTTTTCTGCTGTTCAAAAGAAAGGAGGTTGGGAGCGCTAGCCAGCATCTGTAATAACTTGCTATGAACCCTAGTTTTGCAGGGATGGTAACCTAGCGAGGTAGTAGCGCAGGACTGAATTATAACTCTGGACTAAACAGGTTTCTGACTAGCTGATGGCATGTTTTACATTTGCTTTTATACCTGGCTTTTTTCTTCATAAAAAATCCCCTCAGCACAAATATTGGGATTGCACACCATTCCGTGAGAGGTCGCACTTATACGCAAGAAGTAGCTTGACAGAAATGGTCAACATGAGAATAGATTTGCCGTAGTGCTTAGTTTTGCGGTGTAATCTCGAACAAAGCAAGTCTCAGATTTGCTGATGACGTATTTGAACTCGGCATTCATGTCCAGCTCATTTTCATACGAAAATTCCCATCAGTGCAGACAACTTTTAGATTATTTTATCGATTAATTGCCTTAAAACTGAGGCTTCCTCAGCCCTTAACTCAATTATCCCCCATATCGACAATAGTCCAAATTATTGGATTTTTTTCAGAATGCGGGCAATCCTTCTAAATTCATTCCATTTCTGAAGATAATGTCTAATAGTGCGATATATTTATACTTTGATTTTTCTTATCATCCTTATATTTTTATATTTAATTTCTAATATTTATTCCACATGAATAGTTTTTGAACCTACGATATACATATCTATTTACTAGTCCTCAAACTGACCCTCTCCTGTTTTGTTTGCAGTTATTTAATTCGCTATTAATTTTTCATTGAATAAAAAAAAGATAGCTCCATTTCAGGAGCTACCTTCAATCCTACTTTCTTTATTATCAGCCTGCTCTACTCTATATATCTGTTATGCAGCTTCTTTTTGAAGTTCTTCTTTTGCTTCTTCTTCATTGATTTCCGAGACTCCAAAACCAAGCGCACTTGCTTTCGTATACAGAACTAAGTTAAATGTATTTTTTAACTGCCGACCTGGTTCAAAATATTCAACCGTATCTTGTCTGGAAAATACTGAGCCACGTGCTACAAATTGCCTCTTATTTTTCTCGTCGACACAGGACGGCAAAAATGCTGTATTCGCCACATACCATTTGTTACCAACCTTAAGTCTTCCCGGTAATTGGCATTGTTTTAACACAGGCCCCATACCCTCAGCTGGCAACAATGGGTTAACAGATACACTGACAGGTATCACATCCCCTAAATCTGTTCCGCCTTCTATATCTTGGCTTATTTGTTGTTCTATATCTGATTGCGAACATTTTTCTAAGGAAATAGAGCTTACATAAGGCAAATCATTTCGAATTGAAAAGAAATTAGTTTCTTTTAATTTATTCTGAAATATTTTGCCGAGAAAACATTTGAATATTTCTTCTAGGTTTGAAGCGATCTTAACATCAACTTTCTTTTCGTCCAAATTGTCAAAATTTTTAAAATAGCTATCCACTATATCATTAACTAAACTTTGCAATAATAGGCCCCCTTGATTTGAGTAAGAGTTAGTGTCAATCATTTCATACAATTCAAAGAGTGATTTTGCTGTTCTAGAGGCACCATTTGATTTCATCAGTTGGTATAGTTGAATTCTAAAATTCGTGTTTTTATACATGGTCTGAATAATGTTGTAGATGTTTTTCCCTAACTCATTGAAATGGACGTTCTCATTTTTTGTGTATCTGTCAGATACAACAAAACAAGAGTCTTTGTTTTGTCTAGGAGGAAAATAATCTCTATTCATGTTTAAGAAATCTCCACTTAGTGTGTCAAGTTCTATAAAATCTTCAAACGAATTGCCTTCTCGAGAGAGAGTAAGGACTAATTCACCGTTTTTGTCTGAGTTTTCGTGACAGTTCAGGGACCAGCCACTGTCTAGTGTTGTCGATAAAACACCTTGTTCTTCTCTTATGTCTATATTATTTAGCTTGTCTACGACGCTTTTATCCAATTTATCCAATTCCAAATCAGTCGTTAGTGTAACTAGTGCTGATATTGCCGAATTCAGTTTTTTGTTAACATTGTCAACATCTTCTCTAAAACGATCATCTTTGTCGTAGTTATTTAAATTTAAATTGTTGATTTCAATCCACTTGGATAGTAACACTCCCGCTATTTTGGGGAGAGCTTCTATGGCATTTTGTTTGCCGAATCCGAATTTATCTTGAACTAAATGGGCAATCAAATTATTCAGCATTAACTCAATCACGCCCCTATCGGACATAATGGGCAATTGGTCACAATAAATATAAACAGGGGATTGTTTAACAGCTTTTGATATTTCGTTTGCCGTTTTTTTGTAAGACATAATGGAAATAGTCTCACCCCCCTCGTCAAAAACATCTGCTTTATTGATAGCATTTATCACCTTATGTGCAATCCTTTGAACAATTGTATCAATTTTTATATCTGCGCTCAAAAACTGTGGCTTTTTCTTATCGCTTTCAATGGCG
Source organism: uncultured Pseudomonadota bacterium (assembly GCA_902798535.1). Lineage (GTDB taxonomy): Bacteria > Pseudomonadota > Alphaproteobacteria > RUG11792 > RUG11792 > RUG11420. Next base: position 6,803 of record CADBWU010000026.1, read on the forward strand.
TCAATCATGCTCATTTCCAATATACATTTTTGCAGTTTTGCCTTGCCTTGAAAGAAAAAATTCTCATTATCTTGTTCTATGCTTGTATTTTTAGAGTTCTCATCTATCATAGCGTACCCTTGTTGTATGCAAGTTACTGGCAAAGCACACAGCAACGCTTTTGTAATCATCTTCGTTTTCATATTAAAAAACCAAAAATTAAACTTCCTAACTTCATTCTAGCACAAAATTTGCATAAGCATGTATTTTTTTGTTTTTGTGTACAGCTTCATAAAATGTGAGCCGAGATTGGTTTGAGATGAATAACATTATTTCGTTTCATTTGTTATGAACTATTTGTTATGAACTTATACAAAAATAATTTGCTTAGCTATGAGAAATATGTTAGACTAATTGTTAGGTAGAGCATTAGTGTTTGTATATTTTTAGAAAAGGAGATATAAATAATGTTAAATAAAAAGTATTTATTCGGGGGGGTAGTTAATACTGTATTAGCATTATCTGCATTTACACAAAACAGTATTGCTCAGGATAAATGCTTAAGTTTTAATGATTCATTGAATTTGCTTAACCAGCTCAGCTGGCGCGTCATTGCCAACAGAGAGGTAATAGGTGCAGGGAAAGGTAGTTGGATTACTAAAACTGAATACAGTGAATCGATACGTAATGTTATTGGCAAGGCAATTGCAGATTGCATAACAGAGAAGAACGAATTTGCAGGCAAAAAAGAAAATGAAGTTATTAAGTTTAAAGCGGATCCTACAAAGGTAAAATATAGCCCGGCAAACTGGAACGCAGTGGTGTTGTGGAATTTGATACATGTTTGCAAACAGGAATACAAAAAATATGACGAATTCGATATGGAATTCGATAGTGAATTCGATATAGAAAAAGCGTTTAAGACAGTCGGGGAATGCGTAAAAAATGAATACTCTAAAATAGAGAATATCAACAAAATGGTAAATGATTCTATAGAGCAGATAAATGAATATGTGAAAAAATTACATTTTGTTACCTATTTTAAGAATTTCCTCAAAACAAAGAAGGACCTAGATGAATGGCGAGCGAAAAATTTGTCGGATACTGGCAAAATCACTGAAAAAGAGAGCCACAAATTGACACCAATATTTGGATTGACACTCAATGAAAAAGCAAAAAAATGGCTTTTTGAATCCCCGAAATCTATGGCAGGGAATGCTGCAGATATCTCTGTTAAAGACTTGGAATTTGAACCATGGAGTTGGAGATTATATACCGGCTATAACATCAGCTTTTTAGGAAAACCACTCGGAGCACAAGTTGGTATGTTCGTCCCCTTGGATGGAGTTGTTTATTATCTAGAGAAATACAAGATAAAAATTGAGTCCATAAGTTTTTCTGACCATATTATTAAAATAGAGATTGATAACACGTGGATAGGAAAAAATAAAAGCAAAGACGAAGAACGTAAGTTCACAGAACTATCCGGGCTTTTACAAAAAGACATATCAACTGTAGTCCAATATATCGCAAATGGGAAGAAGCCAGCTGATGTTGAGTCAATGTACTACGACGCAAAAGATGGGTGGCATATAAACTATAAACAGTAAGAAGCAACAGAAAAATGGCTTCTGATAGAGACACAAGGGAGGTGGTGTGTTACAATCACAGAAGTGTATATCCGCTCTAAGAAACCATGTCGCTTCCCTTCATACATTTGCGATTGCATAGCGCGTATTCCCTTTGTGAAGGGGCGGTTAAGTTGCCAGACCTAATACATACTTGTGAGGAAAGCGCAATTCCGGCAATAGCAATCACGGACACAAACAATATGTTTGGAGCGCTGGAATTTGCGACGAAAGCATCAGGCGCTGGCGTTCAGCCAATAATGGGCTTGCAACTTGATGTGAGGCACTGCGGAATAATCGCTCCGATTGTATTGTTAGCTAAAAATGAACTTGGGTATAAGAATTTGATGAAACTCATGACTTGCTTTTATATCACATGTAAAGAAGAGCCCAGGTTTGTTACTCTGGAAAATTTGCATCAATATAGTGGCGGGATAATTGCATTAACCGGAGGGGCTAAAGGCTTGATTGGTAGCTTGATTTTAAATGGAAATAACGAACTGGCTACGCAGACTATCAAAGAAATAAATGCTATTTATAAAGACAATTGTTACGTTGAGATTTCACGGACTGGCGAACCTGAGGAAAAACATTGCGAACAATTTTTCGTAAATTATGCATTTCAAAATAATATTCCGCTTGTCGCAACAAATGAAGTGTTTTTCTTGGATAAATCGATGCACATTGCTCACGATGCGCTGATGTGTATTGCTGGTGCAACTTATATGACCGTTAAAGAACGACGAAGAGTTTCAGCAGAGCATTACTTGAAATCTACGGATGAAATGTTTGAATTATTTGATGATGTTAAAGAAGCCGTCATAAACACATCCGTTATAGCTCAGAGATGCGCGTTTATGCCTGAAAAGAAAAAGCCGATTTTGCCGAGATTTGTCGATGAATCTGGCGAGAATGAGGATGATATCCTTGATAGACAAGCGCATTCAGGATTGACTAAAAGATTACAAGATGAAGTATTGAAATACAAAGTTAACCTAAATCGCAATCCAAAAGAAATCGAAGCAGAATATACCGAACGTTTAGAATATGAGCTTGGTGTTATAAAGAATATGGGATTTAGCGGGTACTTCCTGATAGTTTCGGATTTCGTCAAGTGGTCGAAACAACACGATGTTCCGGTGGGGCCTGGGCGTGGTTCCGGAGCTGGCTCGCTGGTTGGATGGTGTCTATACATAACGGAACTTGACCCGATAAAATACAAGCTATTTTTCGAGCGTTTTCTTAACCCGGAACGTGTTTCTATGCCGGATTTTGATATCGACTTTTGTCAGGAGAAACGCGAGGAAGTTATTAAGTATGTCCAATCCAAATATGGTAAAGATAAAGTCGCACACATAATAGCGCTAGGAAAACTTCAAGCACGAAATGTATTACGTGACGTAGGACGAGTGTTGCAAATGCCATACGGTCAAGTTGATAAGATCACGAAGCTCGTTCCGCAAAATCCAACAAATCCGGTAGATTTAGCGCAGGCTCTCGAAATAGAACTACAATTGAAACAGATGATGCAAGAAGATGAGACTGTCGAGTTCTTGATAAATACCGGTTTACAACTTGAGGGATTATACAGGCATGCGTCAATGCACGCTGCTGGAATTGTTATTGGTAATGAAAATATTGATGAGCTAGTGCCGCTGTATTCAGATGGTGAAACGGATTTAGCGATAACCCAATTTAATATGAAATTCGTTGAATCTGCTGGCTTGGTAAAATTTGACTTTTTGGGACTAAAGACGCTGACCGTTATAAAACATGCTTGTGAATATATCAAGAAATATCACAGCATTGATATCGATATATCCAAAATCGATATGGAAGACCCAGCTGTTTTTAAATTTATTTGCGCGACGGATGTGATAGGCGTGTTCCAACTTGAAAGCACGGGGATGCGCGATGTTATACAAAAACTTCAGCCAGATAACCTCGAAGATATTATCGCTCTAGTGTCGCTATACCGCCCAGGACCTATGGATAATATCCCGCTATACATCGCAAGAAAACACGGCAGAGAAAAAACTGAGTACCTGCATCCGCTATTGGAACCAATTTTGAAGCACACCTACGGAATCATGATATACCAAGAGCAAGTTATGCAGACGGCACAGGCTATGGGGGGATATAGCCTTGCAGGCGCTGATTTGTTGCGACGCGCTATGGGAAAGAAGATTAAGGAGGAAATGGTCAGGCATCGCGAAATATTCGCAGAGGGAGCCGCAAAAAAAGGTATTTCAAAGAGCGTTGCAGACCAGGTTTTTGCGTTGATGGAAAAATTTGCAGGATACGGCTTTAACCGCTCTCACGCAGCATCGTATGCAGTCGTTTCATACCAAACAGCATACCTGAAAACGCACTTCAGACGAGAGTTTTATATAGCATCCATGAATATGGATATAATCAATACTGACAAGATTGCAGTATTTGTTCAGGATGCTAAGAATTCAAGCATCGAAGTGTTGCCTCCTGATATAAATCAGTCTGAAGCATATTTTTCAGGCTCAAAGGATGAGAAAAATAAAATACGCTATGCTCTGAGTGCGTTAAAGGGGTGTGGAATTGCTGTTATGGAAAATATAGTCCATGAGCGCGAGAAAAATGGAAAATTCAAAGATATTCACGATTTTATCAAGCGTGCAAAGTCAGTCGGGGCACAACAGCGACAAATTGAAATACTAACTTTCGCCGGCGCATTCGATTCAATACATCCAAATCGTCGACAAATATTCGAATCATTGGATAGCTTAATGAATGCAGCGGAAAACGGAGCAACAAAACAGATGTCTCTTTTTGCTGATATAAAACCGAGTATTGTGGAGCTAAAGCAAGTGCCTGAATGGAATTCTATCGAAAAGTTGGATTATGAAAGACGAGCCATTGGATTTTATTTAAATGCTCACCCAATGGATGTGTATGCAGAATTTCTGGAAAATTACAATGTTACGAGGAGTAAAGACTTTCGGGATAGTGAATCTAATATAAAAATTGCGGGGGTTTTACTATCCAAAAAGGAAAAATTGTCTAAAAATGGGCAAAAATACGCCTTCCTGACTATTTCAGATCAGGATAATTCATTTGAAGTGACGGTATTTCCGGACGTTTTTTCAAAGTCAAAGGATTTGCTGGTTGTTGGCAATTCGTTACTTTTTGACGCGAACATAAAAATCGACGGAGATAATTTGAAAATCCTCGGCACTTCAGTCCAAAATATCGATAAGATTGTAGAAAATCAGAAGGTTTTTATAGAAGTATCTGAAAATACAGATATAGATAATTTATACGCCGCTTTAGAAAAAATACCTGATGGAAACAATGCAATATCCTTTATTGTACGCAAACAAAATGGCTCCAAAATTGAGGTAAAGACACAATATTTAAAAAACATGTCTCTCGAAAATCGTAATATAATTTCCAAACTCAAAGGAGTTATTTTTTATACCCCTGTGCAATGAGATATATCTCCGGTGATTCTTTCCGACTAGAAAGTGGCTTAAAATGCCGAACCTTAGTGAAACTTTGTTTTAAATTTTGCAACAAATTGTTTGTCGCGCCTCCTTGAAATACCTTTGCTACCAGTGAGCCACCTGGTTTCAAAATTTTCGTAGAAAAATCATATACATCTTCAAGTAAGTTTATAATTCTCATATGATCAATTTTTTTTATGCCACAGGTATTTGGCGCCATGTCGCTTAAAACAGCGTCAGCCTTTTCTTTTTCTAAGAGTTGTATAAGAGTTTGCATATTTCTTTCTTCAGTAAAGTCCCCCTGTATGAAATGTACATTTGGGATAGGAGCCATGTCCAAAAGATCAATTGCGATCACTTTTTTAGCTATATTGGCCACGACTTGAGACCACCCCCCTGGGGCAGCCCCCAAATCAAGGACGATAGAACGTGTATCTAAAATTTTAAATTTACGCTGTATTTCTAAAATTTTATAGGCGGCTCTCGAACGATAACCTGCTTTTTTTGCCTTTTCTACATATTGATCGCTCATTTGCCGTTGCAACCATTTTTTTGACGATTCTTTCAGATTTTTATTTTTTATCAAAATCATTGGACTTTCCATCTTATGGTGCCCGGAAGAAGACTCGAACTTCCACGGAGTTGCCTCCACACGCACCTGAAGCGTGCGCGTCTACCAATTCCACCACCCGGGCTCTACTCTAGATTATACATAATCTGCTACAAAAAAACAGCATTCTTTCTAAGTCATATTGCTTACTGATACGAGTTGTTCAAGTTCAAACAGATGTGAGGCAAAAAGGGGTTTCCGGGATTATATACAGAATATATACTACAACGCGGAATGTAGACAATAGATGTTGCATTTTTGCAGAAAATTCATGAGTTCACGATGCGCTTCGACGATAGTATCTTCGGACAGTTCAGTGTAAAA
>CADBWU010000027.1:0-10879 GCA_902798535.1 uncultured Pseudomonadota bacterium
ACAATCTTCGATTAAACTTAAATTTTCTTTTGTGAGATTATGATTACCGGTTAAAAGCCAAATGAAGATATGTGTATCGAGCAATAGATCGGTCATTTCATAGCATCCCAAATTTCATCAATCGGCTCAACAATATCGCCTACTAAAGCGCAGGATTTCTTCATTGCACCAAACAATTTTTCTGGTTTATGCGCAAGTGCTTCCAGTTTCGCTAGCGGTACGCCTCGTTTTGTGATGAAGTAAGTGTTCCCATTTTGCACATCTTCGAGTAGCTTTAGGCACTTAATTTTAAATGTAGTAGCTTGTATTGAAATGTCCATGACACGTTATCCAAATGACCACTCTAATGTCATTTTACCATTTGAGATGACCATAGTCAATGTGGCTTGGATAATCTGGTCACGGATTGTCAGAGCGTTCAGAATAAATCTATGATAACTCGGTGAGTTATCTCTAGATTTATTTCCGAACTTTCCCGATATTATCGGTTTCTGATTGTTATGCAAAAATGCCTGTGCACTTATTGATAACTCTTCATACGTTGTATTCAGAGTTATCAACAGGGTACACAGGCACCACAACAACAAATTTTTAAAAAATATTTTTTATGTTCATTCCCTCAAACCAAATCCTTTTAATTGCTCTGATACATTAACTTTCGGACATTCGCCAAAATCCTCTTCAGACCAATTTTCTTCATTTACGGAGATGTATTTCACACCTGTTTTTTCATCTTTTCGTATTTTTGCCATATCGTTTTCTATAAAAAATTGAATCATTCCATCGACTAACTCAGTTGCTAATTTTGTGTTTCCTGCAACATTCTGCTCTTTTTCAAGATCTTTCACCATAGATTTTTTCAGTTTTTGCAATGGCAGATAAAATTTTTCATCAAATATTCTACCCTTCATATCCCTTCTCCTAAATTTAAAAACTACTGTTTATATCGTTGTTGAGCTTTTGCCAAAATTTCACCTAAGCACTTTTGTGAATATTCTTTTTGCTGTGATGTTATAAGTTCGCATCGTTTTCCCGCCAAATCAATTCTGTACGTATTGATTAAAACCGCTTGATGATACATCATGTTTCTTGTGTAATATTTGAGTGCACTTCTTATTTTATTTTTAGAGATTTTTCCACTTAGTTTTTCAACTAATTCCTCCAAAACTCCGATTTTTAGAGGTTCTGGATTTTCTTTAAATGCGAGAGGAAATTGCTTTTTCAAAATAGTTAGTGTTTCCTGAATTTTTTGTTTTTTTATTTTTTGTAATTCTTGTACTTTTTTCTCGCCATTTGGTTTTCTGGTAGGGGGCGATTTTTTTTGCATCACTGTTTGTTGAATTTTACATCTAAATCTCCATAATTATGCACCAGATTTATTCATCAAATGAGAAAATCTTAATGATGAGCCAATTGTTTTAAAATGGTCTAAATCGGAAGCTTCAAAATCATTCGAAAGTGAATCAAACAAAGTCGAGATAATGCCCAAAAATGTATCAGTTTTGTCTTGAGCAGAAATCTGCAAATCCTCACCTAACTTAATATTACAAATATCCAAAATCGGCGTTAGAGACAAAAGACCTCCAAGCTGAATAAGTGTACGAGTACGCGAATACGTTGATACATCGGAGTGCAGACAAATATACAAACCTAGAAGAATATGCGACACAGATAGCAAAACAATCTTTATGCTTTGAGCTTTTAAAGGAGAAATCAGGAAAGCTAGAAATGACGGGAAAAGAAGCAGAAGATTTACATTTAAAAGCAGAAAAATTAGCAGATAAAATTGATAACACCGGGCCGAATTTCGAGAATAAAGCGAAAACGGATGAGTTAGCAAATAGTATTTTGCAGGAACCGCAAGTTGAACGAGATTTTGTACGATACATTGATGAGGCTATTGTTACGGAATTTCAGAATAAATATGAAGCACGAAAGGACATAACTTTGAGTGAAACGGCACTTGAATATGCAAACATTATCATGAATAAAAACTATAAGGGTGAAAACATAATTGAATGTATGAAAGATGCGGTGAAACAGGCGCTATGTTTTGAACATTTTGAAAAAAGATTTTAAAGATACCAATTTGAATTTAGATATTGTGCAAGATATTCATAAAAAGGCTGAAATGATTGCCCATAATACCGATTACAACGACTTTACTCGTGATAAGCAAAATAAATTTAATGAAATAGTGCAAAATGCCAATAATGAATATCGGCAAAAGAGTGAAGGATTATCTCAACACGAACTGTCCGGATTATCGACTTTTATCCAAAATGAAAACATGCAAAAAGAGCAACAAAGACAGTTAGAATTGCAACGCTCAATAAATTGCTCGATGCAACGTGGAAGAGAGATTGAGATATAGAAATTGCTTATTGTACAGAAATGTTGTACAATGATATCAGGTCGAGTGAAAATTGGATGGCTATGAAACAAGTCAGCTACAGCGAAGCAAGACAAACCCTATCGTCCATACTATCTGCGGTATGTGATGATTTTGAAGAGGTATATATTGCTCGAAAAAACGGAGATCGTGCAGTCATACTTTCGGCGGATGAGTACGATGCAATGAAAGAAACTGCCTACCTTTTGAGCTCAAAAGAAAATGCGAAACATCTCCAGGCATCATTGAAAAATGCAGATGACGGAAATACAAAAAGCTGGGAGACATTGTTAGATGAATGTGGTCTTAACTCCGCAATTTGAGGAAGATTTCAGGTATTGGCAGAAAATTGACAAAGGTGTTTTAAAAAGGATACTGAGATTGGTCGAAGATATTAAAATTACACCGTTTTCGGGTATAGGCAAACCTGAGACATTAAAGTATGACCTGGCAAAATGCTGGTCTAGACGAATCAATTCTACGCATCGCTTGGTATACAAAATAGACAACCAATCAGTAATATTACTGAGCTGTCGTTTTCACTACTTGTCACGATAATGTGAATCACAATGTGATGAACCGCATTGCGCGATTTCCAGTGCATCACGATTTATTCGAAATACAATTCGATTTTTTGCATCAATACGTACACTCCAAAATCCCGCAAGATTGCCTGACAGTGGTTCTGGCTTCCCGATACTGTTGTAACCATTTCTACTGATATCTTGTAGAAGACGGTTAATCTTTTTCAGTGTTTTCTTATCCTGATTTTGCCAATAAACATAATCGTCCCAGGCTTCGTCCGACCATATTTTTTTCATCAATCTATTTCCACCAATTCGTGTTCAGTTCCCAAACCTCTTTTCAAGTCGTTTATGGATTTCTCTAACCTTGCTATATTTGCTGAGTTATAAAAAGGATCCGATCTTACTTCAAATGGCAGTCTCTGTTCTCTTATCACTGTTTTAACAAACATATTGATTGCGACGGAAGCATTCAATCCAACTTGCTCGCAAAAGTTCTCAAACCCCTTTTTGTCCTCGCTGTTTACTCTAACACTTAAAGTTGCTTGTGTCATACAACAATCTCCTTTCAGGTATCATTATATGTCTTACGCACTATTTTTGCAAGACAATGTCACACATTTTAAACATGCTCTTTATTATCCAGTACCATAAAAACATCATTTTGAGAACAAACTGTAGATATCATTTGTGCAATTTTATAGTGATTTTCATTTTGAGTCGAATTGACAAATACTACGAAAGTGGGAGTAGAGCTAACATACTGTGAAATTGTGATTTTTCTTAGGTTATTTTCTAGCAAAAATAGATAATCAAGTTTAGCTCTTAAATTAGTGTTTTCTCGAAGTTATTTCTTCTTTTTCTCCTAAGAAGTCAGCCATATATTTTGCTGTGATTTGTTCGGGGACATTCATTGCAATTTTGGTGCCACAAAGACCTATAATTGTTCGCGTTAATTCTCTGCCGTAAATTTTTTCTAATTGTGAAATTAGCTGAGTTCCCATAACGTAACATCCACCAAATTTCCTAGTCTCCGTAATGTTTATACATCAATCGCACGATTATCAATTTTTTCTCCTTTTTGATTTCGTATACAAGACGGTGTCTGATGTCTATTCGGCGACTATATGTATTTTTCAAATTAACTAATTTTTCGTATGAAGGCGGAGTTTTAAATGGATTGTTTTTAATAATTTCCAGCAAGTGCTCTGCATTGTCTTTTAACCCGATTTTTGCAATTTTTTTAGCATCATCTGATGCGCGTTTTGTGTATATAATTTTCCACATTTACCAGTCCAATTGTTCCGTACATTCAGCAACATTGATCGGTTCAGTTATGGCTTTCCAATCTTGTGCATTTCCCATAAGATACAACGTTTCTTCTAAAGCCTCCCAATCGCGAGCTGAAAGCAAAATGCAATCACCTTTTTTAGATGTAATTCGTAGAGGACATCCATTTTCAGTTTGTGCCAATGTTTGGTACAAATTTTTCCTGAATGTAGTCGCTGTTATCGTATTCATAAGGCTATCTCTTCAGTCAATAATCTATATAAATAGTAACGTAAAAACGTACGGATTGCAAATTTTACTTATCATCATAATGTCCTAAAATGCTGACAATTATAATTTCGTTTTGCCGAATTATATATTCTAATCTATCCTTATCGCTAACTCGTCTTGACCAAGCATTGTTGTCTCGATGCTTCAATTTTTCAGGCTTGCCGATGCCAGATATGGGATTTTCAGCAATTGATTCAATTATTGATTTCACTCTTTCGTATAAAATTTCATTTTTGTTAATTACTTTTAAGTCAGATTTAGCTTTATTTGTAAACAGAAAAACAAAATCACTCATCGTTTATGCCCAGTTTTTCCAAAGCATTTTCAAACGAGGTAAATTTCCCTGTAAATGTTAAATTTTTGCCAGTTTTCGCGTCATTCCAAGCTTGTTCGTATTCGTCAATATCATTTTGCGACATAATCATTGCCTCAACTTGTTTACAAAGAGAGCGTCTAGCTTTTTCTGCTAATTTTCTCAAAACATCTCCACACTCTTCCGAAATTCTTATTGTAACCATTGTTTTATCTCCAAACAGTTTTCACTTCTATATTACCATATAGTGCACAAAAAGTGCATCTTTTGTGATAATTATTTTCTCTGCTCAAAAATTGCACACTTTGGTTCTGGCACTGAAATTTTAGACACAAATTTTTAATTCGCATCCTTTTGCTCCGCCTTTTCCACAGTTTTTGTGGATAACTTAAGTGACCGGGACAGATTTGTTTCGATAGTCTCAATTGATGGCAAAGAAGCTTGGAAATCTTTCGGAATTGCATCTCCCAATTTATACGACGCTAGCCCCATTGGTTTTTCAATGTCCTTTAGGGCATATTCCGCAATTATATTGTCCTTCTCTTTGCAAAGTAGCAAACCAATACTCGGATTGTCTCCCGGTTGCCGTATTAAATCATCGACTGCAGATAGGTAAAAGTTGAGCTTGCCAACGTATTCAGGCTTGAATTTCCCGGCTTTTAATTCGACAATAACATACGAATGCAATCTCGTGTTATATAGCAGTAAATCGATATAAAAATCACTTTCTCCGACTGCCAAATGGTACTGATTACCAATAAATGCAAATCCTTCCCCTAATTCAAGCAAAAAGTCCCGGATATGCTCTATCAATCCTTTTTCTAAATCTCGTTCAATCGCTTTGTCATGCAGTGTTAAAAAGTCGAATAAATACGGATCTTTGAGCGAGGCATTAGCCAAATCCGACAGAGGCGAAGGCAATTTATCATCAAAGTTTGTGACAGCTTTTCCGCTTCGTTCATACAAATGTCCTTCAATTTGTATAGATAAAATGTTGCGTGACCAACCATTTTCGATAGCTTTTGCGATGTAAAATTGCCGAGCATCTGGGCTCTGGAGCGAGGTCAAAATTATGCAAATATGAGACCAGGGCAATTGTGCAACAGCCTGTTGCACAAATTCGACATCAGGATACTCGAAAGCGAATTTGCGCATATATTTTAGATTACGCTCGCTAAACCCCTTCATATCAGGAAACGTACTTTTCAGGTCTTTGCTCAACTGCTGAATGACCTTACTTCCCCAGCCTTGCTCCTTTTGCAACTTCAATATATATGTCCCTATCCTGTGATAAAGCAGGATGAGTTCGGTATTTACTGCTCTTGCTGCTCTAAGTCTGGATGCTCTTACATCATCTTTCAGCTTCGTCAAAACCTGCGTATAATCAATCGATTCAATAATTTCTTTATTCGTGTCCATTGTTTTCTCCTTCATCACGAGCCAGTTGAATTTCCTTCTGTAGTTCCTCTTCCGTTGGGAGGTATAGCTTATATTTTGCAGCAAATATTTGGTTGTTGTCCTCGGGTAATGTGTATTTAATGACAGCGTCTTTTTTGTCTGCGCAGAGTATTAGTCCGATGGGCTTGCTGTCGCTATCGTTCATTAGCTCGCGCGTGTAGTAATTGACATACATCTGCATTTGCCCCAAGTCCTGATGTGTTAGTTTGCCAAGTTTCAAATCAATTAGGACATAGCATCGCAGAATACAGTTGTAAAATACCAAATCGATATAGAAATTGTCGCCATCAAGCGAGATTTTCTTTTGGCGCGCAACGAATGAAAATCCCTTACCAAGTTCTAGCAAAAACTGTTGCAGATGGCTGATGATCCGCTGTTCTATGTCCTTTTCGTGGTACGACGATGCATCTTCTAAGCCCAGAAATTCCAGAATATATGGTTCTTTTAGAATGTCTTGAGGCGAGATTTCCTTTTTAGGTTCTGTCGTATTTATCTCGTTTCGCACACTTGCTTTGTCTTGGCTCGACAATAATCGCTCATAGTAAAACGAGTATATCTGCCGTTCGAGCTGTCGCGTACTCCAGCCTTCGCTTGCGCATTCTTCAGCGTAAAATTCTCGCGCCTTTGGATTTTCAACGCGCATAATCACACGGTAGTGCGTCCAGCTCAAAACGGCGCGCAGTGCGTGCCGCTTTGGAAATGTCACATAAAACTGGCGCATTTCCCGCAATCGCCTCACATCAAATCCCTTGCCAAACTCGGCTGTTAGGCGCTCGGAGAGGTATTTCAAAACCTCTTTGCCATACTCTGCGCGCTCATTTTCGCCACACTCCTTATAAATCTGCTCGCCAATTTCCCAATACGCCTGCACAATCGCTGAATTTACAGCTCTACAAATCGTGCTTTGCGCATTTATAATGCTCGTGCGTATGTTACTATACGCGATTTCTTTTGAAGAGCTAGACACTTCCTTATTCATATCAATCTCTGCTTCTATTTAACACACTAATTATCATATTTTTTACAACCTCCATCTCTGATGGTTTGCTTTCTGCGACGAGTATTGTCAGAGCAAAAAGCGAATTACTATCCAAGATAAATGTTTCGTGTGCTTTCAAAATCCCATTCCTATCAAGAAAATACAAAAAACACGCCGCAGCAATCCTTTTGTTGCCATCGATAAATGAATGATTTTTGACGATTAGATAAAGCAAAGTAGCGGCTTTTTCTTCAACGGTCGGGTAACAGTCTTGCTCCCCAAATCCTTGATAAATCTGATTTATTGAACTTTCAAAACTTTCGTCTTTCGACTGTCCGAAAATTTCGCTGTCGAAATCGTTTTTAAGCTCCTGAATCATGGTCAAAAACTCATCAACGGTAACTACTGTAACTGGATTTTCTGTCCTTCCTTTTTTATCCAATTTGTCGTGATCATAATCATCTAAAAGCGCAAAACCTTTTGCAAAGTTACTCAAAAACGAAGTTAGTTGCTTTGCTTGTTCAACAGTTTCGATTTGATTTCGAATGCTACGTTCAATCAAATTGATGGCATTTTTTAATGCAATTAATTGAGTTTCTTTTTCTGCTAACCTTTGGCTGTTTATCGCATATCCTTGGATTACAAAATCCCTCAAAGTGCGCGTTGCCCATCGCCTAAATTGTGTCGCAATCTTGGATTTCACGCGATACCCAACCGAAATTATCATATCGAGATTGTAATAAGTGAGATTTCTGCTGACTTCACGCATACCTTCTGTTTGAACTGTTCGGAATTTCCGAACAGTTGAGTTATCCAGCTCTTCCTCTTCAAGAATTTTGTTTATATGCTCGCTTATATTAGCTTTGCTGGAACCAAATAATTCCACTATTTGTGCCTGAGTTAGCCAAATAGTTTCATCTTCAATTCTCGCAGTTATGTTGATACTTCCATCTTGATATATCGCGATTTTATTGCCAGACATCTTTTGTCTCCTTCTGATTTGCTTTTGTTAAACAGTTACTATCATACAAGCGTTCGTCATACTCGAGTCACCTGGTATCGAGTTTGTGACCGCCACCTGCAATTAGGCTGTTATGGTTGCGTTGTAATTCTGAAGCGTTGCCCATCTGCGAATTGCCGAGGCTAACGTTGCTAATGACATTGTCATAACTCATATTCCCGTTAACAATCTCGCCAACAGCTCCACCGTGACAATGTCACCTGCACTTGTGGTAGCGTCTGTCATTTGCCCTGCAAGGTGTATGAATGAGCCAACACCTTTGACAAGTGCGATGCAAATGAAGAGCACACTCAAAGCTAAGTAGCCAGCGAGTACTTTAATTTCCGCGTTCGCACTATATAACCCAACGACATTTGCTATCGTAATTCCCTTGCTCATCCTAATTTCAGAAACACTCCGAACAATGTTCGTACCATCACTACAAACGTATACAAAAAAGAAAAGGCTAAATTGTCCAGTTTTCAATTAAAATATTTGGAATATGCAGAAAATGTTTTTCATTATTTGTCACCAGTGTTGCATTATTAGCAATTGCAGTTGACGCTATCATAATGTCGAAGTCCTCTATAATATTCCCGTTTTTAAACAAATCTAAACGTAATTTTGCAAAAATCTCAACTACGTTTCCAGAAAACGGAAGCGCAGGAATATTTTCCAAAAACAGATTTATTTTTTGCGATAATCTTTCTCGCTTTAATCCATCACATTTATAAATTCCGAAAAGTAATTCTGCTCGTGTAATTTCTGAAATATATAGTTCTTTAGCGTATTCAATGAACTTTAACCGCAAAGTATTTGACCAGGAGCGTATTGCATATGAAACAATATTGGTATCTAGAACAAACATCATAGATTGATCACTCTGTTTTTAGTCCTACTTTTTTCCGGCGCAAAATCATCAATCTGCTCATCAAAAAATCTATCAATCCAGTTCATCTTATCAATTCGCTCTATCACTAATTCATAGCCTCTATCGGAAATTTTCACTAATTCATTTTGAACTAGCCCAAACTCTTTAGGAATTCGTATCGCCTTGGAATTTCCGCTTTGAAAGACTCTTGTTGTAAAATTCATTTATGTTCCAGTGTATACATATCACACTTATAATATATACTAACTTAAGCAATCCTTCAAATGAATTTTTGTGGGGTCACTGCGTGACTTTATGTTTTTCATGTAGTAAATAATAAAAAGCCCAGATATTGCACCTATTCGAATTAACCCATGGAGTACACCTTCCGTTCAGACACAACGAAACAGCTTTTAATGTTCACACGGCATGTGTTCACACGGCATGTGTTCACACAATGTGTGATAGATTATTTCGCCTCCACATATTGTGTATATGTCTAAAACCATATCTAAAACTCCTTTTTCTGTCTTTTATCCCCGCATACCCTTTTGCAAATTAGGGACAATGTCCCGAATGCGCTTCGTTGTTTTTTGCGTGTTCAAATGCTCTGCTGGTTTCGTTTTCAGATATGACAAATCCCTCTTTAAATTGCGGAACATTATTTTTGTTTCCAGGGACTTTTCCTTTTAATGTTGCCACAACTTGTTTGCAATACTTTATCACTTGTGATACACTATAGTTAGTAATTGGGACTGATATGTTTATGCCTACGATTGAGCCACGTGTAAATATTGTTCTCGATAGCAGTACATTAGATCTCCTACGTGATATTTCTTCTAAAACTAAAAAGTCTGTTTCTGCTATTTGCGCAGACTTTATAAAGAGACAACTTGAATGGGACGAAGATGCGTATGACATACAAATGATAAAGAGTTTGGGAGAAATTGATGAAAGCAAGGCAATACCTGCTAATGAAGTCAAGAAGATGTTAGATGCTTTACCAGATTAAGTATTTGAAAGAGGCAGTGGAACAACTAGCAAAAATTCCACGCGATATTCGTAATGGCATTTTAAAAGCTATAGATGAGCGCCTCAGCGTATGTCCAACGAAGTTTAAACCTCTTAAAGGAGAATTAATAGGTTATTATAGATTGCGTGTGGGAAAATATCGAGTGATATACAAAGTAAATAATGAAACTATTACTGTCTTAATAATTCGTGTAGATGTTCGAGGAAATGTTTATAAATGAAAAATTCGCAGATCAAATTCGGTTATATATGCGACATCGAATTTCGAGCGCTCGATGCACACAAAATCCGTCAACAATTCCAGCCAGTATATGACTTGATAGGTGTAATAATCTACCTGGTAGAGACTTCGTTTGATCCAAGAAACGCTACAGCGCTCATATGTGATAAAATAACTTAGTGTTTTTAGTTATAAGATGAAAGTATATGAAATCAGTAAACGTTGTTTCTGCAATTATTTGTGATAATGCTAGAAATATACATACGGTTTTTGCAACAGCTCGAGGATACGGCGAATTCAAGGGATTGTGGGAATTTCCCGGCGGAAAAATTGAAAACGGGGAAACACCGCAGATAGCATTAAGAAGAGAAATCATGGAAGAATTAAACACAGAAGTATCCATCATTGAGCTTATTGATACCATTGAATACAATTATTCAACATTTCATTTGTCAATGAAATGCTTCTTGTGTGAGGTTTTATTTGGAACTCTAGTGCTGAACGAAGCTATTGAAGCAAAGTGGTTAAGT
>CADBWU010000027.1:10922-12119 GCA_902798535.1 uncultured Pseudomonadota bacterium
TATGAAAGACTAAACTATAGTAAGTGTCAACGTTTTCCTGCACCTTTGTGTATAAATCTGCCTCTAATTCATCCTCTCCATTTTTGATAGTTTCGCTCATTTGCTGAAATTTGTTTTGTGTTTCTTCTCTCTTTTGCCCATTTCAAAAATGATGCAATTTTTGTTTCGTTCACAAATTTATTCATTGTTACTTATTAAGTGCTCACCTACTAGGTGCACCCAATAGGTGCTCCACGCACATCGTGCCCGAAAATAGAACATTCGAAAGCAGGTAATGTTGCCTTTTATAGATAAAAAGTGATATTATATACGCGGATGGTATTAAATAAGCGCATTATGGAAACATCAACAATAAGAATTTCAAGGGAACTACTTGAACAACTGAAAGTATTAGCTAATGAACAATTTCGCTCAGTTCCTAAAACTATTGAGTGGCTCTTACACAAGTACAGGCAACAAGCACCACTGGACACAGCCCAGGAATATTGCGAGAAAGAGCCGATGAAAACGCTGGTCTTGGATGCTATGAAAGAACCTGGAATTTCAACATCTATAAAAGAACTATTTAAATAGTGAGGTTTTTAAAAACAACACTTTTTGAAAAAGATGTTGAATATCTAAAAAACACAATCCGAGATTGTTGAATTGCTCGGCACCAGCCATTTCATTTTTATTTTGCAATATGTACAACTTATGGTACAATCTTCAAAGAATGGTTTATAGAGTGAATTATGGAAATATTAACTGCAACGTCAGCAAGGAAACAGCTTTTTCAGCTACTGAGTAACTTTCATAAAAAGTATACCGAGCCGGTTAAAATTACATCTTTGGGCGGTGACGCTATTTTAATGTCAGATGAAGAATATAATGGAATGATTGAAACTATCAATGTTCTGCAAAATAAATATTTGGCGAAAAAGATAATTAATGGTATCAATGAGCCACTCGAAAATTGCATACCTATGGATGAAGTATTTTGACCTGGAACATCGTTTTTACAAAAGATGCAATTTGCGATAAAAAGAAATTGGAAAAATCACCCAATTTATTAAAAAAAGCTTTGTATATTTTAGAGCAAATGAAAGAGAATCCTTTTTTCCTTCCATATGAAAAATTGGTTGGAAATTTTTCTGGGTGTTACAGCAAAAGACTTAATATTCAACATAGGTTAATATATCAAGTTTATAAAGATGAAAA
>CADBWU010000028.1:0-1644 GCA_902798535.1 uncultured Pseudomonadota bacterium
GCCTGCAAAATTTAATGTCGCATTCGCTTCAACTGATGTTTCGGTTTTCGGCAGTGCTTTTGGATTGGACAATGTAACCGTAGTGTTTTTAATTCCATCTCCGACTATAAATAACTTTTGATTAAATTCAAAGTTATTGCCTGATAATGGAATGTTTCCAGTTATTTGTAAATTTGCTGGATAATACCCAATGCCATCGATTGTCTTGTTTGTCAACGCACCGGCGATAGTTTTGTCTGCGCCATCTACTAGTATAGTTTTATCCCCCTCATTTTGTGCTATGTATACGCTATCTTCTGATGTTGCTGAAAATATTTTAGAAATATCGGTCGTCTCTGGCTCTTCTGTAAATGTCGTTATTCCCAATTGATCTCCAACAATTTTCTTGAAATCGGCAGATATCCAAGTTGAGGGGGATTGATAAATATAAACCTTGTTGCCATCAGCATTTATTTTCGATTTTACAGTAGCATTTGCAATTATAAATTGACTCACCTTTGTTCCGATAATATTTATATTGGAATTACATCCAGAAAACATAGTATCTAGTTCTGTTACCGTATCCGTAGGTGGCGAAAATTTTTCTGAAATTTTTAAAGTAGATAAAGCGGAACAATCTTTGAACATACCACCAATGTCGATAGTATTGTTAGCATCAATATTGCTGATATCGAGATAAGTTAAACTTGTACAGCCGTTAAACATATTGTCTATATGATCAGCAATTTTGGAACCAGTGAAATTACTTAAATCTAGATAAGTTAAGCTTGTGCAACCATAAAACATATGTCCCACATTTTCAAATGCATTTGTATCAAAATTGCTCAAGTCCAGAGACGTTAAGTTAGAACAGCCGTTGAAAAGGCTGTTGGCCGTTACTACATTACTCGTATCAAAATTGCTTACGTTCAATGATGTAAGTCTTGTGCAATCACGGAATATGCTCCCCATATTTGTTACATTGCTGGTATCAAAGCTACTTACATTTAATGATGTTAATCCAGAGCATAGATAAAACATCTGAAGCATCTTTGTTACTTTACTGGTATTAAAATTACTTAAATCCAGCGATGTTAGCTTTGAGCAATTTTGGAACATACCAGTCATATTCGTTACGTTGCTTGTGTCTATTCCGCTCAAATCTATGCTAATTTTTGCAATTTTGGGTAATTCATTGTATTCACGAAATATGTATGAACAATCTGCTGGCATTTGGACACACATATTATCGACCTTCGTAAAAATTAAGTTTACTTCTAGATTAGAATAATTTGCTCCGTTTTTTGCCCAATCAAATGCCTGCTTCCCCAAACTTACTTGGGTTCCATCTACACTTCCAGGAATTTTTAATGTCACTATAGTTAAATTTTCTGGGTTTGATCTGGGAATACATTTACCTATACAGTATTCGCCCCCCCCCGGAAGTAAATTCAAAATAATTATTCGAAGTATTAGTGCATCCATTAAATACAACCGTCGAGGCATTCACCGATATAGACAAACCCGGAAGCACCAAAATGCAGGTCCATACAGAATTCATTTTTTCTATCTTATTCATATCAATTCCATCATTTGCTTTTTTATATTTTCATATACAAAAGTTAATTTTTTGTTAATTCTGAATAATATTTTTCAATTTATTTA
>CADBWU010000028.1:1657-21988 GCA_902798535.1 uncultured Pseudomonadota bacterium
TATTTAATGAATAACTAATTGCAAAATTTCAAAAACAAACACGCTAAAATTGATATGATGTGACTGTGATTTAGCATGTGTTGGAGAGTTTATGTTAAATACTGCAGAGATTGAAGAAATTTTTGAAAGATTAAAGCGGGAAAATCAAAATCCAACAAGCGAACTTATCGCCCCTAATGATTTTACTTTTGCCGTAGCTGTTTTGCTTTCCGCTCAGACGACGGATAAAATGGTCAACAAAGTAACCGAAGCACTATTTGCGATTGCCGATACTCCTGAGAAGATGTTGATATTAGGAATTGACACGTTGAAAGAATACATACACTCGTTGGGATTTTTTAACAACAAAGCAAAAAACGTTATTGCGTTATCGGAAGTATTGATTGAAAAATATAATTCGCAAATACCTGCAACGCGAGACGAATTGGAAAAATTACCAGGTATTGGTCGAAAATCTGCAAATGTTATTGCAAACAGACTGTTTGGAGCCGATACGATTGCGGTGGATACGCATGTTTTGCGAGTATCGCGACGTATTGGATTGAGTAATACGCATGACCCTGTTTCTGTAGAAAAAGATTTGTTAAATGTTATCCCACAAAAATTTCATAAAAACACCAGCGACTGGCTAGTCCTTCACGGTCGATATGTTTGCACATCCAAGAAACCGAAATGCGCAGATTGTTGCTTATTTGATTTGTGCGAAATGGCGAATGCTCTGATATAGATTGATTCTCATTGAGATGAGCGGAAGTTTTCGATTTAATTTTAACGAAATTTTAAACAAAATTAACCCAAATGAGCAACTTTATAATAAAATTATCTGAGCGATTGTTTTTTAATGTAAAAAATCTTATGAAAATAATACCAGCATTAGTCATGGCGATAATTTTTCCCGTAACTTTATGCACTACAGCATTTGCTTCTTCAAAGAATTCAGAGCCTATCGTTCTGACAATGGAACAATTTACAGAATTTGTTATGACAGGGAAAGTTACAAAGCCAGTACTTTGCTTTGCTCCAAACAACAGCATATGCACTGCTTACACTAGTGTGCTGGATATTGATTCTAAAAATCAATTATTCTGGATTAGAACAGAGGCTATGAGTCTTGATAGGGATAACGGTTGTGATAAAATCAAAGCGTTGCAACCAGCCCGTATAATAGATGGCGTCTTATTGGTTGTTGACTATGCTAGAAAGCAATTGCCCGAGACTCAAGAAATCAAAGTAGTAAATGGAGTTGCTGATTTAGTAGAATTCGCACTAATTCAACCATTCTATTTTGCAATGCTTACTGGGAAATTAATCAATTACCCAAGTTTCCCGATTGTGTTTAGAACCTCAGAGGCTGAAAAGCTATCTTTGCTTCACATCACATATATGTTCAATTCTGTTTCAGCAGAACTGATTGCGCAAGGGCAAAAACAGAAATTAAATTCTGATAATTTTAAATTAATTACGGATGAATTGATGCAAATCCCTGAGAGAATGCCAAACGACTTGTGCCGGTTGATAACAATAATTAATAATGAAAAAAGATGGGATTTCGATAATGATATGCGCGCTTTTACGCTGGATAAGGAAAAATTATTCTATACAATGCGACGCTTGCACGAAGCTCGTAGAGATTTTAATTATCAAGCTTTTTTCAAAGAAATTTTAAAAATAGATGGGGACTTAACAGACGTATATGACAAGGCCACCGTGAGTTCTGTAAAAAATGCCAATACACAAAGAATTAAGGAAATTAAAAAAGCCTTGTCTCAGAAAGATGATATAAAGCTGAGAAATAATATGGCTAAGGCTTTACTTTTGGACGTATTCTGTTATGTAGAAAATCCACTATTTGACATAGAAACAAACGTAAAATTGATTACAAAAAACGTACATACTGTTTTGTATACAAAATACGGTCAAATGGCTCGTTTGGTGAAGCATATGGAACCACATGTCAAATCAAAAAAGGAAAAGATCCCGTTGATTCCTGCAAAATCACTTTTTGTGTTAAAAACTGATGCAAAAATAGAGGACTTTTATAAAGTTTTATGTGACTCTATAATAGAGGACGCGCTCTCAAATAGTGACTCTAAACAAGTACATAAAACATATGAAATAAATGATGTTCAAGTGGATGAAAAGAAAAACAATAAAGACAAAAGTACAATAACATTAATAATAACTCTGACAGATAAAAATGTGGATGAGCTGATTGACAAAATGTTTTCTACTGATGGGATCGGCAATATAAAGCGTACTAACAAAATAAAATGTGTTTTAGAAGAGGATTGCGGCTCCTTTGATTTGAAAACAATATATCCAACAATGGATACAAAGCAGTATTACTTTACAAACAGAAATAATAATGTTATAAAAGAGGATAAAAGTGAAATTTATAAGCTTTATAATGAGACATTCTTACCAGAGCGCCTCCAAGCAAAAAACAGCAAATCCCTCAATGTATTACGTGTAGATGTATAGATAACCTATCGGCTAGCCGGTAGGTCTCTTGTCGGGGATTAATTTCATCCGTTGTTATTGAGAAAATGGTCTTGACTATATTTAGACAAGAAATCAAGCACTGCTCGAGAGAATTGATCGTCTGGAATATTATCGTAGACGCCATCTTGGTGATTGAGAACTATTTCAGTATATTTGGCTGTTAATTCTGCCAATTGCTCACAATTCAGTTGTGAGATCTGAGGCATTTTCAGCAGTTGTGAGTGTATTCCTATGTAATAATCCATATTAGGACTGTTGTCTACGTTGTATGTATGTGTAATTGTTGACCAATTCGAATTGTTAATATTTGCGCTTTGGTTCATGTCCAATTGTGAGGGATTATCAGTCGCGATTGCTTTCGCAGGAAGAAATACACAAAGTACTCCAATAAAGCATAAAGCTTTAACATTCATTATTTTGCTCAAAAGACAATACTACTGATGATTGTACAACATGCTGTGTAGGGGGTAATAATTTTCAGAATGGGTTGCTCATATGAGGACGCAAAACTCTATTATCGCAAATAGATGAAACGCACATTGCTTCACGCGCTTGTGTAGCTACGCTAGGTTATTGAGCATTTTTAGCCAACTAAACATGTCTCTGATTTGTTTAATATATATCTATTCTTTTCAGCGCAGCTATTTCATCCCTATACTTTGCCGCTTCTTCGAAGAGTAAATTTTCGACAGCTTCCTGCATTTTCTTTTCAAGCTGAGCTATCTGCTTTTTGACATCTTTTGGTGATGACGTTACTGGTTTTGCTTCTTTATATGGAAGTTGAACTGTGGATGACTTTGTTATCGATTTCGGAGTAATGCCATGTTCGATATTATATTCATTTTGTATTTTCCTACGACGTTCTGTTTCATCCAATGCTTCTTTCATAGACTTTGTTATTTTGTCTGCGTATAAAATCACACGCCCTTCAGTATTTCTGGCTGCTCGTCCAATTGTTTGTATTAATGCTGTTTTGGAGCGTAAATATCCTTCTTTGTCCGCGTCCAAAATAGCTATCAGTGCGCACTCTGGAATATCCAAACCTTCGCGTAACAGGTTTATACCAACTAAAACATCGAATTCCCCTGCCTTTAACGCGCGTATAATTTCTATACGGTCGAGTGTATCCGTATCCGAGTGCATATACGTCACGTTTATTCCATTTTCTGAGAGATACTCGGTCAGATGCTCCGCCATTTTCTTCGTCAAGGTTGTGACAAGAGTTCTGTAGCCTTTTTTAGTAGTCTCCCGAATTTGGAACATCAGATCATCTATTTGATTTTCAGTTGGTTTCACTTCACAAATCGGATCGAGTATTCCAGTTGGACGTATGAGCTGTTCGACTATATGATTTTTACCAGCGCGTGTTAACTCAAATTCGCCAGGAGTAGCTGACAAAAAAATCGTCTGCGGTCTGAAAAAATCCCATTCCTCGAATTTTAAAGGTCGATTATCTATACATGAAGGCAACCTGAAACCATAGTCCGAGAGGTTCTGTTTCCGCGAACGGTCTCCCAAAAACATACCACGGACTTGAGGCACCGTAACATGGCTTTCATCGACAATCAGAATTGCATCTTCAGGCAAATATTCCAGAAGTGTTGGCGGCGGTTCGCCGGGTTTTCGTCCAGTCAAATATCGCGAATAGTTCTCAATTCCAGAGCAAGTTCCGGTCGTCCGCATCATTTCTATATCGAACAATACTCGCTGCTCCAGGCGCTGTTTTTCCAGCAATTTACCGTCATGTTCCAATTCTTTCAGACGCACTTGTAAATCTTTTTCAATTTCAACGATTGCGCGATTTATAACATCAACTGTCGCGACATAGTGCGAATTTGAGAAAATCTTGACTTCACCAAGCTTGCAAACTTTTTTCATCGATGGATACTCAATCTCCGTTATCTCCTCTATCTCATCGCCAAAAAAACTGATTTTCCAGAACGAATCAGATTTGTGCGCAGGAAAAATTTCGATAGTTTCTCCAGTTGATCTGAAAATCCCACGTTTAAACTCAAGGTCATTGCGCTGATACTGCAAATCCGCAAGTTGTCGACATAGTTTTTGTGGTGAAATATGCATGCCTATCTTCAAAGGCAAAATAACGTCTGTGTAGCTTTCTATTGCACCGATACCATATATACACGAAACACTAGCGACGATTATCACATCGTGACGCTCCAGCAAAGAACGCGTCGCAGAGTGTCGCATTCTGTCAATTTCCTCATTTATCGATGAAGTTTTCTCAATATACGTGTCCGAATGAGCGACGTATGCCTCCGGTTGGTAATAGTCGTAATATGACACAAAATACTCGACAGCATTATTTGGAAAAAACGCCTGCATTTCAGAAAATATCTGAGCAGCCAAGGTTTTGTTATGCGTCATTATCAAAGTTGGACGGTTTAGGTTTTGTATGACATTCGCAACAGTGAATGTTTTTCCGGAGCCGGTCACACCAACAAGAACCTGGTCATTTACTTTTTTCTGAACGCCTGTTGTTAGAAAATTAATAGCTTTTCCCTGATCTCCTGCAGGTCTATAATCAGAAACCAGCTGAAAATCCACTTACTTTTCTCTAAAAATAATTCGCCCTTTATCGAGATCGTATGGCGTCATTTCAACTTTAACTTTGTCCCCTACCAAAATTCTTATACGATTTTTCTTCATTTTCCCAGACGCATGCGCAAGAATTTTGTGTCCATTTTCAAGTTCCACTCTAAACATCGTGTTTGGCAAAACCTCCAACACCGAGCCATTAAATTCAACCAAATCCTCTTTTGACATATAAAACAAAAATGAACTTCCTCTCCGAGAATTGTACCACATTCCTGACTGCAATTCCAAAGTTCTGTAAGTTCATAACATATGAGACAAAAGTTGACTTGAGGTGGCTGAAATAGCTTAAGGCGAGCAAATAGAGTAAAAAGTTTCCAGAATTAAATTGTTGATTTTCGATTTGAGAAAGGAAGCGTTAATTTACGCAAGTGCATAGTATATGCCTTTTCAATTGTCTAAACTTTTTGCAAATATTTGGGAATTCCTATATATTCTTCTACAACTTGCAAAGCCAACGCACAACGGCAAAATCAAATGCGGTAACAGGATTTTTGAGAGTAATTTTACGCGGAACTTAGCACACATAGCATCGGTGGGGTATGCAGAGAACTTATGAAATTTCTGCAGAAATATAACTCCTATCGCCCCACACTCCGCGTTGGAGTATATTTCTATATATAATCCCGGAAGCCCTTTTTGTCTCACGTCTGTTTGCACTTGGACAGTATAAGGTCAATAGTTACCCTTGGCTTGACTGCGGTTGGATATTGGAAGCGATAATTCCAGCTCCGATGACAGCGTTATTTGAATTGTATATAGCGCAGATTTGCCCCGGAGTTACGGGGGTGTTCGATCTTTCCTGTAACTCGACATACGCTCCGTTTGTGGTTTTTGTGATTTTTGCCTGTGTTTTTTCAGAAGATGAACGGAGTTTGACGAAAGCTTGGAATGCAGATGGCGTATTCAATATCCAATTCGTGGAAAACAAGGTAAATTCATTTTGCAACAAAATGCCGGAGGTTCCGACTTCTACTTGGTTTGCTAATCTGTCTATATTAACAACGTAGAGTGGCTCATTATGTGCAACGCCAATACCACGCCGTTGCCCTATCGTATAATTTTCAATACCATTGTGTTTCCCTAAAATTTGCTTCGTTCCAGACAAAACAATGTCTCCAGGCACAGATAAATTTAAATTCGCATAAAATTCATGCAAAAACTCTTTGTAATTTCCGTGCTTTATAAAGCAAATGTCCTGACTTTCCTCTTTCTCAAAATTAGGCAAGCCAAATTCCTCAGCCATCTTGCGCGTTATGGATTTATCCTCTATTTCGCCCAACGGAAATCGCACGTATTTCAGATTATTCTTATCGACAAGCGATAAAAAATAACTCTGGTCTTTCTTTTTGTTCTTCGCTTCACGCATCTCGACTATATCGTCATGCACATCCATTTGTATGTAATGACCAGTCGCCATTAAATCTGCTCCTTTTGAACGCGCAAATTTGAGCAATAAGTTCATTTTTATGTCACGATTGCACAAAGCGCAAGGATTTGGCGTCATGCCATTTGCGTAGTATTCTGCAAACACATCCATAACGCAACGTTTATATTCCTTGCGCGCGGGCATTATGTAGTGCTCTATGCCTAGTATTTTGCAGATCTGACGAGCATTTGCGATATCAGATTCCCAGTCGGCATGATTGTCCATCGTTATCCCGAACACATCGTGCCCCTGGGATTTCAGAAGTGCGGCGGTCGTTGATGAATCAACGCCACCAGACATTGCCACCGCAATAACCATCAAGCAACTTCCTTCTTTGCTATGAAATAATAAACTATACGCAACACGACGAAAACAATCAGTGCCGGATACAGTTTTGACAATATCATCGCCATCAGTGAGCAGATTTTTGCAAATCCCAACAATGACATGCCCAAATTACAAACGCCAGTTGTCAGCAAAATTGCAGTTCTATTGAATTTTTCTTTTAGAATTTTTTTGTGTATATAATCCGTGAACATTGCTGTTAAAGCAACATTTGTCGCAAGACATCCGACTGCAATTACTAGCGCAACAAAAATTGTTGCAAAATTTCCCATAGAAATATCCGCTATCTTCGCAAACAAAGCTTCATCAGCTGTTCCACTGAGCAATGTGGAATACTTCGCTCCAATGTATGCCAAACCGGTATACACAATCGCAAGCAAAATGCCACCAACAGCGCATGCACCGCCAGTAAATTTCACCAATAATCTTTTGTCATTTCTCTTTTCTTCAGGAAGTGCGTTTTTCACATACAAATAGATAGGAGCTGTCATAAAAAATGCCGCAATCAAATCCATTGTTTGATACCCCATCTCGAATCCATCTATAAACGCCTTCGATGCGGAAAAATCAGTCGTAGGAATTGATGAATTTGCCATAAACACTGCCACCACAATCACAAGCGCCACTCCTCCAAACTTCAGAGGAGTGAATATAGTCCCCATAAGCTGAACTAATCTTCCAGGATTCCACGCTAAAATCACCGCAATGGCACAAAACAACGTGTTGAAAAACAACACTGGACAGTCAGGCATCGCCACGCTTATGCCGCCAAATGCGACATTGACACAACGCGCAGAAACGCCGAAAGGTCCCACCATTATCATAACAAGCAACATAAATAAAGCCGTTATATGTTTTCCAAGCGGCTTCATATATTTCTCTGTGTCCGCCTCAAAGAGCATACTTCCAAAATAACCGAGCATAGGAATAACAACTGCAGCAAGGAGCCATCCAAGATTTGCTATGCTCCATCCTGATGCAAAATTTTTTCCCAAAATAGGAGGAAATGCGATATTGCCCGAACCAAAAAGCATCGCGAAAATCGCAAATCCAGCCACAACAACTCGGTTAAATATACTCATAAGTTACTCAAAAAAAGGACATACGAAAAGATTATATCACGCCAGATGGTGCCCTTGAAGGACAAAATCAATGAAGGTTTTAACTTACTCGAATATGCATGGTATGGTATAATATTTTTTATGGATAATGAATATATTTTTGCACATCTAACGGTAATAATACTGGTTGCTGCAATTTCGGGAGCTTTGCTTGCTCGCTTGCGACAACCGGTGATGGTAGGCTATATCCTTGCCGGAATAATGTTTGGTCCTAGTGGCTTTGGATTTATATCATCTCAAGAACAAATTAAATTTTATTCAGATCTTGGAATATTATTGCTTTTATTTGTAATTGGAATGGAATTAAATATTCGTTCTTTTTTAAGAATGTGGAAAATTCCTACTTTATTCACAGTTGTGCAAGTTGTTGTAAATGCAATAGTCTCAATTTTTATTGCTGGTATCTTTGATGTTCCTATCTATGTTTCTCTTTTAACTGCCTTCATAGTATCCCTTTCATCAACAGCGGCAATTGTGAAAGTATTAGAATACATAGGAGAGTTAAAAACAGACGTTGGTCATATTTCAATAGGCATACTGGTAGCACAGGATATAGCGATTGTTCCAATGATGTTAATCATAAAGAAATGTGGCTCGTTTGACAGCTCAGTGATAGTTGATTTACTGATTGCCATAGGACTTGTTGTCATGCTGATAAAGTATCTTGGAAAAAAAGAAAAAATTATCGTTTCAACAAAACACTTTTTTCCTAGCCCAGATTTAACGCCCGTTGTAGCATTGGCTTTTTGTTTTGTCGCGGCATCAATAGTTGTTTTGTTCGGGCTTTCTGAAGCATATGGTGCATTTCTTGCTGGTATGTTCATCGGAAACACACAGGAACGTCAGAATGTTCTGAATAGCATAAAACCGATACAAAACGTTCTGCTTATGTCGTTTTTTATCTCTGTTGGTCTTATGTTTGATTTAAAATTTCTAATGCACTATTGGTATATAGTTTTTGCTGTCTTGGCTGGTATCACTGCATGGAAAATACTGTTCAACTCGCTAGTTTTAAAATTTTTCTCGATAGAACTAGCTAAAGCAACATCAATAGGCATTATACTGGCGCAACTCGGTGAGTTTTCATTAGTTCTTGCAAATGTCGCAACGCAATCTCATATAATTGACGAATTTGGTCAGAAACTAATAATTAGTGTGACAGCCTTATCTCTGACGATGAGTCCATTGTTTATCAGTTTGTCAAATCGCACCAGGGATTTATCATTCGTGGGGGATAATTCTCTGTCATCAATAATCAAAGTGCTTTTTTCATATAAATTTTCCAAAAATGTCGAATCTTTATCATTAGAGTATAAACGCATGCAGTCAGATTCTTGATAAAGAATATTAAATTAAACAACGAGCAGGATTTGCAAGTATATTAACAAAGAAGCATTCGGCTAGGCAATTGAGAGTTCTGGCATTTGTATAGATTTGCTGTAGTACTTGGTTTTTTGGTGTACCTCTGGCGAGGTCAGTAGAGTACGTAACTTTCAACCAAGCAAGTCTCAGATTTGCTGATGACGTGTTTGATCTCGGCATTCATGCCCAGCTCTTCTTCGTATGAAAAATTCCAGTCAGTGCATATAATTTTTAGATTATTTTATCGATTAATTTCCTTAAAACTGAAGTTTTTCCAGGCCTCACTTCAAATCTTTTTCCTATCTACCACCGTCCAAATTCGTATTCTTCGCTCCATTTGATATACATATGCAATTCATCAATCTTTTGACATTTCTTTTAAAACCTTAAAACCAGCTTTCTTTATCCGGTTTATGACGGTCTGATACCTATAAATTTTTTTTCGAAAATTTTGCTCATAATTCGTGGACTTCTTCGAAATCCATGGTTCTCCAGATACAATCAGCCAGAGCACAATGTCTTTTTTTTCTCGCATCCAGAAGCCATCATAAAGCTTTTATAAGCCTCCAACACTTTGTGCGTTCCGAAACACTATTTATCCCAAAATGGATATATCCTTTGCTTGCCTGTTTGTAAATCCCCATTTCAGGCGCAATTTGAAGAAGCCATATAAGTATTGTACACTTTTCTTAAAAGTTTACGCATTTACCGAGTGAATAGATGACACAAGCGATTGCTGGATATTTTGTATTTCTAATTGCATCCATGTTCTTGGCGGATAAGTCAAATGTAATTTTTTGCCGAAATTGGAAACCGGTTGTATTTGGTGTTTTGCTTCAAATTTTCTTGGCTTTTTCATTCACCAACTCGTCAATATGTATTTCGGCTATTGAATGGATGGCTAAAGGGATAGCAAAGATTAGCGACGCTACGGCAGAAGGAACAAAATTTTGTTTTGGATATATCGGTGGGGGAGAACTTCCGTTTGAGCTAAAAGAAAACGGAAAGAGTTTCATTTTTGCGTTTCAAGCTCTTCCTAGCATTATATTGGTTAGCGTCTTATCTGCCGTTTTAATGCATTTTAAAATTTTGCCAATTTTATCAAGAGTTGTTGGTGGCATTCTAAAGTTTGTTTTTAACATAAAACTGTATATTGGGATGTTTGCGGTAACAAGAATTTTTATAGGCCCTCAAGAAAACCTTTTTTTTATTAAAAACAAATTAAACAGTCTGACAAAGACTGAAACATTTACGATACTGTCGCTAGCATTCGTAACTTCTTCTGCAGGAAATATGCCGGTTATTGCGAATATTTTATCTGGAGTGTGTCCAGATGCATTAAAACATGTTATAACCGCCTCGATTTCAAATATAATATCCGTATTGATACTCTCCCGGATTGCTATGCCAACAGAAGATAGTATAGTTGATGAAAGATTTGATATTTCTGAAGAACGTAAACATACAAATTTAATGAGTGTAATATCGCAAGGATTATCTGATGGACTGAATACTTGGTGGCGTGTCGTTGGTTCACTTATTGGCGTCATCGCTCTAATATATATTATAAACTATACTTTAGCTTTGCTGCCAGATTACTTGTCCGGTGGAGCTATTACTTTGCAAAAACTGTTTGGACTTGTTATGTACCCGTTCACCTGGCTAATGGGGATAGATGCTCAAAATTTATATAAGGTTGCACAAATAATCGGGACTAAAATAGCAGTAAATGAAACAGTAGCATTTTCTGATTTAGCTAAATCTTCGATATCTCAAGTTGATATCACAAAATCGATATATGCGATATGTAATTTCGGAAACTTTTCAACATTAGGCGCAACTATTAGCTCGATGGTTGCTCTAGCACCGAAAAATACTTGGACGTCAAAAGTTATTGGAAGGGCGTTCATTTGTGGATTTCTTGCAACATGTCTTTCGACCACACTGATGAGTATAGTTTTTGATGTGTCAAAATGATGGATAGAAGCGTTTGAAGAAGCCTTGCAAATGTTGTAAACTTCCATAGAAGTTTATGTATTTAATGTAATGATCAGATGGTAAGATCAATCGCTGGGTACTTTGTGTTTCTCATTGCATCCATATTTTTAATTGAAAAATCGAATATCAAACTAAATCGCAATTGGAAACCGGTTTTGTTTGGCATTTTGCTTCAGATTACGGTGGCGTTTGCATTAACGAACATCCCCGCCTGCATTTCAGCTATAGAGTGGGTTGCCAGAGGCGTTATGAAACTTAAGGATGCGACTATCGAGGGAACAAAATTTTGTTTTGGATATATCGGTGGCGGAGATTTACCATTTGATGTAAAGGGAAATAGCAATACCTTCATTTTTGCATTTCAAGTTCTTCCGACCATTATTCTAGTCAGCACACTAGCTGCTACTCTGAGATACCTAAGAATATTACCGATTATATCTAATATTTTTGGATACGTTTTCAGACTGGTGTTTAAGGTAAAATCCTATATTGGCATGGTTGCTGTCGCTAAGATATTTGTTGGGCAATTGGATGCTCCGCTTTTGATAAAAAACAAACTGAATACTTTGCCAAAATCTGAAATGTTCGTCGTATTAGCTTTGTCATTTGCAACTGCTTCTGCGGCAGTTATGCCGATATATTCAAGTGTTATAGAGCCTGTTTGTTCCGATGCTTTGAAACACATAATAATATCGTCAGTGTTGGGGGTTATATCCACATTGATTGTTGCATCAATAGCTATGCCAAGTGAGGATGGTGATGCCAGTAACATGTCAATCAAGGAAAAATCCGAACATACAGGTTTTATGGATGCAGTAACAAAAGGATTAACTGATGGATTTACTGTTTGGTGGTGCGTTGTTGGTTCTCTTATTGGCACAGTAGCCTTAATTGCTCTGATAAATTACATTCTCGACTTATTGCCGAATTGTGCGGGAGAACCGATAACATTACAACGTATATTCGGGATATTTATGTATCCATACGCTTGGCTGATGGGGATACCTTCACAAGATATAACTGCCGTGTCTCAGATAATTGGCACAAGGCTTGCCGTTAATGAAACTATCGCATTTTTCGATTTGGCGAAAGCGACAATTTCTTCCGAAAGCGTGGTAAAGACCATATATGCGATAAATAACTTTGGGAATTTCTCCGCTATTGGAATAACGGTTGCGGGATTAGCAGCAATGGCGCCTGGACATCAGCATATTTCCAGTATAATATGGAAAGCATTTATCGCTGGTTTTTTAGCAACCGGATTGACTGCGACAATAGCTGGAATGTTCTTTTAAAAAAAGGAAGGATAACTTTATGATAACGAAAGAATTTTTGCAACATAAAGATGCTTGGCGAAACAAAGAAATATATAAGAAGATATATGAATATTCGATGGAAAATCCAGAGGGATATTGGGCCGCACAAATAGATACGTTGTCGTGGACAAAAGTTCCAACAATAACGATGCAAAGGGGAGGGAAGGGCAAAACACTATGGTTTCCTGATGGGAAAATCAACGCCTGCTATAACTGCATTGACCGACATGCTGTGAAAAATCCTGAAAAGCCAGCAATTATTTGGCAAAGCGAAGATATCGATAGATTTGAAATAGTAACATATAAGCAATTGCAGGAAAATGTTTGTAAATTTGCGAATTTGTTAAAGAAGCATGGATTAACACGCGATGATTACGTGACGGTGTATATGCCGATGGTGCCAGAGGGGGTATACGCCTGCCTTGCATGCGCCAGACTAGGAATTCCATATACCGCTGTTTTTGCAGGATTTTCGCCAAGTGCTGTTGCATTGAGAATGAATGATTGCAAGTCAAGTTTCATTATAACTTGCGACGGAAACGCTCGAGGAGGAAAGATTATACGACTGAAGGATAATGTTGATAAAACGCGAAAACTGTGCGACAGAGAAATAAAAGCACTCGTAGTACGCCGTCAGAATATCGATATCACTTGGGATGATGCACTGGACATCGACTATTACAGAGAGGTTGAAAGTATGTCAACCGAATGCGAAATCGCAGATACTGGTGCAAACTCCGAGCTGTTCATCCTTTATACTTCAGGCTCAGTTGGGAAACCGAAAGGTATAACGATGAGTACCGGCGGATTTCTGCTGTTTTCGAGCATCACTGGGAAATATTTTTTCAATCAATTTGGTGATGAAATATTCTGGGGCTCCGGCGATATCGGCTGGATGGGCGGACACGCATATGCACTTTATGCCGCGTTGTGCAATGGCGTTACGTCTGTGTTCTATGAAGGAATTCCAACATATCCACGAAAGTCGATTTTCTGGGAAGTAATCGATAAGCATAAAGTAACTTCGTTTAACACAGCCCCAACAGCGCTAAGAGCTATGATGAAAAATGCGGAAGAAACTTTGGCGAATACTTCACGTGATTCGCTGAAATATCTTGGCGTTTTTGGAGAAATATTAAACAGGGATGCTTGGTATTGGTATTTCAATGAAGTTGGTAAAGGACGTTGTCCGATAGTCAATATGTGGGGGCAAACCGAGCTTGGTGGCGTTCCGACCGCTCCGTTAAGTTGCCTGGAAGATATGAAGACGTATGGACATATCGGACGCCAGTTTTTTGGATGTAAATTGATTTTAAAAGATGACGACGATAATGATATAACGACGCCGGAAAAACCTGGAGCAATGTTTATAAAATACCCACTGCCAGGAATGTTAATAAAAGTCTTTGGATCTGAAAATGCGCTGGAGAAGACTTATTATTCACAATCAAAAGAGGATATTTATTGCACCGGAGACGAGGCGTATTTCGATTTTGATGGAAATTTCTGGATAACCGGACGTATAGACGATGTCCTCAACGTTTCTGGACACAGGATAAGCCCAATCGAAATCGAGGAAGTTATTGCTGGTTCTGAGGTTGTTGCAGAGGTATCAGTTGTTGGATATCCGCACGAAATAAAAGGGGAGGGCATATATGCATTTGTTGTCCTTAAAAAAGAAATCACTGATGAGCAACGGAATAACGCAAAGTCGCTAATAGCTGAACGAGTGAAAACTATAATAAGTCCGATAACGCGTCCAGATGTCATAGCGATAGTTGATGATTTGCCGAAAACTCGCTCTGGAAAGATAATGCGACGCATACTTCGTAAAATCGCAGCGAATGATATCGAGGATTTCGAAGACTTGACAACAATATCAAATCCGGATTGTATACAAGAAATAATCAAGATGACACAACTATAATCCGTTGTGCCTTAAATATTCGACAAGTGATCTAATCGCTTGTCCCCTGTGGCTGATTTTGTTTTTTTCTACTAAAGAAAGCTCAGCAACATGCTTTCCATTCGGGAGCAAGAAGATAGGGTCGTATCCATGTCCATTGTGTCCTCGTGGCTCAAAGGCAATTCGTCCTTCAAGATATCTTTCGAAATAATGCTCATAGCCATTTTTGTCGATGTAACAGAGACAAGTCGTAAAATGGCATGTACGTTTAGCTAAATCAGTAATATCCTGCATTTTATTAAGCAGATATAGACATTTCTCTGTATCCGTTTTATTTTCTCCCGCATATCGCGCAGAATATATTCCAGGTTCTCCATTTAAAGCATCAACACATAAGCCTGAATCATCCGCTATGACCGGTTTATGTATCATCTCATACACTGTTTTTGCTTTTATCCAAGCATTTTCTCTAAATGTTTTTCCAGTTTCCTCAATATCTATTTCTACTCCGGCTTCTTTTTTGGATAAAATTTTTATGTTTTTCAGGGAATCTAAACATTTTTTTATTTCGCTGATCTTTCCTTGATTATCACTACAAATGATAATTTCATGTCTGTCCATAGATGTATTCCTAAATGTTATTTGAGTTTATAATACCAAATTTTTAATTTGCTATTCAGAAGCTACAACTTTGTGTGTATAAAAAGATATACAATTCGCTCAAATTCGAAGAAGAACATATTATTATCCTGCTACGACAGAAATGCTCCATTCGATAACTATTATATTAGTTTCCACGTTGAGAGAGTAATGTGATATAATCTCAATGAGAGCTTTGATTATGATAATGCGTGTTTTATGAATTCTAGTATAAAAATGTTGTGTCTTGCCGGAACTTTAACTGTTTTGGTTGAGAGTGCTAGTGCTGTTGAATATATGCAAAATGTGGATGGAGTTACTATTAACAGTCAAAACGATTTCAATCACTTTATGACTTTTAAGAGTTGGCAAGCGAGAGCTTTGGAGGAGATGAACGATCTTGGCAAGTCCAAGAGTTTTATAACGAATCCTTACTACAAAGAGTCTATTTTGAAAGTGATTTCAAAAGCAATAGCTGATTGTTTCTGGGAAAGAAACGAATTTGCAAAATTTTGGAAAAATCATCGAGAAAACTTTAATAGTACGTCTGAAGATAGTAAGTCTTTATACTTAATCTACAATTTTGTAGAGTTTGATGTGACTCCATCGAATCTAACTTACAAAAGGGAACATTGGAATGCGTTTATACTTTATAACCTATTGAATGTATTGCTAAATAGTGACTATCGTTGTGCTGAGACCCCCGATACAAAAGGAAAGACTGCTCTTGAGGTTGCTGTAGAACAAATAGGAGGGGAAATATTTGATAATTATGCGCCTCAATATTACTCCATGCACACACAAAAGGAGAAAGGAATTATTGCTGATTTGATACGGCGTTCTGTTGATGACATCAAACAATACGCCCGAGCTCTAAATCTCGAAGATTATATATCTGAACTAAGGAAGTCGAAATTGACTGGAGGACAATTCAAGCTGAATAATGTGACAATTCCAAAGGATAAGGGGTATCGTCAAATAGGAACAGGAAGAAGAAGGGGAAAACACTACGGTGGCGAGTTTATTGTAACATGGACAAATAAAACAGCAGGAGCGAATGAAGAAATTCATGATATGTTTGATGTAAGTGTTAATGGTATAACACATAAACAAATTGTTCAGGAAGAATTCGACAAATGTTTATCTGAACTCAATGGATTTTTGGATAATGATGAGGAGCCAATCAGGAATGACAACAATATAATCTCCAAAGATGGTCCTCTAAATGCTCTGATTATGCCTAAAGCAAATCCCAATTATAAGAGTAAATTCCCGTCAGTTACTAATTATCGCCAAAATAATCCAAGACCCAATACAAACAATATCCGTACAAACTCAGTTGCGAACGAAAATATAATCATTGCTCCGAAGAGAGTGGATATTACGAATAATAAAGCCATAACCAGCATGCCATCAAGAACTTTGAATAACATGAACAATCAGAATAATATGATGTCTCGGAACAACGTGAATATGAACATGAACAATAATATGAACATAGGCAATATGAATAACAATATGAATATGAACATGAACATGAACAATATGAACAACATAAACAATCAGGGCTTCATGCAAAACAACAACGTGAATATGAACATGAATAATAATATGAACATGGGCAATATGAATATGAACAACATGGTCAACAACATGAATTTCGTGAACAATCAGAGCAATATGAACAACATAAATAATCAGAACTTCGTGCAAAACAACAATATGCCAATTCAGGCCAGGGGATATAAATTATTCATGAGGAAATTAAGAAACAATCTATCTCTTGTTAATACGAATTTGAGAGCTCCAGATACTATCCATAACTTATGTCATTCGATACCAGATCACTACATTACTAATGCAAAGTGCTATTTCAATTCCACAATGCAGGTACTAGCAAATAGCCAATTGTTGATGGAAAGAATTAATAAATACCGACAAGAACGGAATAAGCTCCAGCTGAATCCAGGTACAAAAATGATGACAGATGCAATATCAAACGTACTGGTGAGCATCTATGATGGAAGCATGGATGGAGCAAAAAACTACAGATACGGGCTACAGCCAGCAGACCCCTCCAATCCAAATGACCCATGCTATCTGTATCCGGAACTCCAGAACGATAGCTATGATGCAGTGCCTGTAAAAAAGTATGAAAGCGCAATAAATCAGATAGATGAAGCTTCAAAAGCATACTATAGTGTACTCCTATCAGCTGGGGAATTGGAGTTATACCGTAAAAGTAGACAAGGTCATTGGTTAAACGACGTAGGCTTTGGCTATAGCGTAATAACATGTCTGGAAGAAATAATGCCAATGATAAGCGAAGCATTACGTTTCGAGGGAAAGCAAATAGTACAAATAGTCTGTGAACGGGATGGTAAATCTAATGATATTCAGAATGAAGACTTTAAAGAGTTGATGAGGGGAGGGGTAATTGTAATTCCTGCAATTAAAAGTCTGGATAAGGTCGAAGAATCTTCGTACGGATGTTTACAAGATTTCTTAAATGCTCGATATTATAACGCCACTATAAAACATCTGCCATCCGTGCTTATGTTTACGAATTCCTCCATAACGCAGTCGAAGCTCAAACCCAATACTAGCGACCCAAACGAACGTGAATATTTTAATGTAAATCCAGCAATTAAATATCCTGAAGAATTTAGTCTCCAATTAGACAACGAAACACATAAGTATAAAATAAACGGATACGTGTATTGTCAAAGTAGTGAAGGGAACCATTTTAAGCCTTGTCTCAGAACGTCAGATGGCTGGTATACGATAGATGATAGGTATAAGGATAAGTTACCGACAAAGTTAATGGACATATATGACCCCAATTTTGTAGAGCACACATCCAATGGTCCTGTGTACCATAAGTGGAAAGAATTAGTTTTATACGAGCGAGTATCGATTACAAAGAATTAAATGACATTCTAGATTTTAACAAACGGGAGCCTGAGGACAGGTGTTCGATGGCTACCCATGCTATCATTGCGGCATTATCTGTGCACAAAGATAGTGGCGGGGCACAGAAGTTTAGGTTCTGCTGAGCTGACAAACTTGACAGTGCGTCGCGGAGTTCAGAATTAGCTGCAACTCCGCCTGTTACGACAAGTGTTTTTGGGTGGTGCGAGCTCATTCTCAATGCCTTTCCCAGTTGCTTTATGATGAAGCGCACAACCGTTTTTTGAAAGCTAGCAGCAATATCGCACTTATCTTGATAAGACAGATTATCCATAGAACTTATGAGATTTTTAACGGCCGTTTTTAGACCAGAGAATGAAACATCACAACCAGGACGCCTCTGCAATGGGATAGGAAACTGAAATCGATTTTGGCTTCCGAACTGGGCGTGTTTCTGAATAGCCACGCCTCCAGGATATTCAAAACCAAGCATCTTTGCGACCTTATCGAAACATTCACCTGCAGCATCATCTAGGGTTTTTCCTAAAATTTTATATTCGCCAATTCCCAAAACTTCTATAAAGAAGAAATGTCCACCGGATGTCAATAATGCGAGGAATGGAAAATCAACGTTGTAACACAAGCGACATGTAAGCAAATGCCCCTCAAGATGATTTATAGCCATATATGGCTTGTTTGTCAGCGCGGATATTGTTTTTGCACAAACAGTCCCAACCAGAAGTCCGCCTATCAATCCTGGGCTTGCCGTGGCCGCGATTACGTCGACATCATCAAGACTACAGTTCGCTCTTAACAGAGCTTCGTTTATGACATTGTCAATCACCTTTGCATGACTTCTCGCTGCAAATTCAGGAACCACGCCACCGTATTTTGCATGAAGTTGTATTTGTGAATTTATCACGTTCGATAAGATGCACCCTTCAGTGTTTGGGGAATCACAAACAACTGCAGCAGCTGTTTCGTCACAGCTCGATTCAATGCCGAGGACTTTCATTCTAAACTCCCCTGTTTCCAAATACCATTATCGCGGAACCAAAATTTCTGGTCTATAAAACCATTTTTCAGATACGCCTGTACACGTGATTTTGCATCGTCTTTAGTCCCCATATTAAATATATCAACAATTTTTTGGAATCGACTAAGTTCAGACATATTCCCAATGTCTATGCCATTATGCAAAAGACAAGTCGGATTGTTCAGAAATGTAATTTCTGTTGAAAACCAAACATAGCAAAATTTTGCATCATCGGGCAAAATCGTATGCTTATTTCCACTTGGAATAAATGACAGTTGCACAGAAGTCCACAGCTTTGAATTGTAAAAACTCACTTCTTCTTCATTGCCACAAAGAAATAAAATCCGCTCACCTAGAGCATACATTTTCTCAACAAGTTTATAAGCTATCGGGAAGAAATCCGTTTGAATTCCATAAAAAACTACGCTTGTCCCTGACATCTTCTTTCGACTTTCTTGGAAATTTTATCAAGAAGAGCGTTAATAAACTTTACGACCTTTTCGTCTAGAAAATCCTTAGCGATCTCAACATATTCGTTAATTATCACAGGGATGTCAGTCTTCTCAAAAATCATTTCTGTTAACGCTGTTTTAATGATACAAATTTCAACTGGAGGTGAATTCGAAACCGTTTTGCCCTCATCAAGCGCATCTTCAATCATCTCATCTAAGTGCGTATCTTTTTGCAAATTAGCAATAATTTTTTTAAAAAAATTCGTATTTACATCATTATGGGCATAGGCAGTTATAAAATCATCGATTTCTGCATCAGAAACAGATTGAACATCCTTCATTTGCATTTGATACATAAACTGAACGGCCAGAGTGCGTGCTAACCTTTTTGAAAATATCCCTAAAGATTTAGCCACTTTCAACATGCCTGCAAAAACTATCTCACCCATTGTACATCAATTTAAGGAAATTTTACAAACCACCAAAAATCAACTAGACTGAATGATATGCTCCTGATATTAAAATGCATTTGAATAAAATATCATCTCTTTTTTTTATCTGCTTAGTTTTCAACGCGAGCCTTAATCTAAGAGCGGAAATTGTATTGGAGGCGAGTGGAGTGTCATACGATCCAAGTATCGGGATAGTTAGGGCTCATGGCGATGTTCATGTTATCCAAACCTTTGAGAACAGTGTAAGAAC
>CADBWU010000028.1:22030-30086 GCA_902798535.1 uncultured Pseudomonadota bacterium
TTAAAGAAAAGATTAGAAAGACAAGAAGTATAAAACTCCATGGAGATTCAATCATGAAAGAACCAAATGGCGATGTTTTGACTGCAAAAAATATAATCCTGGGAAAAAAATTTAAAGATGCCATTGCAGAAACTTTGATTGTTGTTCTGAAAGATTCGTCCAAAATAAAAGCTCAAAAAGGGAAAAAGTCCTCCAACATTTATACGTTTGATAACGTTTCATATTCTCCTTGCAAAGAAACATCCTGCTCGCATCCACTCTGGGATTTGGTTGCTGACAAAGCCGTGTATGACAAAGATAAAAAAAAATTCATTTATAAAAATGTAAGGCTACGCATAAAAGGTCAGAGTATTTTGTTTTCTCCGTATTTTGAACATCCATCTTTTGATGTGAAACAAAAAACTGGTTTCTTAACACCGATTTTCAGAAGGAATAGCGACATCGGATTATTGGCAGGATTTCCATTATATATCGCTATTAGTCCGGACAAATCGCTGAAATTTACTCCATTTTTTAATTCTAAAAGGCGTTTTTTTAGCCTTGCGGAATATAAACAACTTTTTGAAAAAGCTGACTTTGAATTTTCTTCAAGTTTTCTTTCGAAGGGCAAAAAAAAATCGATAAGCGAAGAACTTAATGCGGAAGAAAAGAAAGAAAAAGAAGAAATAGAACGTCGTGAAAAGCGTTCTAGATGGCATATAGATGCACTTATAAAATCTCATCAATTAGAAAATAAACGTGTCACAATCAGACTAAACCGAGCAAGTGATATGACCTATAAGTCGAAATATCCAGTGATACACTCGCGCCATAAATCCATTTATACAGAAAAAAAATACAATGATTCGAACATAGCCTTAGATTTTTATAATAAAAATTATTTTCTCACGACAGATGCGCATGTGTATCAAACAGATGAAAAGGAAACTGCTCCAGCTGTTTTTCCTCATATAAACTTCAATACCAGAATGAATGCACTTAATGGAGAGCTGTCATTTGATAGCGACACGATGTATTTGACTAGAAATGAAAAGAAGACTGAAATATGTGCGGAAAAATTTTTTAGATCGTCCAACACACTGAAGTGGCAGAAATTAACTAACTTTGCTCCATTTTTGCTCGACTTTAATGCTGCAATCAGAACCGACACATTCGATATCAGCAAAACAAATGATGAAAGTGATAAAAGCAATAAGGTGCAAAAAACGTTTCCTGTTTTTGAAAATCAAGTGTCTTTGTCCATTCCACTGGAAAGTCAATTTAAACGTCAAATGTCTATATGGAATCCAACAATTTCATTCAGCAGTGTTCAAACATCGTCTGAGAGAGCAAATATAAAACAACATGAAGATTCTGTTTTTGACAATTTTAGTGATTTGAATTTGCATTCAATACGCAGATTTGGCAGATACGATTCTCTGGAGCGCGGAGAACGCCTGGCGGTCGGAATAGAAAATTCAACTTATAACACAAAACGTCGTTGGCTGAACTTTTACATTGGAAAATCTTTTGCCACCTCCAACGGTGATGATGAGCGTTTCAAAAGTCGAGATAGCCTTGTCGGACGCATTGTCTTAAAACCTAATGAAATTTTTTCATTAAGGACAAGATTTGTTGGCATGCCAATTCTGGAAACTATACGTCAATTTGAAAGTGGAGTGACTGGCAAGTACCGCAATATTACCGCTGGAATTACCTATATGTATGACAAGCATATAAAATTTACTCAGGAAAAGGGATTGTCTCAATTAGGAATAAATTGCGGATATAAGTTTAATGAATTCTGGAAAATATCGATGTCACAAATAGTTAACCTAACATCACATGGAGGAAAACACAATTTGGCTCATTCGATATTCGCAAGCTACTCTGATGAATGTTTCAAACTGGAGTTCGGAATTTTTAGAACCAATTTTAAACACAAGGATATAAAACCAAAAACAGGAATAATCCTCACAATATATTTTAAAAATCTCGGAAACTTGACTCGTTCCGGGAAACGCGATATGTATAACGAAGAAGTGGGGACAGTGGAATAAATTCGTTCCCCATTATTGAAAATCATCTTCAGAAAATTGCTTCATTGGGGGTGATATTTTTTTGTGCTAATTTGTTTAACTCAACGTTCTCTTCGCATAAGAAGTAAAAATTATGTTGCATTTCCATAAATGATTATTTTGTTTATTCGTATCTCTTCCTGAAATGATTTCGGTAATGTATCGAATTCAGATATATCTACTAAAATTGGAATGTCGCTGTCGTTAATTAACTGCTTCAGCTCACTTAAATTTTTGCCAGGGTCGTTATAATTTACTACTACAAGGTCAAGGTCGCTACCGTCGTGACAATCTCCATTTACTCTGCTTCCATAAGCCCAAATCTCAGCATTTTTACAATAAGTATCAAAAATATGTTTCAGGATTGAAATGTACTTTGTATTTAAATCAATCATTTTCGATAATTGCTTTCAACTTCTGTGCATCGCTTATAAAGCTCTCAATGAGAGACAATGTCTCATCAGCAAACTTTTGCCCATAGTCGTGTGCTGTATTATTTCTGTTATCTCTGTACTTCATCCATCTAACAACAGCTGGTTCGTCTATTAGTGAATGTTTAAATGCGTGCCTAAAAACGTCTTTAAATGTTAATTTATCGACCTCTCTTTTTGAGGAAAAGAATGGCAAAATTTTCTTTTTCAAAAGTTTGTTGCATTGCTCTAACGTCATTTCAAAACTTTTCACCAAAGAATTTCTATACATTTCATATTCAACTGTATTTGTCTTGGCCTGATTTATCATCTCATACGACTTTTGTAGCGTTTTAAGACATTTATCCAAGTATTCGGTATTAACTTTACCTTCCATAGCAAGCGTTCATGCATTTTTCCGCGACTTACTTCTAGTCTAATGCCACTTGCCAAAAATATGAAAACATTTTAATCCATGTCCTCACAAATTAATAGTTATGCCGCCAGATAGTGGTGGTTGTTCTGTTAATTTATTTAGTCCTTGCTTTACTTTTTTGAGGTTATCCGTATTAAACACAAAAAATAATTTTCCTTTGTGCAACTTAATAAACATATATTCTGTATTTTTCTTCGGAAGTTTATCCTGTAGTTCGTTTAATGCTGGATGTCCCAGGTTCTTGCCTATAAACACTGTTGTAAAACTACCGGGTTCACTTATCACTTCTTTTGTACCAAAGTGTGTTTTGATAATCTTTTGACATTCTGTGTAGTCTATTCCATTTTCTACAATCAGTGAAATACTTCGC
Source organism: uncultured Pseudomonadota bacterium (assembly GCA_902798535.1). Taxonomy (GTDB): domain Bacteria; phylum Pseudomonadota; class Alphaproteobacteria; order RUG11792; family RUG11792; genus RUG11420. The sequence continues at coordinate 25,304 of CADBWU010000028.1, forward strand.
ATTGTAATCTTATAATTTTGATATGCTTTTGGATAGTGTAAATCAATCTGTTTTATATATTCTTCGATAAATTTGACATCAATTTTTTTGTTATTCTGCAGATATTTTTTTACAGTCGGCAAGATTGCTTTAGCGATTTCTTCTATTTTTTCCTCTGATGATTTATCAATTACAGAGTCCTTTGGTTCTGGTAATTTTTCAAAAACCCACAATTTGCCTATGGCATAAGCAAGTACTTCATTCAAAAGGTTGTAAGATGCATAGGCATTTTGTGATTTGTGTTCGTAAAAATAATTTTTAATCAATGCACTAGTATTGGGTTTCATTGCGCAGAACAAAGAACAGCAAACTTGCTCTAATATCGCGCATGTATCGGCAACGTGATGCGCATAATTAAATTTTAAAACAATATTAGTACAAAATGCCCGAGCAAAACTTTTTGTATTATTTTGTGACGAACATAGAAATACATTAAACTTATCACTTTTATCGATTTTACTGTCATAAAAGTTAAAAACTGGGACGAAATTTAAAATATTTTTATTAAAAACTGCAGATGAATACTGGCTTAATTCTAATTTTCTGTTATTGAGAATTTCAATATCGTTATCAAATTGTCTATCATATTTTTCGCAGGCTTTGTCCCATAAGGACATAAATGTTGGTGTCATAAATTTATGTCGGTACTTTAAATTTTTTATCATGGACAAATCTAAAATGAAATCTTCTTTCTCTTTTTCATCTACTCCATTTTCTGCAAACGCATTTTCCAGTTCTTCATGTAAATTTTTGTATTCTGTATCCAGTAACTTTTCAAAATAAGTTTGATAAAATAATGAAATATTTCGATTTACTTGAAAATTTAAGTTTGGCACACCACCAAAAACTGAGGAAACACAAAACGTGAACAAAAAGCTCCAAAACTTTGCGAACATAAATTTCTCACAACAGGTAATACTAGATTTAATCTAGCCCAACACGCAATATTTTTCCATACCCCGAAAAATATTGAGATAACTTTTAGCTTTATCAAACATAGCTTTTTCCCTGACACGCTTAAAAAACGAAATTTATCATATTCTCCACATTACGCTTTATGTTATAACATCGATAATCTCACCAGATATAGCGCTAGTTTTTTAAGGTTTATCCAGTGATATCATCGTGCACTGATATTTACAATTTTTTGCACCTATGCCTCTGAAGTCCATTCGTATAATCGTTTTTATACAAATCTGTGCTCTATGCACAAAAAAATCTTTTCTACACATCCAAATTCTTCACCTTTTCAGCGTTGGATTGTATGAATTCGCGGCGTGGTTCGACGATATCGCCCATAAGGAGTGAGAATATTTTATCTGCCTCTTCTGCCTGCGTTAATTTGACCTGTAGCAATGTGCGTGATGCTGGGTCGAGTGTCGTTTCCCAGAGCTGGTCTGGGTTCATCTCTCCAAGACCTTTGTAGCGGTTTATCGTAAGTCCACGACGTCCGAACTCAAGTATCTTCTCAGAAAGCGATAATACACCATCGATTTTGCAAACCTCTTTGCCTCCCCCTAATTCCAACGTCGCAACGTCATTAAACATCGAGTATAGCTTTTCTTGGAGGCGATTTATCGAGCGAACTTCAGGAAGCGTCAAGAATGATTGGTCAATTGTAATGATTTCATGCGAGCCAAATGAATTCACTGCAATTTCCAGAACATCATTATTTAGGTGCGCTTCATAACTGTATTCCTCCGTTCTCATTTGTCTAAGATAACCGTTGAGCAACAACAAATTTTGCTCAGAATGGTTAATTAAACAGCCACTAAGTAGCAACTTTTCAATAATCTTCGCATTGTTTACATACGGCGTCAGAGCTTCTATTGAGTGCGTCACATTTATTGCAGTTTCAACGATATGCTTCAGGTCTAGACCGCTTGAAATTTCTCCAGAAGCAAAGGTCATACGTGCATCTTTCACCGCTTCATTCAATATATACGTTTCGAATTCTTTTTCATTTTTGATATATACGACTGAGTTCCCGCGCTTCACTTTATACAACGGCGGTTGCGCTATATAAAGGTACCCTTTATCGATTATCGGACGCATATGTCTGAAGAAAAACGTTAGCAAAAGTGTACGTATATGGCTCCCATCGACATCTGCATCAGTCATTATTATGATTTTATGATACCGTGCTTTTTCAATATCAAAATCGTCTTTGCCAATACCTGTCCCAATCGCTGTTATTAAAGTGCCAACTGTTTCCGAAGATATCATTTTGTCGAAACGCGCCTTTTCAACGTTCAGGATTTTGCCTCGAAGCGCCAGGATAGCCTGAGTTTTCCTATCGCGTCCCATCTTGGCCGAGCCACCAGCCGAATCTCCCTCGACTATGAACATTTCGCTCAAAGCCGGGTCTTTCTCTGAGCAATCAGCCAATTTTCCTGGCAGCGAAGCGACGTCCAGTGCACCTTTACGTCTCGTTAATTCGCGTGCTTTTCGCGCTGCCTCTCGCGCTGCAACTGCCTCAAAAACCTTCTCTAAAATCGGCTTAGCTAGCGCTGGATTTTCCTCAAACCAAATTTTTACAGCATCATTTATCACTGTCTCGACAACTGGTCTGACCTCCGAAGAGACTAGTTTATCTTTTGTTTGCGAAGAAAATTTCGGGTCAGGAACCTTCACCGACAGAACGCAAGTTAATCCTTCTCTTATATCATCGCCAGTAATCGAGCCTTTCAAATCCTTTTTTCCTGCCTTAATTGGATTTTCCGTAAGATAATTCGTAACAACTCTAGTCAGTGCAGCCTTAAACCCCGACAGGTGAGTCCCTCCGTCTTGTTGAGGAATATTGTTAGTAAAACACAATATATTCTCATGGTAACTATCCGTCCATTCCATAGCCATTTGGACGATTATATCCGAGCCTGAATTTGAGTTGTCGGCGGTTATAATTTTCGGATGCAAAACATTTTTTCCTGCATCGATATACTTAACGAATGCTTCAAGTCCGCCTTCGTAATACAGTTCATTCTTATATGGTGATTCTGCCCGCTCATCGATAACATTTATACGCACTCCAGAGTTTAAGAACGCAAGTTCACGTATTCTATGCTCAATCGTCTGCCTGTTAAATTTCGTTATCTTAAATATCGATGCGTCTGGCTTAAATCGAACCATCGTGCCGGATTCCATTCTTTCATTCTCTGCAACGACAGCTAGCGGGGCCTGGGGAACACCATGTTTAAAGACCATAAAATATTTCTTGTGTTCTTTCCAGATAGTTAACTCTAAAATTTCAGATAAAGCATTAACAACCGAAACCCCAACGCCATGAAGACCGCCAGAAACTTTGTATGAGTTTTGGTCGAATTTACCACCAGCATGCAACTGCGTCATAATAACTTCCGCAGCTGAAACGCCCATTTCTTTGTGAATGTCAACTGGAATTCCGCGCCCATTATCTATAACCGAGACATAACCATCTTCTTCGATAGTCACCATTATATTATTACAATATCCTGCCAATGCTTCATCAATTGCATTGTCTACAACCTCATAGACCAAGTGGTGTAATCCGGTTCCATCGTCGGTGTCACCGATATACATTCCTGGACGCTTACGAACCGCATCTAACCCTTTCAAAACTTTTATCGAATCAGCTGTATAACTCATAGCATTATTTACTTCTGGAACTACTTGCTTATTTTATCAGATTTTTCAATCCTCGTGGAGTGATTTCAGTTCGCCTATCATATGTGTTATATGTTATCCTAATATCAAGAAGTAAGGGGAGGCCGATATTGTGTCATATATTTTGAGTTATACGGCGAGATACTTCGGGTTATACTTGTGGTTTACATTTGTTCTGTGTGTAATAATAGGAATACCATGGAGCCTCATTACGACACCAACTGGATGGGACGCCTATCTAGACGCTGTAGTTAAAGAACTTCCCATTAATACAGCAGTTGCGAGTGGAATTCTCTTTGTTATAGCTCTAGCTGTTTTTTCAGCGGCTTGTAAATGGAGTTTACAAAAAACTATTCTGGATGATTATAAATCATTTAAAATATCGTTTCCTAAAGGAAAAATCAAATTTAGCACAGCCTTAATATTTCAGGCGCAGGTAATCGTTTGTAGCTTTATCGCGCAGTATATTCCAGTGATTGTGGGACTCGAAATATCTGAGCTTTTGAGAGTGTTACTGGATTTGCTTGTTCTTTTCGTATTTAATTACATTATCATAATACGATGGATTAAACAAAACACAATAATACTCCCAAAAGATTTTGGTTCTGCATCATAATGTGCAAAGTGGTAGCAATCAGAGATTGAATCTATAATGCTTCACTACTCCCCATAATTGTCACGCTGGATACTTATTCATCATAATACAAAGGAGAGACTTCCACCAAACCATCAAATATTTCAGAACGATATTTTTCCAAAATATCGCGGATACGGTGAGCATTTTGGTATCGTTCTTGTTCTTCATACCAATCATCGTCATAGGTGGCCTCCCTGGCAATAAAAAGATCTTCCTCTTTTTTTTTGATGGGAAGTAAGCAGGCATGGTTCGTATGTTCTTTTTCTGCTCTTTCATTCCGATTGGAATTCTTTTCTAATTCGTAATGAAAAATCTGCTTATATCCAGCAATATAACAAGTTTCTTTGTAAAAATAGAACTCAGGATATATCTTCTTGTTCACTATGGAATATGGGGGGTGTCTTAATTTAGTAGATTGTAAGACTGGCTTATTCTGGATCGTACATAATTTTATCCCTTTTATAT
>CADBWU010000029.1 GCA_902798535.1 uncultured Pseudomonadota bacterium
TCGGATTTTCATCCTCACCAAGTTCGAACTCATCGGAATTTACCAAGATCTTACTGATTGCATCTCCTATCACAGTCACAGCGCTATTGAATAGTCCCGGTTGTTTTATCCAATGCGAATCTTTTTGAGGCGCAATTTTCTCATAAGCCCAAATTCCATAATCTATCTTGGTTAACCCTTTTAGTCTTGTCTTTATTTCGTCTTGTGTTAATGTGGTCGCATAAGTATTAACACAAACTAAACAACTCACGCTTGCTACAAGCAAGTCTTTTATCATAGCAATTCCTCCAAAAAACATACGAGCACAAATACTCTACCTAGTAATTAATTCTAACATATTCTTTATGGCTATGCAAATTATTTTCAGCCGAAGACTATTCCGCCTGTCAAGGTCAGCGACCAGCGGTCGACGACCAAAGGGAGCTGAGCGTATGCGTACCTTGACAGGCCTCGGGGCGCGATGTGGTAAAATAAAAACATACCACATCGCGCCCCCCCTCTAATTATGGTCGCATCCGAAATTTTATCTAGTTTTGAAAAAATCATAGTACAATTTTTAACAGATGGTTAGGTCATGGTGCTGATATGCAAATTCTGCGCTTCTGGATGCTACTGCTCATTTTTGAAGGAGCTGTTTTTATAGAACCTAGTCCAGTATTTGCCCAAAATATCACACAAACGTCAGAAAATCCAACAGAAAGCGAATGGTCTTTTGATGAATCCCCCCTGGTAGAAGATGAATTAGACAACGTATATGATCCACTAGAACCATTTAATAGGCTAATGTTCAAAGTAAACGATGCCCTTGATAAGGTATTTTTAATTCCACTTTCGATGACATATAAACATATTCTCCCAAATTTTTTGCAAATCGGCATTGCCAATTTTGCTAGCAATTTTTTCTCCCCTGTAGATTTTATCAATTTTGTTTTACAAGGAGATTCTGAATATGTTGTAAAGACCACATTTCGTTTCATCATAAATACGCTGTTTGGTTTTTTCGGTACTGTTGATGTTGCATCCAAAATAGGGTTAGACAAGAAGACTACCAATTTGGGAGATACATTCAAAAAATGGGGCATGCAGTCGGGACCGTATCTGGTATTGCCGGTCTTAGGGCCTGGTAGCTTCCGTTCTGGCGTTGGAAGCATAATGCAACTTCCGATAGACCCTGTAGCTCAGATTTCTTTGAAACATTGGAAAAAGAATACACGTCGAAGATTATACTATTGCATATATGGGGCGAACGTCGTTGTAAAACGAGCAAGTTTGCTTGACATAATGTTCGAGATGGAGGAAACATCAGATGATATGTATGTCACAACACGAAATGCCATAATGTCGATGGAGAGTTGATGTGTCTGGTAATGCCATTCTTTTGACTTCGATATTTTTATTTTGCATCGGATTAATAGGTATTTTTCGACAAGGGGATATCGTACGCTTGCTGATTTCGATTGAAATAATGATTTTGGCATCTGTATTAAATTTCTGTTTTTTTGGTAACAGTTTTGGAGAACTAATTGCTTTAATAGCCGTGATTTTGAGTGGCATTACCATAAGTGTTGTTTATGCGATATACACAACACAACTTAAGGAAAAGAATATCGATTTTCTTGGCGAGGATTAAATGCTCGAGTTGTTTCCATTAGGAATGTTGTTTTTTTCAGGAATTTGCGCAATAACATTAAATCGTTTGCTGATAGGAAAGTTAGGAGCTATATGTTCGATATTAACCTTCTTTGTGCAGTTATTTTCTGAAAAACATGTTGTAAAACTGAATTGGTTTAATTTTTTAGATTTTAACTTTTCTTTTTCGTTTAATTTTGGGCAAATTGAGATTTTATTTTGTCTAATAATAAACGTTATTTTGCTTTGTTTATATTACGCAAAACCCATTATTTGTTTTGAAAAAGATGTATGCCAAAAATTTGGAGTTTTGAATGTTTTTATATTCTTTATGTGCGTTGCGATTTTATCAAATAATATTTTTCAGTTTTATATTGCACTAGAAATATTAGGCCTAATTTCTGCATTTTTAGTTAGTCTCGAAAAGAATGCAGAAATGGAAGCTACAAAAGTTTTTATATTTAATAAATTTGCAAGTATCTTGTTCTTGATTGGGGCAGTTCTATTAGTGTTAGAAACGAAAAGTTTTGAAATATCAGAAATAAGCAAAAAAGATATATCTCTTTTGCCGGCTTGTTTGTTTTTAATTGCCTGTCTGTGCAAAGGAGCTCAGATGCCATTTTCATATTGGTTGGTTGATGCAACAAAAGCCAATATTTTTGCATCCATCCTGATCCACGCAGGGACAATTATTGCGATCGGAATAATTTTTATAACAAAATTTCATTTTATATTCGAACAATTTTTAATTTTAAAGCAGATGATGTATATTGTTGGAATAGTGACTTCAATATACATGGGATTTTGTGCTTTAGCTCATAATAATCTTAAGAAGATCATAGCTTGTCTTACCGCATCTTCAGCAGGGATTATGTTTATAGCTTGCGGATTGGAAGCTTATTCAGTAGCAATTTTATACATGATGTGTCACGCATTTTTTAAATCCATATTATTTTTAGCCTTTGCATATTTGATATCAGCGATGTCCGGTGAAAAAAATATAAATCGTATGGGGGGAATTGCCAAAATAGCCCCCAAAATTACAAACATTGTCTGGATTTCATTTTTCTTTGCATCTGGATTTCCATTATTAACTGGATTTTTTCCAAAAGTTGCATTGTCGACGATAATTAAAAATACAGATTCCGCAATTCTGTTGGTGGCGACTATTCTAGCGACAATAATAAACGTAATGGCTATCTTTAGAATGCTTTTTCAATCAATTTATGGAGAAACAAAAGCAGATGAGATGACGTTTTTCAGATCATCGAAATCCAATGAATATAACTATATTCCTTTTTGGAGCTTAGCAACAATTTCACTTTTTGCTTCCTATATCATTTGGGACATTTTTAAAGCCGGACATTTGGGATTTGATGGAGAAAAAATGACATACATTTCAACAAATAATATTTTGGACTCGTCATATATTCTTTTTCAGATTATTGTTGCCATGTCCATCATCGTGTTATTTGAAAGAAAGACAAGTAATCGCATAAACGAAAAAATAGCACTTTTAATACGTAAGCATGGATTTTATAAAAAAGGCATAACAGCTATAACTGATATCATCATGAAATGCGCAGGAATATTTGATATGCGATATCGTCAAATTGCTCATATGTGCAATGTAGAAACATTTAAGGAACTCTATTGCGTCGGAAATTTTTTAAAAAAAACTCATGCAAATTACTTGCAAAATCATATTACTTGGATTTTATTTGGTTTAACGTTGTGCATAATATTTATTATCGTTGAAACGGAAATAGGCTAATGTTCGGATTACCTCTAGCGACAATAATAACGCTAATGCCCATTATTGGAATATTTTTCATAGCATTGATTGAGAAAAAAAATGTTTTGGGTATAAAATCTGTGTCCTTATGGACAACTGCCTTTACATTTTGCTTCTCTTTGATTGTATCTGGAGCTTTCGATTATGAATCAAAAATCATTACTGAAGAAGTGGCTATTTTTAGTAAAAGCCTAGTAGAGTATAGAGTTGGAATTGATGCATTCTCAGCAATGTTTGTTCCAATAATTTGTCTTATTTGCTTTATTTGCATCCTCTGGATAACAAAGCATAAAACGAAAAAGCTTTTTCTCATATCTATTTTATTTTTTGAAACTTTGGCAATTGGTGCCTTTTATGCTTGGAATTTGTTTTTATTATTCATTTTTATCGAAGCTTCTATAATTCCAATGTATGTCATGATGTCTCAACAAAAAGAGAAATCCATTGACGCAATTTTGCATTTCATGTTGTATGCAATGATCAGTGCTATGTTAGTATTAATTGCGTTTATTTTGATTTATCTTGAAACACAAACAACTAATATAAAAGAGATACAGGAAATCGGGGTAAAAAATGCTACTGTATTTTGGCTGTTAGTTATAGGAATTGGCATAAAAATGCCTATTTTCCCTTTTTATAGTTGGCTTCCAATTGCACACGTCAAATCTCGAACAGTTTGTTCAGTTTTACTGGCTTCGATTGTGCTGAAATTTAGTTCCCTTTTGATTGTTAGATTCATTCAGCCATTATTTACAGGAGTCTTGCAAGAAAATATTCATTTGGTCATATTTATCATTATAATCAGCATCGCTTTCGCAACAGCTCAACTCTTGTTTCAAAAGGATATAAAATCAATATTTGCACATTTTTCAATAATTCATCTAAACACGGCTTTCCTGATCATGCTCTACGAGATAAAAAGCAACGGATTTACATTTGCTGTAATTGGGCATAGCCTGCTTATGCCTATATTATTTTTTGCGTCACATGTCATTGAAAATGTATATAACACGCGACTAATTCCCCAAATTAAATCAATGACAAATAATGTGCCTAAAAACGTCAAAATAATCACATTCATCGCATTTTGTTGCCTAATTTCCGCACCATTCACCTGGGGATTTGTTACTGAAATTCTTACATTTCAATCAATTGTTAAGGTATCGCCTTTTTATGCTTTTTTCTTAGGAACGTTGATGCTTACTGCGGTCACTTATGTTATACATATATACAATAGCAATTTCGCCTTTTGGAAACCATCTGAGAATGAAATATATATATTGGATATGCACAAAAAATTTGCCCTGTTTTTATTATTCTGCGCCATTTTGTTTGGCGGCATGTTCCCTAAGGTCTTGTTGTTATAGAAAATACCACGAATATGCGATTTATTGATTTGGGGGTAACAAAGTATCCCGTTGCCTTGTTAGAAATGGATATTGCTGTAGAAAATGTTCTTAACGGAGAAGATGAGTGTATATTTTTTACCCAACATGAAGCATTATATTCGGCAGGAAAAAGTTTTCGGCATGAAGAGTTTCTAAATGCACCTAGCTTGCCAGTCTATTATCCTAATAGAGGCGGAAAAATTACTGTACATTCTCCAGGACAGATTGTCATTTATCCGATCATTAATTTGAAAAAGCGCAATATCAATATTCACGAATATGTCATCATGTTAGAAAATTGGATGATTGATGTTTTAAAGGAATTTGGTATTGCGGGGCAAAAATCCGATAAAGGCATCGGAGTTTGGATTAAAACTCCAAATCACGAAGATGCCAAAATAGGATTTATCGGGATACATGTTACTCATGGAGTAACTTCCCATGGGCTTTGCCTTAATGTGAGCAATGATTTATCGCTATTCAAGTCAATCTTGCCATGTGGCTTTAATGATTTGCTAATTACCTCGTTCTCCATGCTGGGCATTGTGGAGTCAAGAGAAAATGTTGAGTTTTCTTTTAAATGCCATAATCCATTCTCATCTTTATAGAACAGTTCCAGCGCTCCTTTGGGGAGTAACCATTCATTATTGTTCTTTAAACGTTCTAATCGTTCCGTTTCATACTGAACATCAAATTCTTGCGGTTGCGGAAATTTTGTATATCCTTGAAAGAGAATTCCAATGAATTGGCAACGCTGTGCATGTGCATATTCTTGTAGTGCATTTAGTTCTGTTTTTCTATCGTCAATGGCTATAATTGTATCTAAATCATTTAGTTGGTTGTGATTACATGCATATTTCAGGAATTTATGCAGAGCTACTACCTTATTATGACGTTTATATGTATCTACTTTTTGTGACTTGCCTGCATATATTACTCCATCGATAAAATCCGGAAATTGGTTTTTGCTTTTTTCGTTTAACTTCGTAGAAGGTATACTATTCCAGCCAATTTTAAAATCTAACTTGAAGTTTTTATGTTCCTTGTCATAGATTTCATGTGCACTAGTTTTATTTCCTTCAGTATCGATGCCTAAATCTTCATTTAATTTTGAGGTCAGAACTGCACATCTGATTCCCTTATCTTGTAATCCTTTCACGAATTCTGGTAATTTCTGCTCTACCAAAAGCTTTATGTGATTCCTATAGTAGGTTTGCTTCCATTTCCCGATATTGTTTGGATTTTTTTTATCAAAGCAAAGAATTTTTAGCGCAAGTTGTGACCACTGTTTCATATCGCCATTTCCGACTTCAGGTCCATATCGGTACACTAATGTATTATCTTCGTCAAATATTCCAATCGTTTTTTTTGCATCAAAGGTCTTCATTGTGGTTAATTGATCGATTATTTTCTGCATGTCATCAACGCTATCTGCTACATTGATCCCATAAATTGAATTTTCTCCAGCCATCACATTTTCACATTCTATGACGACAGAAAACAGTGCTAGCAGCATACTTATTTTTTTACTCATTTCTTTATATCCTTCTTATTCAATACTCTTAATTATCGTTGCGGTCAGTGGTAATGTTTGGAGTCTTGCTTCTTTTATTTTCTGTTTTCTTATAAGTTTCGCAATACATCTCCATTAGTTCTCGTAACTTTTGTTTTTCACATATATTGCATTTTTGTAACTCTGATTCTGCCTCTTTATCACTCAACCATTTTTTGTTTTGAAAAAGATACATTTGTTGAAAAAATGCTCTTTTTAGATCGAATTTATACTCAAAAGGTATATAGTTTGCTCTTGTGTATTTATAACCCATGAATTGCATATTTTTGTTAAGGCTTAATAAGGCATAGTCAATCAAATTTTGCTCCTGATCGTCTATCGCTATCAACTTGTTTGGGCGCCAATTACCCCAGTGTCTTAGTAGTGCCGATACAGCCCGATCCTTCGACCATGGTCGTGTTGTCAGTATTCCATTAAAGTAGTATGGAGATTTAAACTTTTCTCCAAGCCATAATGATAGATCACCATCAAACACATTTGTAATAGTTTGTTCCTCACTGTCTATTGCATCATTTAGTTGCTTATGGCGTAATTCTACCCACATCATCTTTGTTGGTTTTAGGTCTTTGCTAATCAAATAGTCGTTTTTAATAGCGGTGACAACAAGCACCTTTGCGCCTTGAGATTTTAAATGGTTTATAAATTCCTTCCAAATATTCTCAGTTAATATTTCTTTGCTCTCTCTAAGAAAAATATCAACATAAAAGTTACGTTGTTTAACGTATATGGGATAGAGTATTGCAAATATTTCTTCCAGTTCTTCCCATTGTTTTTTGTGTCGTGGGGCTGCAGTAATTTCCATTGATTTTAAAATAGTTTGATCTATATCCAATGCTACTAATGTATTGTTATCTATATTGAATTTATCAATATTTTCCCATATTCGCTGAAGACTATTTGTTTCGCTTATTAAAGTCAGTGTACGCATATATTGAGTCACAGTATTCGCTTTCTCTTCTGTCTTTTTGTCTGTTGAGTTTTTTTGTGGTATTTCAATTGCGTTCTGTTTTTCGTCATTAATATGAATTTGACTTTTTTCTTCCGTCTTATTATTTACTTCACTATTTATTTGTGTAGTTACACACTCTTGCTTAGCATCGATGACTACACTTTGCTTACATTGCTCATATACGGACGAACTATCTTTAATCTCATTGATTAATTCGTGTTGTTCTTTGTTAATGCACTCCATTGAAAATGCAAAACTTGCACATGTTGGTAATGCCAGAATATATTTTAATATTGTCCTTTTCATGTTTCCTCTCTCAAAGCACTTGTCTCCAAATCCCCAGCAAGTCTCTGCTGTTTTTGAACAATAAGTGCCTAAAAACCTATACAATTTCGAATTTTATATCATTTTTAATTAAAATTGTTAAAATTTTCTATCAAATCGGACATAAATGAAATTAATAAAGAGGTGTCATAAAAAAAATTGGAAGTGCAAAAATAAAAATCGTGGAAATCTCATAGGAGTTGATGATGTAAATAGCTATAGAAGGCTGGAGTTGTGAAGAAGAAACAAAGGGACGAATGTAAAAATTGTCCCACACTAATCGCAGTACTTATGTCTCAGCTATGCAATAGTTGTGCCTGCCTATTTCTATATATCTATTGCATTTTTGCTATTTTTCTCTAACTTTAACGACATTGCTAATCGAGAATTTTTATTGTATCCCCCCAACAGATAGCCAGATACCCTTCTCAATTAACGCAGAGAATTAACATATGATTAACTATTTTGGATTAGACTGAACTTGGTCTGGAATTTTATCTGTGATTTGCTTATGGAAAAAAAAACATTGAGATTGCTGGTTATTGGTATACTTTCTATAGTTCTTTTATGCGTATTATACGGCGTATCTGGCAAAATTAGTCCAGACAATAAGGGAGATATGTATGATTACGAATGTCTCGCTAAATCTTTTATCGTTGTTTTAATGAGCATAATTTTCATTAGAATTTTGTTTGCTGCGATTATAAATCCTGCTGAAATTCGTCATCAAAAGAAAATACCTGGGATTTTGAAGTACATCATTGGTGCGCTGGTTTTGAGTGTAGCTGCTGTTTATATTGTGACTGCGATTTATTCTAAATCTGCGATGGCCATTTTTACAACATTGGGAGCATCTGGAATTGGTATAGCTTTTATCGCTCAAGATACGCTTAAAGAATTGATTGCCGGCATTATCATATCTTATCAGGATGATTTCAGGGTTGGCGATTGGATAAAACTTCCAGATGGAACCATAGCTCAGATCCTTAAGCTAAAATTGACTTGTATTGACTTGGGGCTCTTGAATGATACTAGAATTTATATCTCAAACACGAAATTGACTAGTAACGCAATTGTCAATCTCAGCCAGCCAGATCCGTCTCATTTCAACAGGATAGATGTCATTTTGGAGCACGATGTTCCAGTGGAGCAGGCACGCAGAATATTGTATACAGCCACGGCTAATACTCCAGGATTAGCTTCAAAAGAACCATTAGTTGTTGCCGACGCGGTGCTTCAAAACGGCATATTATTTGCTGTTTTTTTTAAAATACCATCATTTGATGTTGGGGCTGAGATGAAACACCGGGTCATTTCATCGGTTGTTCATCATTTGCATAGGCATGGTTTAAAAGTTTGTGAAATAAGTGGACAAATCAATATTAACCACATAGATACCAATGCCGTTCGGAAATTTGAAGATGAAAAGGCGACAGATGCTCTAACTGCCTTGAAATATTCTGGCCTTTTGAAAAATTGTGACAAAGAAATTCAAACAAATTTTGCGAAGGGTATGGAAAGGTTATTCGTACAAGCTGGCGAAGTGATATGTAGGCAGGGCGATATAGGCGATACCATGTTTATAATTGCTGAAGGAGTAGTAAATGTTTCATTGAACGTATCCACAACGGAAGAAAACGGAAAAACAAAAACCTCATCGAGGGTTATAGCGATTTTGTCGGATGGCGATTATTTCGGAGAAATGGCATTATTACGGGGGGAAAAGCGAAATGCGACAATCATCGCAAAATCAGATGTTGTTTTGTACCAAATCAGACGAGAAACAATAAAAAAATTTATGGATTCATATGCAGATTTTGCTGAAAAGTTGAGTACTGCGATTGTGGAACGTAGCACAGAAAATGAAGCAAAAAAGACGGAATTCATGAAGGAACTGAGCAAAAAAGAAGATCCTATTTCAGAATTTATGAACGCGTTTAAATCCTTCTTAGGACGATAATTTTCCTGTCAAGGTCAGCGATCAGAGGTCAGCGACCGAAGGTCGTTGACCGTTGGTCATTGACTGTTGGTCATTGACCATTGGTCGCTGAGCGTATGCGTACCTTGACAGGTATAGGGGGCGCGATGTGGTAAAATACGCGCCCCCTAAAATTATAGTGCTTGACCCTAATATTACTAATGAGACAAAATATATATCGTATAAGGAATGTTTCGTGATTCTATGCCAAATACCGCGGATGAAAACTTCAAAATAATTGCGAGAAATAAGAGGGCAAGGTTTGATTATGAAATATCTGAAACTCTTGAGTCTGGTATAATTCTGACCGGATCAGAGATAAAATCAGTGCGCAACGGCAAGGTAAGTATTAACGAAGCTTTTATAGGAGCAATGGAAGGTTCAGATGAGTTGTTTTTGTTTAACGCAAGCATAGAGCTATACAACCAAGCCAGTTATAATAATCACGAACCAAGGCGTCCCCGAATTTTATTGTTGCATAAGTCTCAAAGAGTCCGTTTTTTTAATGCAATACAAAAAAAAGGAATGACGATAGTCCCTCTTACCATGTATTTCAATCACAAGGGCATTTTAAAACTCAGCATTGCACTAGCTCGAGGGAAAAATGTCGTAGATAAAAGAGAAACGCTGAAAAAACGTGACTGGGCACTTCAGAAAAATCGCATCATAAGAAATTATAATAAGGGATGAGAATAAAATTAACGATCGAATATGACGGAACAAGCTTTTACGGATGGCAAAAGCAGAATAATTTTATATCAGTTCAAGAGGTTATCGAGCAAGCTATATGTCAAGTTTTTGATAATTCGGAAGCCATTGAATTATATGGAGCGGGGCGAACAGACACTGGCGTGCATGCGACCGGACAAATAGCTCATTTTGAGATATTTAGTGAAAAATTGATTTCCGCATGGCAAAATAACATCGCAAAATTAGCGGATGCTATCAATTTTTATCTACTCAATCGAGCAATTGTAATTGTGAAATCTGAGATCGTGTCCGATGATTTTCATGCGCGATTTTCTGCAAAAATGCGACATTATAAATATCTAATATATAATCGTCGAGCAAAAAGTGTGATTTATGCAAATCGAGCCTGGCACATACCCAAATTTCTAGATACCAAAGCTATGCATGAAGCATCTCAGTATTTTCTCGGAACACATAATCTGAATTCTTTTAGATCGCTACACTGCAATGCACAAAATCCAGTTAGAACTATCTCAAACATCAAAGTGTATCGGGATGCTGATTTTGTGATTATGGAGATATCTGCAAGATCGTTTTTGCATAATCAAGTCAGGATAACGATTGGCACGCTAAAGCAAATCGGCGAACACAAGCATCCACCTGAACATATAAAGGAACTTCTGGACAAACAGGATCGGCGAATTGCAGGAGTTACTGCCCCTCCGTATGGACTTTATTTAACTGGCGTGGATTATTGAATGGTTATACTTCACGAACAAGTTATGACAAAATTTGCCAATCTTCTTGCCAAGGATTTTGGTTGCACAACATATTGCATAAATATTCAGCAGTTCTCAAATGGAGAATTTAATGTTGTGCAAATTGATATTCGTGATGATTATGTCCTAGTGTTGTTTCCGAATGTCGGAGATATCAATGTGCAATTCCTAAAATATTGTCTTATCATTCAAAATATTTTTCATGCTAAGATTATTGACCTGTTTATGCCTTATATCCCGTATTCCAGACAAGATAAATCAAAATCATTTAGGCATATTATGCTAACTTTAAAAAGTTTAAATATTAGGCAAATTTTTACGATAGATATTCACAAATTCAATGATGATCCATTCATCAAGAATATACTTCCTCACAAGTTATTTGGGGAGAGGTATATAAATTCTGGTGTAGTAGTTATCGCTCCAGATTTAGGGGCAAAACACAGGGCTCAAGCGTTTGCAAAATTTATCAATTCAGATTTCATTTTGTTTGATAAGCATACTGGCAATTTGTTTGGCAAGCCGATGGTTACTGGTCGTAGATGCCTTGTTGTCGATGACATCCGTGACACTGGACGTACTCTGCAATTAGTCACAAATGCACTAATCTCAGCCGAAGCTACTCAGATTGAGTATTGCATTTCTTCTGTCGCCAGAAATACACCAGAAAACTACCATCTCCAAATATCCAGAGCCATTTCCAATTATTTTTGCAGCAGAACAGATGGTTGTTTATAACACCCCCCGCGCATTTTCAACATTCATCCCCCCATTTGACTTGAAGCAAATATCCTCCACAGTCATAATGTAAGTCACATTATCACTCAAATTCGTTCTTTTTCTAAAGTCCAGTATGTCAAGGGATTATTTCACAAATTCACAAAGAAGAGTCATGGCATCTGTATTGTTTTGTCGCAAGCAAATGATGTTACAATGTCATAAAGTTTGTTTGGAAGAAAATTATGAAAAAGGCGTATCTTTTGGGAACATGCTTGTTGATTGGAATGACAAGTAGTTCTTTTGGTAGTAGCGAATTGCGGAATTTTGAAAATTCGTTGAACAAAATAAAATTTATAGATGAATTTTTAGATTCTGAACCACATGGTTCCGCTGGAGTTATCTGGCACCCGTGGGAAGACGCGTTTAAAAAGGCTGAAATAAAATATGATAAAAAAAATATAAAGTTTATCGTTTTGCATTACACCGCCTCTCCAACTAGAAAAAGTATTCCAGATGTTTTTAGAGAAAGTGGCACTAGCTCTCATTTTCTAGTGGATAGTGATGGTACTTGCATCAATTATGTTGACCCGTACAAAGGGATCGCATATCATGCTGGAACTTCATTTTTTGCCGGATATAGTCGCTTAAACTACTGGTCTATCGGAATTGAGCATACAGGTTTGGGATATACGTCCACGCTACAATATGACGAAGATGGGAAACCTTTACCTGGGCGTGTTATTCCTGGAAGTAATAACTATTGGTATGAATTCCCAGAAATTCAGTTTCAGACAAGTTGCGAGCTTACCAGAGCTCTTCAAGAAAAGTTTAAAATTCCTGGATACAGAGTTGTAGCTCACGCTGATATAGCTCCTGAAAAACAATCAGATATAGGTCCTATGTGGAACTATAAGAGAGCATATGACGAATATAACGTCGGGTATTTCCCATCAGAAACACATCAGATAAATATGGAAAACTTCAAAAAGTTTACCGATGATGATTATCTGTCATTTATTGGCTGTTTTGGTTATGACACTGCAATGGCTCATAAATCAAATAACATGAAAGTCGCTGTGACCAGAGCATACCAGTATCATTACTCTCAAAGCAATATTTCAGGCGACCTTGTAGATGGCACAAAGCAGGACATTTTGAAACACGTTGTTGCCCTTGTTCCTAACTGCAAGTATGAATACTTCCTTCAGAAGCTCAAGAGCTGGGTGAAGTGGAACCCTACAAAAGCACAAGCGTTTTGGGAATATTTTTGATACATGAGTGCATAAAATTCAGATGCGATGGAAAATGTGCTAGACTTTGCAAGTGTATATTGCAAACAACTGGATAAAAGACGTTCCATGACTAGACATGCTCTAAAAACATCGCGTTCTGAAGATTTTGCAACCTGGTATCAGGAAGTTATAACTGGTGCAGATTTAGCGGAAAATGCAAATGTGCGCGGTTGCATGGTTATAAAACCATATGGATACGCGATTTGGGAACGTATGCAACGAATTTTGGATGATAAGTTCAAAGAATTGGGGCATACAAACGCATATTTTCCGCTTTTTATACCAGCCGATTTATTTGAGCGTGAAGCAGAACACGTCGCTGGATTTGCAAAAGAAATGGCTATAGTTACGCACCATCGCCTGGAACAAAAGGATGGCAAGTTGGTTCCTGCTGGTGAGCTTGAAACACCTCTTGCAGTGCGTCCGACGTCCGAGATGATTATCGGCGAGTCTATGGCAAGGTGGGCGAAATCATACAGAGATTTGCCGATTTTGCTTAACCAATGGTGCAACGTCGTGAGATGGGAAATGCGAACGCGCCTGTTTTTGCGCACCGCGGAATTTCTCTGGCAAGAAGGACACACAGCTCACGAAACTGAGGATGAGGCAAGAAAAGAAGCACTGCAAATGCACGAAGTTTACAAGTGGTTTATTTGCGATGTCTTAAAAATATTTGGCATTCCGGGGAAAAAACCGGAATACGACAAATTTGCAGGTGCTGTGGACACCTTCACCGTTGAAGCGATGATGCAAGATGGAAAGGCCTTGCAAGCTGCGACCAGTCACTATTTAGGGCAAAATTTTGCAAAAGCGGTTGGAATAAAATTTCAAGGACGCGATGGCTCCTTACAATATGCTCACACGACCTCTTGGGGGCTATCAACGCGCATAATCGGCGGGTTGATAATGAGCCATAGCGACGACGACGGGCTAAATTTGCCTTCAGCAGTTGCTCCGTATCATGTTGTAATTATTCCAATGATAAAGAACGAAAACTCTCGCGAGATTATGGAATATTGCCATAAGATTAAGTCTATGTTGCCAGGTTCAATCAGGTGTTTCATTGACGCAAAAGAATATTCAGCACAAAACAAAAAATGGGATTACGTCAGAAAGGGCATACCATTTATTCTGGAAATAGGTAATAAAGAAGTCGACACTGGGGATGCTTGCATAACAAAGCGGTTGACCATGGAAAAGCAAAATATGCCATTGAACGAATTTGTATCAAGTATCGAAAAAATGCTTGCTGATCATGATGATCTTTTACACAAAAGCAATAGCGATTTCTGTAATTCAAGAATAACCCAGGTCTCATCGTATGACGAACTATATGCATTTTTCAAATCAGGGAAAACCGGATTTGTGAAGGCAAAATGGTCTGGTTGTGCCTCGAATTTGGAGAAATTAGATGAGCTAGCCATATCAATAAGATGCATTCCAACAGAACAATCTGGTACCATAGGTAAGTGCATCTTGACTGGTGCTAACACAACAATCGATGCAATTTTTGCGAAAAGTTATTGAGAATACGTGCCCGTAGCTCAGCTGGATAGAGCGTTTCCCTCCGAAGGAAAAGGTCGTTGGTTCAAATCCAATCGGGCACGCCAGATAAATTTAATGTGAATGCCTTCCTCCCAGAAATACGCCATATCTTTTGTATTGGATTAATGATATATCCATTTTATCAATGCCGTATAGCAGAATGGATTAAAATTTTTGAATATAGGATAAAATTGCTTAAGGCATGTATGTGAATGGACTTATAAACGAAGACATATGAAGGCTCTACATATATACAGATGTACAGAAGATTATCTCACGGTGTAAATTTGACAAAACAGGTTTAGCAATGAATGTTATGGATAAAAATCGTTGAAATTACAACATAAATTGTAACGAATGAACACAACAAACGTACGACAGATTTATAAATGAACGAACAGGTATTTCGGCTCTTACAGAAACAGAAATGGATGAAATGTATCATTATTTTAAATAACAATAGATGCCCTACCGGCTAGAAGCCGGTAGTTCTATGTCACGCTTGGAAAGCGGATTAAAAGAGCAAACTCTCCAAATTCGGATATTTTGAATGTATCCTTTTTATGATGTTTTTCTTT
>CADBWU010000030.1 GCA_902798535.1 uncultured Pseudomonadota bacterium
GAAATCCACATCCTTCCATATACAACGTCCTTTCTTCATCGGCGTACCTTACTCCACCTTCCGTTTCTGCCTCAATGTTTTACATCTATACCGCTGTTTGCTCGTCATAATTCCCGGTTTCTATAATCCTTTACCCCCGCAAACTTTGCAAATTTCTAACACTTTTTACTCATCCAATCACCTCTGGAGATTAACATATCATTTATTTACCAACTTACAAACCCCAATAAAAAACTAGTGTAACGAGCACTTAATTTTAGCAATGAGATATGGCAAAATGAGACGAACTCTCATTTTATCGGGAATGTTGTGACGCCCAAAATAATTAGTTAGGCTTCTTGCACCCGTTTGTGTGAGGTATGCAGCTAGCAATTCTGTAAAGTGATTAATTCATTGATATGGCGAATCGATGTGTAATCTGGAAAAAATATGGGAATTGGATTGACAAGTAAATTAACAGGGGAGTTTCCTGCCATATAGACGCAAATTGGTATAAATATCTGGAATGTGACTTGAAGTTCTCCCGCTGCTTCTTCTGTATATTTTTTGCAAATACATAAGCGTTGCGAGTGTTTTTGTTAATGCATCGCTTTAAAAATAAATTTTTTGCGATATATGGGTTGCTGTTTCAAAAGAATTTTGTTACTATCTGATGTAGTACGCCTGCTTGGTGGAATTGGTAGACACAACAGACTTAAAATCTGTCGCCCCAAAGGCTTGCCGGTTCGAGTCCGGCAGCAGGTACCATGTTTTTTTAGAGTTTAAGTTTGAGGACTTATGAAGTTGAAGACAAAAAGTAGCGCAAAAAAGCGGTTTCGTTTTACTGCTTCTGGATTAGTTAAGACAGGGCAGTGTGGAAAACGTCACAATATGCGCAAAAGAAGCAACAAAATGTTGAGGAATGCCAGAGGTATGACTTTAATGCACCAAAGTGATGCAAAGAAGGTTACTGATTATTATTTTCACGTATAGTTAAAGGAGATTGTTAAAAATGGCACACGTAAAGAGAGGTATGACTGCTCATGCAAGGCACAGAAAGGTTTTGCAATTAGCGAAAGGGTTTAGGGGAAGATCTTCGACTTGTTTTAGACCTGCTTTGGAGAGGTTAGAGAAAGCATGGCAATATGCTTATAGAGATCGACGGGTAAAAAAGCGCGAAATGCGGGCTCTTTGGATTCAAAGGATCAATGCAGCGGTGCGTGACCTTGGAATGAAGTATTCCACCTTCATGCACAACTTAAAAAATGCCAAAATCTCATTGGACAGGAAGATACTAGCGAAATTGGCTATAGAAAATCCTGAGATGTTTAATGGCATAGTCAGTCAAGCAAACGGAGATCTAAAACCCAAGAAATCTCCAACTAGAAAGACTTCTGCAAAAGCTGAGGTGGCATAATACTTTATGAGTTATGCGGTCGTGGCGGAACAGGTAGACGCGCAGCGTTGAGGTCGCTGTGGAGAGATCCGTGGAAGTTCAAGTCTTCTCGACCGCACCAAGAAAGTGCTTGCCAAAATATAGGTATTGTTGCAAACTAAGAAAGTTGATATTTGGCGGAGTAGCTCAGTTGGTTAGAGCAGCGGAATCATAATCCGCGTGTCGGGGGTTCGAGTCCCTCCTCCGCTACCATTATTCGTGGAAAGATTAGATGAAAATAAGTGCGAATGAGATAAGAATTGGAAATGTACTTGAGCATAACAATAAGTTGTGGATAGTGACTAAGACGCAACATGTACAACCAGGAAAAGGTGGTGCATATATTCAAGCTGAGATGAAAGAATTACGAGGGGGGTCAAAACTAAACGAGCGATTTAGATCAGCCGAAGCTGTAGAGAAGGTGTTCTTAGAAGAAAAGCCATTTCAGTATTTATACAAAGATGGGGATTACCTTCATTTTATGGATCAGACAACTTATGATCAAATACAACTTCCTGAAGATTTAGTGGGAGATGCTTCAGCTTTTTTGACAGATGGCATGGTTGTTACTGTGTGCCTCTATGAAAATGAACCAATAAGTGTAACACTTCCCCAAACAGTCATTTTGGAAATTGTTGAATCTGAGCCTGTTGTAAAAGGACAAACGGCGACTTCTTCGTATAAACCAGCAGTTTTGTCAAATGGTGTTAAGATTATGGTTCCACAGCATATTGAAGCTGGGACAAAGGTTGTTGTAGATACTTCGAATTCCTCATATGTGGAACGAGCTAAGTAAGCAAAGATGAGAAGCTCCGCTACTTTATACATAATGCAGCGAGCGGCGGAAAAGGCTGCATTTTCTTTATCGCGTGACTTCGGTGAGTTAGAAAAATTGCAAGTTTCGCATAAAGGTTTTCGCAATTTTGTGACTTCTGCTGATCGAAATTCTGAGGCGCGTATTGTGCAAGAATTAACTCATGCTCGTCCAGATTATTCCCTGGTATGTGAAGAATCAGGTTTTACTGAGAAGGAGGACAAAAACTCCGTATGGATTGTAGATCCCATAGATGGGACAAGCAATTTTATGCGAGGAATTCCTTATTTTGCTATCAATATAGCGTTACGAGTAAACAACGAGTTTACGGCAGGTGTGACATTAGATCCTGTTCGCGGAGAATGCTATAAGGCCGAATTAGGACAAGGGGCATTTGTTGGTCAAAGAAATCGCTTGAGAGTATCTGGACGAGAAAACTTGAAGGAGGCTGTAGTCGCCACTCGTGTTTCTCTTGACTTAGATGAAAAGTTGATAAAAGCTGGAGTAATATTGCGAAAAACTGGTTCCATTGCACTGGATTTGGCTTATTTATCCGCTGGAAAATATGACATTGTGGTTGCTCATGGGGCTCGTCTTTGGGACATAGCCGCAGGAATGGTTTTAGTGAAAGAATCCGGTGGATTTATTCGCGTTAATTCTTCTGGTGAATACTACAACATGATAGCAGCTTCGTCGAAGAAATTGCTTGATAGTTGTATAAATCTAGGATTGTAAGTCAAATGTGGAGGAGCGATGTGTGGTAAAAACAAGAGTATATCGCATCGCACTTCTTAAGTAGGTATGAGTACAATATACATTCATTGGCCATTTTGCCGTTCTAAGTGTCATTATTGTGATTTCAACAGTATGCCTTGTCCCAAATTCGTGGATTACTCTAAATGGCTTGTCGCATACATAAAAATATTGCAAAAATATAATGAGCATTATTATAATGGCGGGTTCATCACTAGCATATATTTCGGAGGGGGAACACCTTCACTTCTTCCGAGTGGTTTTATTGCATCTATTTTAGAGAAGATATCTACTACATTCAAATTAGCTCCAAATATTGAAATTACCATTGAGGCAAATCCAAAAACAATCAACAAAATAAAGGCAATTGAATTGAAAAAATCTGGTGTAAATAGATTATCGATAGGTGTGCAATCAATAGTAGATGACGATCTAAAAATGCTTGGGCGAATACATTTAGCCAAAGAAGCTAGAGAATGTGTTTTTGAAATGTCGGAAATTTTTGACAATCTATCTATTGACATGATATACAACCGACCAGGACAAAATCTTCTAAACTGGGAAAAAGAGCTTCAGGAGGTTTTGGAATATCCGATAAAACACATCTCTCTATATGAGTTAATCGTCGAAACAAACACCAAACTGAAGGCAATGATTGATTCTGGAGCTTTACCATCCCCGAGCTCTTCTGCGACTTTTTTTGAAAAAACGATTGAAATAGCGAAAGGTCATGGATTTGAAATGTATGAGGTCTCAAATTTTGCAAAAGATAAACACTACGGACGGCACAATATTTCATATTGGAAATATGAAGATTACTATGGCATAGGCGCTGGAGCGCACTCACGTTGCACCTTAGCTAATCATAAGATCGCAATTGCTCAGATAACAGATAATAAAGAATGGCTGAGATGGGCTATGGAAACGGAAAATCCAGCATTTAACGAAGAAATATTAACGGAGGATGATGAATTTAAAGAGCGCTTAATAATGGGATTACGTTGCAAATTCGGGATAAACATTGATGTTATAAGTGAACATATGAAGACAAAATATGGATTGAAAAATAAGTTGAAAAAATTGCAAGCAAATTCATATATAATAAACAAGGGAAGTGATGTAGTCTTAACAGATGATGGAATTATGAAATTAAATCTCATAATTCGATACTTAACTGAGGAGTGTTTATGAGAATTTTGATTAGCAATGATGATGGAATACAGGCCCCTGGTATTGCTATACTAGAAGAGATAGCCAAGAAATTTTCTGATGATGTTTATGTTTTTGCTCCAAGTTCAGATATGAGCGGAGCCGGGCATTCACTGACTTTAAAAAGCCCGTTGCGTATGAAAGAACATGATGACCATCACTTTTCTGTCAATGGAACTCCGACGGACAGCGTTATTATGGCTCTCCGATACCTGCTTAAGGAAAAACCAGATTTTGTGTTTTCTGGGGTAAATCTAGATGCTAATCTAGCTGACGATGTAACATATTCTGGAACAGTTGCGGCTGCTATTGAGGCATGCCTTTTTGATATTCCAGCTATCGCTTTTAGTCAAAGATTAACAAAAGAAGGAAAAGTAAATTGGGAGGTGACCAAGACATACGCCCCCGTTGTTCTAAAAGTCATAATGGATAACTACAAATTCAAAAAAAATGTATTTTTAAATGTTAACTTTCCATCTTGTGAGGTTTCCGAGGTTTTGGGGATAAAAATCACTAGTCAGGGAACACGGGCAATTGACGATCATGTCATACAATTTACTGATCCGCGTGGAGAACCGTATTTTTGGATTGGTTCAGCTGATTTCAGAAAAGAAGATTCTAACCGTGATTTAGCGACCGATCTTGGAGCTGTGCATAGTCATTATGTTTCCATTACCCCAATGACTATTGATATGACAGCAAAAAGCGAGATCAGTATTTTAAAGGAGTTATTTTCATGAACAAGAAGATTTGTAAAGGGGCTTTATTAGCACTGTTTTTAGGGGGATGTGCTCACGATGGAGATAATTTGCCGGAGGTTGTGCAAATGAAGCAGATTGTTCCATATCACAGAGTAAAAGGCGACGAAACTGTGGAAAGTATTGCAAAACAATACGGTATGAAGCGTTCAGAACTGATAAAACTGAATAAATTGGAGCCACCATATTATCTTTATGAAGGGCAAAAATTGATTGTTACTCCAAAGGTTAGTGATAATGAAGAAGCTCCAATGGAGCCAGATATAAAAGTAAGCACAACAAATATGGATGAATCATCTTCAATAAAAAGTGATGACTTAAATTCCGATGTAAGCACATCAATTGACGAAACAGAAAATAAAGTTTCTGACGACAGCAAAAACAATCTAGAGTCCGCTCCAATTGTTGATACTCACGAATACGACTGGCCGATAGCAAATGGAAAAACAAAAGTTTCTCAGCATTTTGATGGAGATGGTGGAATAATTCTTGATGCTTCCGTTGGAACCCCCGTAAAGTCGATAGCAGCTGGAACAGTTGTGATTGCTGGGGTGCCAAGCGGGGAGGCTGCGGCATATGGAGTAACTGTCGTTGTCAAACATACTGCAAAAAAAACTATGTCGATTTATTCAAACTTGAAGGAAGCCAGGGTCACTGTTGGACAAAAAGTACAGCAAGGCACAATTATCGGAAGAGTTGGGCAAACTGGTTCTATTGCCAAGAAACCTCAACTGTATTTCGAGGTTAATGACCTTTCTGGCAAAGGACGTCATGCAGTTGATCCTGAAAAATTGCTTGACTAGTATTGCTTGAGTAGGCAGGAACGCTTGCAGTGTTTATAGCTGTTTTTCTCTTTGTATGAACGTTGTTGTCCCAAATATCAAGTAGCGAGCAGAGTCGTAAATGCACCGATGCCAGCTGGATTTTTTAATATTAATCCCGGCTTTAATTGTTTGTTGAATTGGATTTTTGAATATGTCTGTATGACAAAATACATATCCAATTTCGTCATTAGGAGCGAGTGGGGCTTTCAATATAGTTCGATATCGATACACCCTTTCGACTTTTTTTGATTTTTTGCTTGATAATAAAATCGGTTGTATTTCCGGTGTCTTGAAGTTTACAGCTGACTGTGTTCCGTAAATTATTGGAATAAGCAAATGTCTGTCGTGTTGTTGTAAATTATATATATAAAATTGTTCCAGCCATACTTTGATTTTTTCCATGTCATTAGAAGTTGCTTCTTTTGTAGATTCTCCATATATCAGAATAATAAATCTTGCCCCATTTTTATTTTTATATCTAATCGCGCATCCATTGCCGGACATTGGAGATTGAAAAAACTTTTTTATATCAGTAAATTGTTTTGCCATTTCGTGTAAAGTTGCAAGTTGAGCAACATCATACATTTCACTAAATGTTCCCGTATCTATAGGTATTTCAGAATTTGACGATGTTACCACAATATTTGTGTCTTCATTTGCTATGATATAGCAACTGGAACTTATTTCTGGAAATGTTTTTGCTATATCTTCAGAAAGCGGGAGCTGTGAAGTATCAAAGGCATTTGCCCTTAAACAAATAAAAGTGGAAATGAGTATAGCTTTATTCATTCTCGGTGTTTATTGTATCTTTCAAAAACATTGATAAAACATAAGAAATTAGCAAAAATACAGGAATGACCAAAATCGCCTTTTCATAGCATTCTATGTCATAAACGCGCACTGCGGCTTCCCCAATTTCTCCTTTCCAGAAGAAATCGAGCAATGCGCCTAGGAATGGTTGAAAAATTGAACCTATAAGCATAACAATGCAGTTGGTCATTGCTAGCGTCGTTCCTGAAATTTCTGCTGATACGCTTTCTTTTGCTATAGTAAATCCAATCGGTTGAGCCCCAGTGAAAAATCCAATTAATAACACTATTCCAAATGCTACATACAATCCACAACTTGTGTATATGAGCGGAATGAAAGCTATCGCCGTTAATAACATTGCCAATCTTATTGTTCGCATATAGCTTCCAATCTTTTTTGCGAGAACAGCAATAGCAACGCTTCCGATAGCAACCCCCACGAATATTATCGCTGAAGCTAATGCCGCTGTCTCATTTCCAATCCCATATTTTGACATAAAAAACGGCACAGCCCATAACTCCGCAAAAGCATCAATTGGAAGATACATAAATCCAGCTATTACTCCTGATAATACAACCTGCGGATTTCGAAGCAATTTGGATATATTATTCAAAATTGATTTCGAAATTTGTGGCTTTGTTTTTTGGCGAAGATGTGCATCCCCCATATCTTTTGGGACTAAAACAAATATCAAGACAGCTATTACTATACCAATCGCTCCCAGCATATAGGTGGCATTTTGCCATCCAAACGTATTCACAGCTTTTGCGACTGGAGCTCCTCCAAATAATCCACCAAGGGTACCCATCATGTTGGTTATTCCTGCTAAAATCACAAAATACCTTTTAGGAAACAAATTGGCTGCAATTTGAAGACAACTGATAAAAGCGCATGCCGAACCTGCCCCGACGAGAAATCGCCCTATCTGAGCTATGTATATTTTGTCAGATATCGCAAATAGCCCCGAACCCAAAATACATAAAACTGATGAAATCCCAAGCAAATTACGTGCCCCCATTTTGTCAAGAATAATACCACATGGCAGTTGCAAGACGGTGTAGGCGTAGTAGTAAAACGAAATCAAAACGCCAAGCATAGTAGATGTGGCGTTAAATGTGACCATGAGATCATTTGTCATCACGCTCGGAGATACCCGTAAAGCCAATTCATAGAGATAAAATAGAGCAGCAATTCCAAAAATTAAGCAAGATTTACCACTAACTTTCTTTTCCATTTACTTAAATTATTCACAAATTTCTTGAAATTATGTTATCACATTTCGACCTTCGATATAAAGCAATCTCTGCTGATGGGATTGCTCATCATGTCAATAAGCAAATATTTTTGGAAAAAACAATTAAATGAACCAGAGATGGAAAAGTGTAAGTATTGTGGGCATGTTGGGGGAGGGGGTAGGCATTGTAAGGAAAAATAACGGTATAAATGTCCGGAATGCAGGCGTACGATGTGCCAAAAGATTCGCAGATAAAATAAAGAGAAGCGACAATTACACTGTATCTTGATGGGAATGGGTTTCGAAGAATTACGAGAATTTTAATACAAATTTATGAGAAATTATTCCATAATCAAACGATAATTAAATGGGTAAAGAAGCTGCTATATCACTTCCAGAACAAAAAATTCACGACCCAATAGATATAGTGGAGATGGATGAATTGTATACATATATTAAAAGGAGCGAAAAACACGAGTTTGGACTGCTGTCGGTAGGAAAAAATTTGAAGTACCCCCCCCCGGAAAAACCTCAGTTTTAAGAAAATTAATCGATAAAATAATCTAAAAATTGCCTGTACCGATAAAAATTTTTCGTACGACACGAAATTAAGTGTGAATGCTGATATAACGCATGTAGTAAACAAGTCTGAAACTTTTTTAGTCGAAAGTTATAATTCAGTATTACGTTATTGCCTTGCTCAATTACACCGCAAAACTAAGTGATGCAGTAAATCTATTCTCATGTTACCCCTGTCTGTCAAGCTACTTCTTGCGTATAATTGCGCTTTCTCATGCAATGGTGTGCAATCCCTTCTGGGGACTCATCTTGTAATTTCAGGCTTTTATATATTGCACGATTTTCGATATGGCTAGATGCAGTTGAATACCTACGTCGAAGTTTATATAAAAATACAAAATTTATCTAAAATGCGATATAAAAAGATATTGTGGTATTAAAAATGTTCAGTTATAATAAAAAAGTCC
>CADBWU010000031.1 GCA_902798535.1 uncultured Pseudomonadota bacterium
TCAATCCTAAAAATTAGGTAACTTCTCATTCGTAATAAATTCAACAATAATTTTCTTAATATGAAAAACATATGCCCAAATGGCATAATTTTCAAAGATATAGGAAATTTAAGAACAAAGTTTTCAATAAAAAGTTATAAATTTTCAAAAAAATTATATCGTTTGATATTCTATTTGCATAGAATTGTTCTATGTACCCAGATGAAAATTTTTGTGAAAAATGTAACGAAGTTATTTGTATTAGTTGCCTCATGCGCATTTAAAACAGACGCTATGTTTGAAGCAGCAACTATGAATAATAGTTTTGAAGTGGTGCAATTTATTGGAAATGATATCAGCGATAATATTATTTCCAGAGAGTATTTTGCTAAGTGCAAAGCACTGACTATGAGAAGTATAGAAATGTTTGGAGGAAAGCAACTAACAAGAACAATAGCCGCATCATACAACTATAATTCAGAACCAAGGAAAAAATATAACGAAGAAGTAAATAAATTAGCTGATGATGTGTGCAATAAAAATATATTAGCGATAGAACAAGAACTATTTATAGCAAAAGCTGAAAAAGAAAACATGATCCAAAATTTGCGACAAGAGAAAAATGCTTTTGTTCAACAAAATATGAGAGATTGGGATAGTCAAGCGGAAAAATTTTATATGCTCGAGCTTTTACCAAAGATATGCATGAGCATAGCAACCCAATTAATAGATACAGAGCTTGAGAAACAATTTTTAGATTTTCAAAACAAAATAGACAATAAAATAAATATAACTCCAGCTGAAGACATGTTGAGACAAAATGTGCAGACACTACACGAGCTACTGGATGAACAAAACCTGGGAAGAATACTTGCTCTACTCAAATCCATGTTTGCAAACGAGAATCCAATAAATGATGATAAACAAAAAATAGATAAAATAGAAAACCAATGTTTATGCACTAAAGAAAAATTTGGTGAGTGTTTCGGAAATTCTAATGAATATTTTATATTTATAGGAGATAATCCTGCTCAGGAAAAAGATTCTTATAAGATAGAGAGTATTCTTCCTAGAAAATATTTAAATAAGAAAACCAAACTCGCTATAGTCATTCCTGGGAGCGTTGGCGGTCGTTCTGTCCAAGTAGGAACGCATGCATTTTTTAGACTATTTCATTGCAATGAACAATTGATAGAAAACATACGAATAAAGCTTATATTTAAGCAAGTCGATGGGCAAAAAGTTGTTTTTCCAAGTGACTTGTCCAATATGTTTGATGACTTCCAATACGAAGCAAATGGTTTAAAAGTTGTTGCTATTGATTTCAGCGGAGTATATTTTCCTGAGCCGATATATGATATGTCCGCTATGTTCAGAAATTGCAGGAATTTAACACAATTGGATTTAAATAATTTTGATACAAGTTCAGTAGAACACATGGAGCAGATGTTTAGTAAATGCGTAAAGCTTCAAACACTCAATATCAATAATTTTAATACAAGCAATGTTGTAAATATGGCACAAATGTTTCGTTCTTGTAAGAGTTTAAAAAAGCTAGATCTGAGTAACTTCAATACAAAAGATGTAGAAGATATGTCTAGACTGTTTTAT
This sequence comes from uncultured Pseudomonadota bacterium, assembly GCA_902798535.1. Classification (GTDB taxonomy): domain Bacteria; phylum Pseudomonadota; class Alphaproteobacteria; order RUG11792; family RUG11792; genus RUG11420. The sequence goes on from CADBWU010000031.1 coordinate 1,591, forward strand.
AAATGCAAAGAGTTACGGACATTAGATTTGAGTAATTTTGATGTATCAAATGTAGAAACAATAACTGATATGTTTGCAGGTTGCAAAAAATTACAAGAAGTAAAAATAAAACAGACTACTCTTAATCTTTTGTTAAAAAAAGATAAAAACCTCTTTAGGGATTGCAATAACTTACAAATCGTCTACGCATAAAAGCTAATACAGTTAATTTGAGCTATTCCCATCTGTCGGAATCGTTGTGCAGATCGGATTTTTTGAATGAGCTAGGAGAAAATCTATTATCTCTGTAATATGTTCATCGGAACAGTGTCGCTGTTTTAACGCCTTAAGTTTATCTGACGCAATTGTAGTTCTGCTATCTGGGGTAAATATCTCATTGTATACAGATTGCATCAATTTAATCTCTTCATTTGAAAATCCGCGACGTCGCAATCCTATTATGTTTAGTCCTTTTAGGGTGGTTACCCTGTCACTTCTGACAACTCCATATGGGATTACATCTCTATCAATTCCACTGCAACCACCAATCATAGCATGTTTACCTATACGGATGAATTGTTTTACCGCAGACATTCCGCCAATAATAGCATTATTCCCGACTGTTACATGACCGGCTAAGTTCACGCCATTGACCAATATGACATTGTCTTCAATGATGCAATCATGAGCTATATGGCAATAAGCCATAATTAGGCAATTTTTACCGATCTTCGTCACCATACCTCCACCTGAGGTGCCAATATTAGCAGTGACATACTCCCGGATTACCGTATTGTTGCCGATCTCTAATCTTGATCTTTCCCCATTATATTTCAAGTCTTGAGGTTTCTGCCCCAAGGATGCAAATGGATATACGGTTACCCCATCACCTATTATGGTGTCCTCCATTACGACTACGTGTGACTGCAATTTCGTCCCACGACCGATGACTACGCGTTCACCAACGCAACAATAAGCTCCTATTTCAGCATTTTCACCAATTGCTGCACCAGGTTCAATTATCGCAGATGGATGTATCTTTGCACTTGCGCTTATTGACATCACTTACTTTCCGGTATCATGGCCTTAAACTCTGCTTCACTCACCAGCGTGTCTGCCACGTATGCCTTCCCAGAAAAGCGCCAAAACTTATTTCCATGACGCTGTTCTATCGTTATTTCCATACGTATAACATCTCCAGGCATAATGGGCTTTCTAAACTTTGCATTTTCTATCGATGTGAAATACACAAAGTCTGATTTACCAGGCTCAGTAACATTTTCATCTATCAGCGTCTTAAATGCCAATACCCCAGCAGATTGAGCCATTGCCTCTATAATCAAAACCCCAGGGAAAACCGGATACTGAGGAAAATGTCCTTGAAAAAACCACTCATTATTCGAAACGTTTTTGTATGCAGTGCATGATTGTCCAACATTTAAATTTTCTATCCTATCAACCATTAAAAATGGATACCTGTGTGGAATTATCTGCTTGATATCTTCCGCACCGAGAATTTTGTTCTCAATCATTCCGTCTCCTCATCTTCAGGGATATCACTTTGCTGAGGTTGTTGAACAGAAGAATCTTCGGCTGATTTTTCAGATTTATCGATTATCGTCTGAGCACTTCGTATGTGTGAAGAATCTATAGCTGCCATTGCGATGCAATTTATCAAAAATATCGAAGCCAAAGCCCAAGTCGTTTTCGTTAACATATTTGAAGCACCTCTTGCATTAAATAAATTTCCACTGCCTCCGCTCGCAAACAACGAACTTCCACCTTCTGTTTTTTGAATAAGTACAATAAGTATCAAAAATATTGTCACTAAAACATGTATCGCGAGTAATATTCCCATATATCCATCTCCTACTTTCCTGAAAGAATTGTCATCATCATCGTGCCTTCGAGCTTGGGAGGATTTTCTGTCTTTGCAAAATCCTGGCAAAATTCCAAAACCTTGTTGACAACTTCCTTACCAATATCCTGCCTGCTCATTTCTCGTCCACGAAATCTCATCACCAGTTTAACCTTATTTCCAGCTTCGATAAAGCGTTTTATTGCCTTACATTTTACCATAAGGTCATTTTCTCCGATAAATGGTCTTATCTGAACTTCCTTTAAGTCAATTATTTTTTGTTTTTTTCTGGACTCACTTTTCTTTTTCTGTTGTTCGTATTTATATTTTCCATAATCAAGAATTTTGCACACAGGCGGATTTGAATCCTTTGAGACTATAACTAAATCCAATCCTGCTTTCTCTGCAGCTTTTTGAGCCTCAGATAGCGATACTATTCCAACCGGCTCGCCATTAGCCCCTATCAGTCTTACTGAAGAAGAGTTATCCAATTCCGATTCTACTTTCTCGGTTTTTTTATTCAAATCGATTTTTGCCAAAAAAATCTCGTCAACACGATACACATACTAAAATTCTGCACTAATTCTGTTATTTTTTCAATATTTTCAAAACGTGACCAAAATTGACATATAGCACTATGTTTCAAACACTTCCTGAGTACAACAACAAAATTAGTTTATTAAGCTTCTTATTGTCTGTCTGTGACGTAGAAAGACTGGTATTCCAACCACAATAAATGTTACTAGGACTATGATTGACGAAATTAAGTCCTGAGAAAGAGTAAATATACAGAAAAGTATGGCAAATTGAGCTAATATGAGCGCTTTTACGCGTTCCTTCCTCGTTTTATACCATTCTCGAATGAGTTTCATATATGAGATGCAACATGCTAAATACACATACAAAAATATGCTAACAAGCATATCAATCAACTTTCCTAATCCGCCTTGATGCAATTGTTCTAGCAGTAAGAATGGCAACGTTCCAGTTGCAGCAATCATAATAGCAGCCTTTGGAGCTCCAGATTTATTTATTTTTCCAAAAATTCTTGGAAAGAGGCCGTCTTTATATGCTCCATAAGCGATCTGTCCGCTTGTTAATGTCCATGCGTTTAATGTCCCAATACAAACTATTACGGCCATAACTGAAATAGCAATATCGCTATAGTGTGAGAATATTGAGTTCATGACAACAGCATACGGAGCGGATGTCGCCTCTAATTTTTCGAAGCCAACAACTCCAGTTATTGAAATTGTATTCATGAGGTATATCAATGCAACTGTCGATGTGCCGGTAATAATCGCCCTTGGAATTGTTTGCTTCGGATTTTTGACACTTTCTGCTGGTGTTGTGGCACATTCAACGCCAATAAACCCCCAAAAAGTAAGCAGTGCTGTTTGTGATATTGTGCTTACAACATCACTACCATTCGCGACTTCCTTCAACGATACCTTAAAAAAGGATGGTTCAAAGAACATAAAAAATACAACTGGCAGAAATAATAAAGGCAAAATTTTCATAGCTGTTAGAATGGTTTCTACCATCCCAGAAAATTTCATTCCAACAATATTGATCCAAGAGATAGTAAGCAGCAATGTAGCCTCTATCGCGAATATCTCTGTCGGTGATAATTTTCCCGTAATTATGGTTAGATATCCGACGGCGGTTACCAGTAAAATTGAGTTGCTAGACCACGAGATTATCCAGTAGAGCCAAGCTGTAAAAAAACCGGCTACTCTTCCAAATGCTGCCGAAACATACACGTGAGGGCCACCGCTTTTTGTGATATGCGACGATAAATCAGAAAATATCAAAGCAAGCGATATCGCACCGGCAACAGAAACAATCCATCCTAGTATACCAATGGTTTTGAAAGGAGCTAACTGAGCCGGCAACACGAATGCAGCAGAGCCAAGCTGGCTTCCAATAACAATCGAAACTAGCGATATAAAACCCAATTCTTTGCTTTTCGTCATATCCCGTTTTAATGCTCAGATTTACAACATCTGGGTCTCATTATAGGCGCATTTGAAGTTTATATCAAGTTTTCTGACATAACTCATATACGAATACCATATGATACTCCATATTGTATACAATATGTGAACTTCTTCTGAAACCGTATTTCACCTAGCGATGAATGGTGGAAGCTTATCTCATATTGTATAAATAAAATTTATAATAAATTTATTGTAAATAGATTAAGAAAAAAATAGTATAGAAAAACTTTTTTTGTTGCAGAAAACAAACTTGTTGTTTTATAATAGGCATTACAATGAAGCGGTAAGAATAGGTCTTGTCGCAAAATTTTTTTTTGGAGGTTTTTGACATGAATTTGAACCAAGCGATTTTAATAAGCACAACGATATTAACTACAGGACAAATTGTGAATGCATCTGATATATCATCAGATGATAATGCCCCTTATGAGCGACAATCCGGAGAATTTGATAACAACTTCTCATATAAGTTAGCTCAAGATTGCGCGCCGAAGGGCATTAAACTAGCAAATAAGACAGTCGACCATCCTGTGTTTGGAGAAATGTATGTCATTTCTCACAAAGATGATATTAATTACTATAATAGCAAAATAACCGAAGCTGAAGATACTGCGGAAGTATTAGTTGATAATGTCTTGAAGTATGTGGTTGAAATATCTTCGCCAAGCATAAAGCAAGACGAATTGCGAGATACGCTATTGAAGATGGCATCAACTAAAGTGGGAAGAAACACTTTAAAAGTTCTGAGTGCTAAATATATGAAAGTATACGATAAGTATAAGGAATTTTGCAATAAATACAACTATGATATTGAGGGTTTTCTTAATGCAACAAAAAAGATCCCTGAGATAAGAGTGGAAACTGATGAGCGCAGAGATACATACGAGAAATTGAGGAAGGAGCTGGAACGAGTTGATGAGTTGTTAAAATCTAACAAAATAAGTTTAGAGATAAGTTGTTTTGACAATCCTCTATTATCCCGAGAAAAAACTGAAGTAAACAAAGCTGTAGAAAATGTAAGTAAATACCATGAGTGTCACGAGGAATTAAAGAGTATAAATAAAAAATTGAGAAAGGTAAAAAAGTTATGGATTTTAAAAAGGTTAGGAAAATACCATAATTATCACAAGAAATTAAATCGTATAAATAAAGAATTGAAAAAGGTATTAAATTCAGAAGATAAAGGGCTATTTGATAAAAAAAAGCAAACACTAGACGAAATAATGTCTTTTGATAAGTATACACGAGCGTCATATAAAATATTCAAAGAAACACTAGATAAACTTGATGAAGATAAAATAGAGGCTGTATATGAATACGCATATTACAAATTAGAATACGCATATTTCAAAAAAAAATACGCACCTTTCAAAAAAAAATATGCCTCTTTAAAGTCAGACAAAAAGATATACAAAAAACAAAAGCAGGCAGCTAAAAAATTAATGAAGGCAACTGAAAATTCAGATGCGAGTATCGAAAATAAAAAGAAATACGAAGAAATTAAGAAGAAGTATAAAAAGATTAAGGAGGAGTACGAAAAGATTAAAAGTATTAAAATTAAGTATGAAATAAATAAAGACATATTTGAATTGTATAAAGACATAGTAGAAACAACAGTGGGTCAAAACAACGCAGATAAAGTGCTCGAAAAACTAAGGGGCATGCAACACAATTATGAATACAAATTAGAAGATTACGAAATGGAGTATTTTAATACGAAAAAGGAGCAGTTGGAGAGCCCACTTAAAAACATTGACGAAACCATTAACGCGTTAGAAAGAGAAAAATTGAAATCGATGTCCTTCTTTGTAGAAACCATCCCTACGAAACTTTATCAGGAATTTGGTCAACTTTTCGAGAGCGGTGAACCAACTAATACGAAGGAAATAGAGGAAGCAATAAGCCGGACTAAAAGTTTTATTGAAAAACCAATAGACAGCGACACGGGCAGAAAATTTATAGAAGATCTAAATGACATGTTTAAAGAAGGAAGCAAAACATTAAAAAAGTTTATAAGTAAATTGTATATTAACTATGAAACAGGTCAAAATAGCTATTTTTACAATCATTATACTAAAGAACATCAAATTACACTAAGCAAGGGCGAAAATCACAAGGACTATAAGATATCAGAAAAATGTAAAATATTATCGGGTAGAAAGGAAAACGAAGAGGGTCACCATCTAGATGCACTACAACATGAATTGATACATTTTAAAGATAAAATAATCGGCAACTATCGAATTGTTAAAAAACGAAAAATAGATGAGATAGGTATCTTGGATAAAATTAAGGATGAATTCAAAACTAATATTGGAAAGATAGAAGGAAACTTTACTGACAATCAAATACCGGAAACTCTTGATTACATATACAACGATACTAGGGAAATGATGTGCATGTATGGAGTGTTACATCATAAAGGAGAATTTTACTTCGATCCATTAAACGAGGCACTAGCTACAGCTGAAAAAGACGTGTATTACACAAAGGATAAAAGTTCCGCTATAAAAACGGTTCGCCTGAGTCACGTAGTATCCAGCCATTATACACATATAGGCTTCCAAAGTCTCGAAGAAGCTACAAAATTATACAGCTGGTATTTCAATCCTGAATTACGCGAATTAGCAGATTTATAAATGAACTAAATCGTTAGAGCAAGTAATGGATGTCTTAAAGGGGGGATGTTAAATACTTTCCACCTCCTTTAGGTCTTCATTACACAGCAGTATCAAATATAAAACAGCAATTATCGGCTAGCCTCAAAGCTATCCACAAATCCTTAGCAAAATTGCTGGCAAATCTTTGTCTTTGTGATTAAATCTGAACTCACATTATTTCAAATGCAAGACAAAAGATCAGCTCGCCAATCTGTTGATTTTTGCATACTATCTTCCGGAAAAACTACAAAGATATTCAATGGCATTTATATTGTGTCTTTTGCCCTGTGCAAATTCGCTCTGACTGTGGTATCGTACCTGTTCCAAATCAATCGTACGCTTTCCATTAAATCATTACGAATTGTCGAACCTTCCAGTATCTTGCCTAAAATTACAGGCATTAGGGCCTCTTTTGAACAATTCGGCATAAACGTTTTTACTCCCGTTTTAGCAAGCCAAAAACAGGGGTTTGTCAACCGCTCCTCCCCCTTTTCTACGAATCCATGCACACCGAAATAGTTCTCATCAATCTCAAATTCTCCATATTCTTTGTTTAAATAATTTTGTGCAATAGTAATGAGCTCATCCCTATTTCTTTTTAAAAAGGTCAAAAGGGATAGTACCAGCAGTGCGTCTTATTTTTTACGAACCATACGCACACCAAAATAGTTCTCATCAATCCCACATCCCTCGTATTCTTTGTTT
>CADBWU010000032.1 GCA_902798535.1 uncultured Pseudomonadota bacterium
CCTGTTGCTAAAAGTTTTTTCATATTCATAATTCGTTCATAAAAACAACTATCTAATACCATTCTGACATAGGCTAATTCCATATGCCTAGCTTTTTTTTGCAAATTTTTTGCTCGCTACCCCCCCCCTGTTGCATTTTTGCAACACTTTGGATGCTTTTTGGGTGTCTTATATTAAGAATATACCTCATTTTGCTTTATTCAAAAGCTAAAGTGACTGCATAACAAGAGATATAGACGAAACTGAAAATTGCCCTGTGAAAAGTATCCCAAGAGAAGTGCTGCTGAAACATGAGCCTCTATTGCATGTTCCAGATTCAGAACATTCAAATCTCCCGGCATCGAATTTTGCTCAATATATAAAATTAGCTAAAAAATACACAATATCGCATATTTTTCCGATAAACATACGCACATCTAAACACTAAACTCTTTTTCAACTAATCTATTTTTGCGAACGCAACACAGTCCCCCAGTAGGCATTAGCTTTCTCGAGGGGGAGGGATTATAACAACCCTACGCTTTAATGTTATATCTCTTGTTGAATTTGCTTATTTGCCCCGCTGTATCTACCAATTTTTGCCCAGCTCCAGTCCATGCTGGATGACTTATGGGATCAATATCCAAATTTATTGTCTCCCCAGCTTTTCCATACGTTGATTTGGTCTTAAATTTTTCTCCGTTCGTCAAAACAACCGATATCTCATGATAATCAGGATGAATATTTTTCTTCATTTTTCTAATCACAAAAAAACTCAAACAACCCTATTTATATCACATTTCACGACACATTGCAATTGTTTTAGAATAAGTTGCGTAACGTCAAGGCAAAGGCCAGCTTGAGTTAGGTAAAGTAAACTAAGTTGAACCGACATATGCCTCGTATGTCATGAACTTATATATTCTTCTTGTTTTATGAATATTCAAAGGTGTATACTGAAATTAGTGTGGAATTGAGTTTAAGAGCTATGGAGGGGGAAGTGGATTTGAAAAAGATCGGCGTGATGAAGTTTTTTGGCTCAGTCATTTTTCTTGCAAATGCCGTGTTCTGCATTGGTATCTGCGCTTCTGTCGCATCGTATTCAACAGAGATGTTGGAAGGCGTCATAAAGGAATACGACAATGGTTTGCAGTTGACCAAGGATTTATGTAATTTTATTGGTATTCCCGAAACAAATGTAGTGACTGAAAGAAAAGAAAAACAGTTAAAAGACATTGTGGTCTACTGGGATTGTGATGATGTTCTGCAGAAAAATACCGATCCATCATTGGTCGGTAACAAAATATGGGCATTTATGAAAGGTGAAGGAGCAGACGCCTGTAAGACCATAATTTGGGATTCTCCTAAGACCATCGTAGAAAGTAGCATTTTAGAACTGACACGACATTTAAAGAAATGTGATATTCCTCAGTTTGTCGTAACTCAATGTACTTCAGATCCTAAAACACAGCTTATGCGCGAAGGCATCCTAGAAAAGCTGGGTTATTCTTTTAAAGACACAATTTTAAAAAATGATGAAACGTTTCAAGAGAAATGCGATTCTATAAAGACAAATTGTCAACTATCTTTAAAACCTGGGCAAACGAGTATTAGTTTTCCTAAATTTTCCAATGGAATTGCCTATGCCGGAAGTGCGACAAAAGAAGTGATGTTCGAATGGCTGTTTGATTTAATGCAATCCTCTGGCAAGTTTTGCGATATTGCGGATGTGTCATTTGTTTTTGTCGATGACAAACACGCAAACCTCGAGGAGTTTTGCAAGGCTTGCAAGAAGCGAGGAGTAAAAAAGTATAGGGCTTACCATTACACAAATGTTCAAAAACAGCAAAATTCCGCATCGCAAACAGATAAATTAATCGAAAATCTTCAAAAAAGAAGCATCAGAACCGGAAAATTTCTTAGCTATGATGGGGCGCGCTTCTTGACAGAAATGTTCCCGTTGATGAAACTGGAGTTTTAGTGGGTTCCTCATTCTGGAAAGTTGTATTTATCTTGAAGGAGGTCAAAGGCGTGTATTTTGCGCGTTTGCACTATTCCTTTCTTTGAAATGCTAGTCAAGAGGCTTTAAGTTATTTTAAATATTTTTCCCCAAAAATAAGTTATACTAAGTGTAACTTCTAGGATAAATTTGCGTTAGGGGATAAAGTCGTGATTTTTAATAAAAATTTTTTTGTGACGCTTTGCTGTGTTCTTGGTAATTTGGACGTAGCTAATAGTTCTGGGTTAAATTCATTAAGTGCTGACATTCATCATGCGAACAGGAAAAAATCAGATGCGACTAAGTCACTGGAAAAACAAAATGTTATGTCATCAGAAAACTTGATATTGGATCTAGAAAAGATTTGTCTGGGGGGGCAAAAATCTGATTTCCTAAACTTAAAATTGAAGGAAGAAACACAAAAGAAATTTTTTGAAACAGAATACATACACAAAAAATTCACGAAAGAAGAGAGAAAGAAAAAGATAAAATGTTTGAAAGAAGTAATTATTTCCAACGAGCCAACTGACAAAATAATTGACTTAACGCTTATTGTGCCAGGGGAGATCAATGGATATCAATTTGGATTGGAATATAGGGCCTTTCAAAATCTTAACTCTCGCAATATACGATTGCATTTGCGATTCGAGGAAAGAAACGGCAAAAAAGTTTTGATATCAGACGGAAGCGATATGTTTTCGAATTCTTCCGCGATTTATAGTTTTGATTTTAGTGGTATTGACACTTCCCGAATGCATCGCATGTGCGCCATGTTCGCTGGATGTACAAATATTACTTCCTTAGATCTAAGTCACTTTGATATGGATGAACTTTTTTATAATTACGGTAACTTTAAAGGTGCTTTCTATAATTGCCCAAAGCTGAAAAATTTGGATATCTCTTCATTTAGGAAAGGCCAAAAAACAGACGATATGATGGTGATTATGTTTCAAAACCCGGATAAGAATATTTCATTAGATGAACTTAAAAGAAGGATTGATATTTGGCAATGTAGTCGCTTTTTGGGGGATCAGGGTGCACATTATATTGATGTTAATCGCTAAAAAAAATAGCATACATGATTTTAGGAGTGAATTAAATCAGATATCTTGGAGCAGAGCATGTAGCGCAAGAGAGTGTGATATTAAACTCCATAATATTGAAAAATATAAATGGATCATTAATAACTTCTATGAGGAGTCTAGGACAAAAGTCATCGGAAAGGCCATAGGAGATTGTGTTGCTGAAAAGGGAGCGTTTGCAAATAAGACACCTAAGGATATTATAACCTTTGAAAGAACAACCCCAGAAACGTATGGGCCAGAAAACTGGAATGCAGTTATTTTGTATAACTATGTTCATGAAGTGATTAATGGAGAATATCCTTATCATTTGGATGGTGTAAGTGTGGCATTGGATAATAAATTGGATGGAATAAAGAAATTTTATAAAAATCACTACCATATAGAAAATGACAAGCTAGATAGAGCTATTAAGAATGCTGTCAATGATATACAACAGTATGTGAAGGCTTTGAATTTGTCAAGAACATTACTTGATTTTAGAAATAACAAATCGCAATATGATAAATATAAATTACCTGCTAAACTAGCTTACGGGGTATCACCGGACTTTGATGAGAGCGGAGGGGGCCTATTACAGAAGTTCTATTACACAGACACGAAAGATGCCGCAAACAAAGGGCTGTGCTACAGCCCAAAGTTCAGATGTCACAATCATAAGCTGTACATTTCTGAATTGAGTATAGCTACAGAAAGTTTTATTCAGGAGACTGAGGAATGGGCGCCGGATAAGCCCTTAGTAAGCGTAACTTCTACAACCGAATTTAGTAAAATTCAAGATGAATCCACAAAGCCTGAATTCAGATGGCTAATAGATAGATTAAAAGGGCTAGTCGAAGTGCCTAGCGAAGAATTATGGAATAAGTGGCGAAAGGAATATGAAGAAGAGAATAACAAAAGCGAAGAGTACGAGGAAGAGAGTGATGAGGAAGAGGGTTAAACGGACGACAGAAACAGAGAAATCGATAAAGTCGGTGCTGTAAGAGCGAAAAGACACTGCAAAAATTAGGACAGGAAATGGACGCTCTGTCCCTCTCCCATGAATGCGGATGGGGCTTTTTTTTAGAATCAACGCATCTCCCTTTACATATTTAACAAGCTTCCTCCTCAGCTAAGGCATTGCCTGGTGTAGACGCTATCTGACACGTACAACTTTTAGGTTGATTTTTTTAAAGCTGCAATTGCGCTGATGTGTGTAAAAGCGTAAAATGTCAGAACAAGTGTTGTGTTTGCAGCGAACTATGGGGCTTGTTAAAAATTTTTTAACTATGAATGGCTTAACATTACTTAGTCGTTTTTTTGGGCTAATCAGGGAAATTTTGCTACTCCACTTTATGGGAGCATCCGTTGAAATGGACGCATATACAACGGCATTTAAATTTCCCAGTTTTTTTAGAAGGTTCTTTGCTGAAGGTGGTTTTCAATCAATTTTTGTACCATATTACACGGATTATATATCGTATTCAAAGTTTAAAGGAGCGAAGTATTTTTCATCCAGGATATTTACTTTAATATTTTGGATTATGCTATTTATCAGCATCACAGTCTTCATATTTGCAAAAGAATTCACAATCATTATGGCGCCAGGTTTTGCCTCAGACCCTGGAAAACTAGCATTAACTGCCGAGTTTACTCGAATAATTTTTCCTAGTATTGCATTCATTTCGCTATCCACCGTATACAGCGGAATTCTGATATCAAGGCAAAAATTCTTTATTTTTGCACTGGCTCCAATCTTTGTTAACATAATACTCATCGGCTCGCTTTTCTTTTTTCAGGATTTAACCAGCGCAGGAAGAAGATATTCCTATGGCACATTAGTTGCCGGAATGTTTATGTTCTTATACATGTTTTTATGCGTTAAATATCAAAATTTTCCATCTCCGAGATTTTCAACAATAAGAAGAAGTCCAAAAGTAAAAATTTTCTTAAAAAAAATGTTACCAGTATTGGTTGGTGCTGGTGTGGCTCAAATCAATGTGCTTGCTGGAACATTCTTTGCTTCATTTTTAGAAACCGGGTGTATAACTTGTCTGGCGTGTGCAGATAGGTTTGTCCAGTTACCTCTCTCCCTATTTGGAGTTACAATAGGCACAATTTTGTTGTCTGAAATAGCAGGCAAGGTTACCAAGAAACAAGAAAGCGACATAAAAGAGATTCAAAATCAATCATTTTTGTTTACGATGCGTCTTACCTTGCCATCGGTTATTGGATTTGTAGCAATGTCATATTTAATGACATCATTGCTATATGGACATGGCAAGTTTGACCAGCACGCAATAGAACTTACCTCTGGTATTCTGAAAGTGACAGCCTGTGGATTACCTGCATTAGTTTTATCAAAAATAATGTCATCGATATTGTTTGCCTATAAAGACACAAAAACACCTGTGATTGCTGCAGTAATATCGATTATTGTCAACATAATTCTAAGTATAGCATTAATAAGTCCTCTTGGAATTATCGGGATAGCTCTTTCTTCTGCAGTAGCAGCTTATGTGAATGTTTATGTTATGTGCAGGAAAACACATGGATGCTTTTCCATAACAAAAACTGTGCTCATTGACTTTTTAAAAATAATCATTGCATCCTCTCTGCTGTTGGGAGTTATGTTAATTATTGTTGGAGCTCAAGATGGAATTCAGCGAACAAAAATACAGGAATTTTCACTTATGCTATTTTCTGTTATTACTGGAGTGACACTTTATGTGTTAACGTTATATTTATTGAAGGATAAAGTAGTTATGCGGATGGTTTGCAAAATTAAATCAAAATGCATGAATCGATAATTTAGCTCCCAATGCCCATGACAAATATACCCTTTTTATTAGCGAGTTCTATTGTTTCAGCAAAATCAATTATTTGTGTTTTATGAGCACCTAGCGCTATACCAGCAATATTTGCAATATTTGCTTCAATTATCGTTCGTGTTCCGACCGTCGGAAAATCAATGGCTTCGTCTTGATTAATTTTTGCAGTTTTCACCATAACTCCACCTTTGCTTGATGTCAATTTCAGTTGACTAACTCTGTGTAGCATTTCAGCAGTACCTTCTTTAGCTTCAATTGCAAGCACTACCCCCTCCTGAACAACAACAGTCTGTCCGACGTCTGCTTTTGCCATTGCCTGTAAAACAAATACTCCACGAGCAATATCTTTGATATCCGATTCACTCGGCTTCACATTAGTAAAAATCCCCTCTGGAGTTAACAATGTCGTCAATATCTCTTGAGGTTTTAATATATTTAGCCCTTCATTCGACAACAACATTCTAATGCCTTTGAGCAATGCATCATCTCCCAGAAAAGCCCTTATGCCGAGCTTGCGTAGCCACTTCTTGCCAATCTCATCTAGCTTTAATGAAAATATACTGGGTCTGGTAACTGCTCCACAAAATATTACATCGGTCACGGCATGAGCTTTTATGTGCTCTAAAATTTTTCCAACTTCACCTAGTTCAAACTGTGGGTACTCAGGGGAACCAAAACCCGCTATAGAAACCACAATGAACTGTGCTTGGAGCTCTTGCAATTTCGAAATAATTCTATGAGGCAGATTCCCCGAGCCTGCAATAACTGCGATAACTTTGCGCTGTATATCATTCCTCAACAGTTGCAACTTCTTCCTCAATTTCTTTTGACTCGGTTGGAGAATTTTCGCCTGTCAAGGTTTCTGCAACAAGTCCAGCGTTTGCGCGTATGGCTTGTTCGATTTCATCAGCTATGCTCGGATTTTCTTTCAAAAATGTTCGCGCGGCTTCCTTGCCTTGTCCCAGTCTGTTGTCTTTATAGGAATACCAAGAACCAGATTTTTCAACTAATCCGGCCATAACGCCAAGGTCAATTAGCTCGCCAGTTTTTGAAATCCCTTCGCCATACATTATGTCAAAATCTACGACTTTAAACGGAGGCGCTAGTTTGTTCTTCACAACCTTTACCCTGGTCTGATTTCCAAGCATCTCATCCCTATCTTTGATAGAACCGGTGCGTCTTATATCAAGTCTAACAGAGGCATAAAACTTTAGAGCATTACCACCAGTTGTCGTTTCTGGATTGCCAAACATGATTCCAATTTTTTGACGGATCTGGTTAATAAATATCACCATGCAATTCGTCTTGGATATCGACCCAGTCAGTTTCCGCAAGGCTTGGCTCATAAGTCGCGCCTGTAGTCCCATATGAGAATCTCCCATGTCACCTTCTAGCTCTGCCTTTGGAACAAGAGCAGCTACGCTATCAACAACTAATACATCGATAGCCCCACTACGAACCAAAGTGTCAGCAATCTCAAGCGCTTGTTCACCGGTATCAGGCTGAGAAATTATCAAATTATCAATATCTATATGCAACTTTCTGGCATACACAGGATCGAGAGCATGCTCAGCATCAATAAACGCACAAGTACCGCCATTTTTTTGAGCATTGGCAATAACATGAAGAGTTAATGTAGTCTTTCCCGATGATTCCGGGCCATAAACTTCTATAATCCTTCCTTTTGGAAATCCTCCAATTCCAAGAGCTAAATCGAGACCAATAGAACCTGTTGAAATCGATTCAACCTCTATGACTTCGCGTTGACCGAGTTTCATAACCGATCCTTTGCCAAAAACTCGTTCTATTTGTTGTAAAGCCACATCAAGCGCCTTGCTTTTATCAATGCTCATAAATTTTTTCAAATATAAGATATCAGCTACAGTCTATTTGATTTCACTCAAATGCTCAACAGTTTTATAAATTGTGCATAAGTTCACCATATATGAGACAAAATTCGGCTTGAGGTGGCTGAAATGGCTTAAGTCGGGCAAATAGAAGAAAGCCTCCAGAATTAAATTGTTGATGATTGATGTAAGAAAGGAGACTTTGATTTATGCCAAGCC
Organism: uncultured Pseudomonadota bacterium; assembly: GCA_902798535.1. Classification (GTDB taxonomy): domain Bacteria; phylum Pseudomonadota; class Alphaproteobacteria; order RUG11792; family RUG11792; genus RUG11420. The sequence goes on from CADBWU010000032.1 coordinate 7,937, forward strand.
ATTATATGGTTTCCTAGAACAGTCAGACTCTTTTTCAAATATTTAGGAATTTTTTATTCGTCTTTTGCTACAAATCCAATATATCG
>CADBWU010000033.1 GCA_902798535.1 uncultured Pseudomonadota bacterium
AATACTATGTGAACTTCTTCTGTATGTTATACCTCGTATTGTACTGAAGTGTTCGCCTAAAGGCGAGGGTTTTCACCCATTCCACGTTTTGGAAATAAAGAAGCATTCTGCTATAGAGCAGCGAGGCAATTGAGAGTTCTAGCATCTGTATAGATTTACTGTAACACTTAGTTTTGCTGTATACCTCTGGCGAGATAGTAGTGTATATAACTTTAGAGACCAAACAAGTCTCAGACTTGCTCACCACATGTTTGATATCAGCGTTCATGCCTAGCTCTTTTTCGTATGAAAAATTTCCATCAGTACAAACAATCTTTAGATTATTTTATCGATTAATTTTCTTAAAACTGAAGTTTTTCCAGGCCTACTTCAAATCTTTTTCTTATCGACAACAGTCCAAACTCGTGTTCTTCGCCCCTTTTGATATACATATGCAGTTCATCAATCTTTACTTTTGACATCTCTTTTAAAACCTTAAAACCAGCTTTCTGTATCCAATTCATAATAGTTTGATTATGAAATAATTTCTCATAAATTGGTGTTAAAGTTCTCGCAATTCTCCGAAATCCACAGTCCTCCAGATACAATTAAAGCGTATTTTCTTTCTTCATAAGAAGACTTCACTCTACTATCCGTTTCGGCCTGGTTTTTATTACAATTTTTACATCTATACTTTTGTTTCCATTTTACTATATCTGCTTTCCATCCACAAACCACACAAACTTTTAGCACTTTTTACTCATCCAATCACACTTTACCTGCAGATTAACATATCATTTATTTATCGGCTTACCAATCCCGCATAACTATCACCTTTTGAAACTTCTTCAAAAGTTTGGTGATAACGTCTCTGGGGCTGTTAAAAAAATCATATTTCATAGTCTGCAATTTTGCAGTCTAAAATGTGATAGCATGTTCTAGAAGACTAGGAATTTTGATTTGAGAAACATGAACGTTAAAAAATTATTTGCGCTTGCGACACCGTTTGTATTAGTGGCAACTACTGCTGTTGGAAATGCTACATCTATATTTGGAACAAAAGTAGATGATGTGTCTCAAGAACAAACGCAGACACAATCTGATACGAGAGAAAGCGCAGGAATTGATCAAAGAGCTCTATTTGACAAGACAAGGCGTGGGGTTGTGACTATAAAAGTTTCTGTAGTTTTAGATAAGTCCATATATAACAAACAATGGTTTGGAACCGGATTTATCGTTGACAAAGAGAAGGGGCTAATTGTCACTAATGCACATGTCGCTGGAGAATTAACTGTCGGGTCATACGAAGTCAAATTTGGAAATGGAAAGAAAATTGAAGCAAAATTGGAATATTTGGATCCATGTTACGACTTTGCTGTTTTGTCAGTAAATCCAAAGGATATTCCTCAATATGCAATTCCTTTGAAGATGTCCAACGACAAGCTCGCACTAAATATGGAAATTTATTCCATGGGTAACTCTGCTAACAATGAGTTTTCGACATATAAGGGATACATATTTGATACGGAAAGTATTTTGTGGTTAAAGCCGATTGCAGAGCAGTCGTTTCAATTTTCAGGTTTAACTGTGCCAGGAGCAAGTGGTTCTCCAGTTTTAAATACGAATGGTGAAGTTATAGGTTTGCTTTATGGAGGGAAATTTGTGTCTGGCGCAGCTTTGCCAATTTCATACGTCGAACCTGTTATAAAAACTTTGCAGGATGGGAAAAAATATCATCGGTATTTTTGTGGTTTTATGGTTAATTATGGTTCTGTGCAAGATTTCATAAGTGCAGGAATATTACCCGAAACAGTGCTTGAAGAGTATGAACATAAATTTCCTGACAAGGACAAAGTGCTTTATGTATCCCGCAAACTAACAGCATTTGATGCTGACAAAAATAAGTTGGAAGCAGGCGATGTCATATGGGAGATAGATGGTGAATTGATTGGGTGTAACTTGAAGAAAATCGATGAAATAGTTCAGAACAAACAGGGAAAATCAATTGCGATGACAGTTTATCGAAATGGGAAAAAGGAGAAGATAGAAGTTTCAACATTTGAACTAACCAATACTGCTAAGATGAAAATGTTATCATTTGCCGATGCTGTTTTTCATGAAACGCCGTCTGAATACAAAATATGCTTCGGAAAAGGAAAACCTGGAGTCTTTATAGCTGATTGTGAATCAAGTTCTGCCTTCACTGAAGTGTGTGCGTCACCTGGCAATCCTGATGCTTTGATGGCGGGGGCACAAATCGTATCTATAGATGGAAAAGAGATATCGACGCTGGATGACCTAGCAGACATAATACCAGACTTGTGCAAAAAGAAGGTATTTACTGTAAGGTTTATTCGAATTGGTGGGGATGCGCAAGTTTCATCATTAACGGTAAAACACAATCCAGAATTTGCAGAAGCCAAGTTATATACATTTGATTTGGAAAGCAAAAGCTGGAAAGTTAAAAACCTGGTAGAGAAGTAATTCGTTTATGATATTTAGATAAGACATCAAAAGCATACACCTGAAACTCGGGTGTATGCATAAGCTTTTTTATTTCATCATAGGTCGGTTGATTTGTTGAGTTAAATTTTGATAGGTCGAATTGAAAAAAATCGCGCAATAGAAGAAGAGGCATTGTTATATTTTTTTGCATAAAATCTTCAGATTTTTCAAAGCTAGGAGCTGAATAATCCTTAATATCGTTGTGAAATTGAAATAAAATACCAAAACACAATCCAGCTATTGCGGAAGCCTTGGCTTTTTGAAAATCATTTGATGATAAATATGCGCCTAAGAAACAAGAAAGTTCAAAAAGGGAAGAGGTCTTTAGTGCAGACATTTTTAAGCATTCTTGAAATGATGAATCAATAGTTAAATGTCGTTCTAAAAGTGCTCCATACGCTGTAGAGGCGCAGGTTTTTAAACAAAAATTTTTTACAAGGTTATTGTTATCATGCAATTTTAAAAATTCATCAATAACCTTGACGAAAAGAACATCGCCGAATACTATGCTACTTTTATGTCCATATTTTTGAACAAAAGAACTCGCATTTCGCCTTGTCATGTTATTGTCAATAACATCATCGTGCAAAAGTGATGCAAAGTGAATTAACTCGATAAGAGCAATTGTTTTATACTTTGTTTCGCGAGATACCGAAGAGAATTTCTCCCAATTTGTAAAATATAGTATGGATCTTATACGCTTCCCTTTGTGGTGTGCAAATGGAGCCAAATGTGATAAGCGCGCATTAAGTTCGAGAAGCCCTTTTATATAGTATTCTAGAACTCTGAGTTCCTCTGAATAGTCGACTTGTCTGCTTAGTACCTTGTTGATTATATCTGAAAACAATCTGTAAATGCTATATCAAGCCTTATCCATAGAGGATAGCAGAAATAAGATCTTCTCGTTCAAAAATTAAATGTCAACTGTCGTTTCATTTTTATGGACAATGCGAGCAATGTTTTCTTTATGGGTAAAAAGCAAAAATATAAGGACAGCTATAGAAAATAGAAATATTGAAAATTCGATACTGTTTATAACGAAGCCATAAGTGCACATTGTTGTAAATGATATAGCCATTGCGATCGAAGCTATGGAAGAAATTTTTACAAATTTTGCCAAAATTGCCCAAATAGTGATAGAGATTAAGGCAAACAATGGAGACAAGACGGCAAATATACCGGCAGAAGTGGCAACACCCTTCCCCCCCTTAAACCTGAGCCATATCGGATATACATGCCCCAACAAACAGCAGAAAGCAGCAATTAAAAAATACGAATCATCTGAGGCAATGCGAGCTAACAATGTAAATATTATCCCTTTCATGGCATCTCCCAAAAGGGTCAAAAGTGCTAGGATTTTATGCCCACTTCTTAAAACATTTGTAGCTCCTGTGCTGTGTGAACCCACATTTCTGATATCAACATTTCCATAAACCTTGGTTAGCAAAAAACCAGTGGGTATGGAGCCTACAAAATAACCAATAACGCAAAGCCACAATAAATTCATCTAGCATATCCAAAAATCACCAATAACAGAATTTTAGCATATATAGGAGCGCCCCATCATGTCAATAAGAGAATCTCTCCACATCATACTGAAATGTTCGCCTAAAGGCGAGGGTTTTCACCCATCCCAAGTTTTGGAAATAAAATTTACTATTTTGAAATGTTTACAAAAATCAAATTGTATTGTTAAAATAATATTAGCAAAATGGTTAATTGTATTTTTTTTTGGGGGGCGCAAATGAAAACTAAATCACTGACGATGATGCTAGTAACAATGCTAGTCTTCACAAATAACGAATGCGTAAGTCAATCGTTTACAGTGGATGTTGCAAAGCTAATGCAGGAAGGCGATATAAATATACAGACAAATAGCATGCAAGACCTAATTACCCACGTTGATATACCCGTATGGAATTTTAACCAGCAAACAGAAGAATATGAAAAAACCAGCACAATAAAAATTAATGACACCAAATTATTAACTATAGATTGGGTAAAGACTGTTAACGAAAACAACGAACAGATTTATATACTCAAACAGCTGTTATTGTGGAATGCTCCAGCAATACATACCGAATTGAATCTACAAATTCCGGGAACAATTAAAATTTATGTCGCAAATGCACCAATACATGTACCAGTACACATAGGAGAAAGAGCTTTTCAGGCACTCAACTTAATGAACTTGTCTTTAGCACTAGAATTTGTGTTTAGCAATAAATTTGTTAAATTTCCGTATAACTGTTCAGCTTTATTCAAAGGATCGGACACAATCACTTATATGGATTTCAGTGGCGCAGATACAGCTTTGACAATAAATATGTCTTCCATGTTTGAGAATTGCGGAGCTTTACGAATATTGCACTTGGATGATTTTGACATGCGGAATAATTCCGATTCCTCAAACATGTTTAATAATTGTCCGCAATTGGTCACACTAAAATTCAATGACACGATTATCGATTTGCAACAACCAATCCTTCAAGACAATACCACTAATATAATTAACCTCATAAATCAAAATGTAACCTTCTGGTACTGATAAGAAGAAAAACTGAATCACTAAAACAAAAAAAACAATAACACCTACGTAATGATACAAACACTTAAAAAAGTTGGGACGCAAGATGGTATACGAATGTCTTACCACCTCGAGCCCCTTGTAAACTATACAAATACGTTGCTCAAAATTTCATCTATGTGGGATACGCACTCTATCTCAATACTTTCTTTTATAACTTCAGGAAGTTCTGGTATATCTTTTTCATTCTCTTTTGGTATAAACACCTTTTTTATGCCACTGCGACGAGCGGCTAGAAGCTTTTCCTTCAGTCCACCAATAGCGAGAACTTTGCCTACAAGCGTGATTTCGCCAGTCATTGCAATATCTGGTCTGACCTTTTTTCGCGTTAGCGCAGAGACAATCGCAGTACAAATAGTTATGCCAGCAGAAGGACCATCCTTGGGAACAGCGCCTTCAGGCACGTGAACATGTATATCACTTTTTGCAAAATCTTCTGGCTTTATTCCTAAACTCTTTGACTGGGACTTGACATAGCTATATGCCGCCTTTATTGACTCCTGCATCACTTCTCCGAGTTTTCCTGTCGTTATTGTATTGCCAGTACCGGGAAGCGTCAGAGCTTCAATTTCCAAAACATCTCCACCAGCTTCAGTCCATGCCAGTCCTGTCACCACTCCAACTCTTGCAACTTCGCTAGATTTTAACTGGGTATATTTTTTCTTTCCTAAAAATTCAAAAAGATTTTCCGTAGTCACTTTGATGAAATTTGTTGCATCATCAGAAAGTATTTTTCGTACAACCTTTCTGCAAATTTTTGAGATTTCTCTTTCGAGATTTCTAACACCAGATTCCAAGGTATAATTTCTGATGATCTCCATTATGGCTTCATCTGTTATTTCTAGCTCTTCGGTCTTTATGCCATTTAATAACTTCTGTTTTGGTATTATGTGCAATTTTGCTATGTTCAGCTTCTCCTCCTCTGTGTATCCGGAAAGATTTATAATTTCCATACGATCTAGCAGGGCATGAGGAATATCAAGACTATTTGCGGTTGTTATGAACATAGCTCCGGAAATATCGTATGGTACTTCTATGTAATGATCGACAAAAGCATTATTCTGTTCTGGGTCTAACACTTCAAGTAACGCTGATGCCGGATCGCCGCGCCAATCAGCTCCCAACTTATCAATTTCGTCCAGCATAATTATAGGGTTAGTCATCTTCGCTTTCTTAAAAGCCTGTATGATTTTGCCCGGCATAGCCCCTACATAAGTTCGCCTATGCCCCCTAATTTCAGATTCGTCATTAACTCCACCAAGTGCTACTCTAACAAATGATTTTTTAGTTGCTTCCGCGATAGCCTTTCCAAGCGACGTTTTTCCAACTCCTGGAGGCCCAACAAAACACATTATTTGCCCCTTCATCTTCTTAACCCGCTTTTGAACAGCCAAGTATTCCAAAATACGCTCTTTAACCTTATCTAATCCATAATGTGTCTTATTCAAGGAATTCTCTGCATCCTTCAATGTTGATTCTGAATGTGAATGCTTCCAGGGAAGATTAATAAGCCAATCGACATAGTTTCTTATGACTCCTCCTTCTTGGGATAATGGAGGCATATTCTTCAGTTTTTTGATCTCGTTTAAGGCTTTTTCTTTTGCCTCAGCAGACATATTTGATTTCTTCACCTGCTGAACTAATGCATGCGATTCTTGATTTACATCATCTGCGTCACCTAGTTCCTTATAGATAGCTTTTAACTGTTCATTCAAATAGTATTCTTTTTGATTTTTCTCAACCTGCTTTTTCACTCTATTTTTGATTTTTTTTTCGACTAAAACTAATTCAGACTGTTCTTCTAGCAAATATATAAGTTTTTCTAATCTTTCACTTACCGAAAGAATTTCCAAAATGTTTTGTCGTTCGCTGATTTTAAGAGGCAGATATGATGCAATAGTATCACAAAGTTTTGATGGATCTTCTATGGAAGACACGGATGCCAACACATCGGCTGGTAATTTTTTATTTTGCTTACAAAAAGTATCAAAATTTGACAAAACGGCAAGACGTAAAGCATCTATGTTTTTGCGACCAACGTTATAGTTCGAGTAATCCGAGGCAACTTCAGTCACTTCAGCAAACATTGGATCTCCATCGATTATTTCGTCTATTATCGCTCTGTAAATTCCATCAGCTAGTATTTTCACTGTACCATCTGTTAAAGTTATCATTTGATCTATATGGCATACTGTACCAAACCTAAAAAGATCATCCGGGTTAACAACATCTACCGTTGGATCTTTCTGCGTTACAAAGGCGACAAGCCTATCATTAGCAAAAGCCTGTTCAATTGCTCTTATTGATTTTGGGCGTCCGATAAATAACGGTATAACACACTTTGGAAAAACAACCGTATCCCGTAAAGCAACTAATGGTATCTTATTCTTCATTTTCCCTGCTTCACTCACTTCTTGACCTATGTCCCGCATGATGCAGATTTTACATGAAATCGAAATAACTTTCCAGTATGAAGAGATTCAGGGATTGCACACCATTTCGTGAGAGGTCGCACTTATATGCAATGGGATCGGCACGCTGGGAAATAAATGATATGTTAATCTGCAGATAAAGTGTGATTGGATGAGTAAAAAATTTTATAAATTTGCGCAGTTTGTGGAGGGTAAATGATTATAGAAGGCGGGAATTGTGAAGGGTAAACAGCGGTATAGATGTAAAACATTGAGGCAGAAACGGACGGTGGAGTAAAGTACTCCGATGAAGAAAAAATGTGCTTTAGATATTGTATCTGGAAGGATGTGGATTTCGAATAATTGTTAGAATTATGAGTAAAATTTATAGGTATCAGACCGTCATAAACCGGATAAAGAAAGCTGGTTTTAAGGTTTTAAAAGAAATGTCAAAAGTAAAGATTGATGAATTGCATATG
>CADBWU010000034.1 GCA_902798535.1 uncultured Pseudomonadota bacterium
AGTCCATAGAACTCGACCAAATGTCACTGCATCTGCTCCGCCCAACAATTCAGGGATGACAAACTCACCAATTGAAGCCGAAAACACGAGGATGGATCCAGTCACAATTCCTGAACTTGACAGAGGTATTGTTATTTTCCAAAAGGTTTTTGTTGGGCAACATCCGAGATCATACGCCGCTTCTATATAAGATTTATCTACCTTTTCCAGCACGGCATAGACTGGAAATATCATAAAAGGTAGATAGCAAAAAACCATACCTAGGCAAACAGCATAGTATGTCCCTATGAATTGTATAGGGGTAGATATCAATCCAAATTTCAAAAGAACCGAATTTATGACGCCATGTACGCTTAAAAGGCTCATCCAGGAATATATTCTGATTAAGAAGGATGACCAAAATGAAAGTGAAACAAGGAGTAACAGTACTGTTTTGACTCTATTATTTAAACTATGAATTCCATACGCCATCGGAAATCCAATCAAAAAACATAAAATTGTCGCAATCGTTGAAAGATAGAGTGAATTTTTGAATGCACTCAGGTAGTACGAATCCCGAAAGATTGAGATATAATTTCTGAAATTCAGTTTTATTTCAAGTATATACTCTTTAGTCAAATTCAAAATTTCTGTAAATGGAGGTATGCTAAAAATAGATTCTGAAAAACTTATTTTAAAAACAATAAATAACGGGAATATAAAGAAAATAACTATCCATAAAATAGGAATTATTCCCATCCAAAATTTTGAATTACTCGGTTTCGTTATTTCAATAAATTTCTTTTTTCCGCCGGTAATAATAAATGCAAGTGACTTCAATTTCACGACATTAACACCGAACTATTTTCAGAACGCCAGAAAAGGTACACCGTATCTTCCCACTGAAAGTTTCTCTCTGCCAATCTTAACAAATTGGGCAAAGTTGCCATAACCATTTTGCCAGACTTTAATTTTATATAGTAAATTGAAACATCTCCTAGGTAGGCTATTTCTTGAATAACCCCATTAGCCCAATTGTACTGGTATTCCGGTTTTGTCGTAGAAATCATAATTTTTTCTGGCCTGATTGCAAGAGTTACATTTGAGCCCAATGGCAATGCGCCAGCATGCGCAGCTTGACAACGGCATTCCATTTCGTGCGTTTCTATCAAAACGTGCTCTGTCTCTTGTTCAATAATTATCCCATCAAAAAGATTAATACTTCCGATAAACTTGGCAACATATCGTGAGTTGGGAAATTCATACACATCGTGAGGTACACCGACTTGTCGAATTTTCCCTTCCTCCATAATTGCCATCCGGGTAGACATAGTCATTGCTTCTTCTTGATCATGTGTAACCAAAATAAATGTTATTCCAACTTTTTCTTGAATATTAACTAATTCAAATTGGGTTTCTTCTCTCAGTTGCTTATCCAAAGCTGTCAAAGGTTCATCTAAAAGTATCAATTTTGGTCTTTTTGCCAGAGTTCTTGCCAAAGCAACTCTCTGTTTTTGTCCGCCAGAAAGCTGATCCGGTTTGCGATCTTCATAGCCATTTAGCTGAACCAAGTTCAGCATCTCCTTAACTCTTTCATCTATAACACTTTTGCTTAGCCTATCTTGCTTCAAGCCAAATGCGATATTTTGGTATACAGTCATATGCGGAAAAAGAGCGTATGATTGAAACATCATATTCACAGGTCGCTTATAAGCAGGTAAATTTGTTATATCAACACCATCGATCAAAATTTTTCCAGAAGTTGGCTTTTCAAACCCAGCGAGTATTCGCAAAAGCGTTGTTTTGCCACAGCCAGAACTTCCTAAGAGTGAAAAAAATTCTCCTTTATAAACTGAAAAAGATATATCTTTAACAGGGGTAACGTCATCATATGATTTTGTAATTCCTTCAATTTGAATATAAGGTTCGGCATTGATGTCTTGCCAAACCTCCATATTCCTCTTTGTGATTTGATTAGCTAGCGCCATTATTTATTCAACTTAACTTCCACTCACAAAATATATCGTACATCAATCTTTTGGTCAATTATGTCTTAACCAAACACTATGTCTTCTTTCAATTCAAGTCTCAAGTTGAGCAGGTAAGTGGGGTTGTCTTCGAGATTGTCGTAAAAATTAACATCCAATCCTTCAAGTAGGTGTGGATCAAACTTTTTTATTGTTTCTAGAATATTATCCTTCTTACAGAGCTTGAATTCATTACCCTGTACGTAAGAGCCGGGTGAGTTCCCCATGATTGTATCTCCCAAAATACAAGAAATGCGAAATTCATTGTCCCAAAAACCAAAAAGTGGTGCAAATCTATAGCATAATTTCTTTTGAGAATCGTACTTCCTAACTGTGGGTGGTACATTATTCAATTCCTTATTCAAAACGTTGAATAGTGCCTTCTTGTCATCTTCCGATTGATGTTTATTATATTTATCATAGAGGTCTTTTATCTGATTTATAATAATATCATTGGTCCCAGGTACTTTGCTTTCCTTGCTTAGTCTTAATACATTTAAATACTGCTGTATATTGTACAGGCCTTTCCTCAGCCCAGAGAATACGGCTGAAATATCCTTGATCTTTAGCTGTTCCTGGTTGGTTCTGTAATACTGAAACAGCGCCTCCACGCAATCTGCTAATACTTTTTGCGTTGTTGTATTCTTTTCTCCTTTTATCGCAACATTGACATAGTTGTAAAGCATGACTGCATTCCAGTTCTCAAGCTTATAATCATCAATAGTTGAGCCTTCAAATGTTATGAGATCTTGTGCACCTTTGTTCTTGAACTCATTCCTGTTAGTAACGCAATCCGCTAAGGCTTTCCCAATGACTTTCTTTATGGATTCATCATAATACCCATCTATAAACCAAGGCTTGTCTTTTATCGTTCCTGTTTTAAATTTAAATTTTGCCTCCTCTATTATGTCACAAGCCTCAAGCCTCCACAATATCTGCCCCAGAGTATTTAGAGCATCATCTATACCTTCCGCAACCGCCACATTCGAAGCAGAAATAGCTATAATTACAGTACTACCTAAGCCTAGCCCCCCCCCGAATAAACATTTTCTGTTTAACATTTTTTATATCTCCTTTCCAAAATCAGAAGACTCTTGCGCTATGATGCAAAATAAGAGAAACTACTAGAGTAGGGAATTTTGATATAAAGAATTGTTGAAGATGATAGAGTTTAACAAGAAATTTAGCATTGCCTTGGTGACTATGTGTTCGCCAATTCAGTGTTTTTCTCAGAATATCAATGATGATTTAGATTTTAGGGGGTTAACGCATGAAATCGGATGGCGAGCTTGGGCAAGTCGCTATAGAAATGCTCAAAATAACAAACTGCGTTCTGAACTTAATAGTTCTGGGTTTGAAAATTCTATATTTAACATCATAGCCAAAGGGATAAGTGATTGTGCGAATAAGAAAGGCGTTTTCTCTGATGAAAATCGAAAAGTGTTTTTGGAAAAAGGGAAACAATGGCAGTTTGTTGACTGCAATGCCGATTGCAAGTCATTTAGACAAGGAGAATGGAATGTGATATTACTATTCAATTATCTCTGGAACGCAATGCATGCAAATGCCAAGAACTTTGAGATACACAACGCAAAAGATAAGAACTATAGTAGACGAACGTTGATGGATGCACAAGAACGGTTAAGAAAACTAACAGGTAATCTTAAGATAATTTATGAATCCACGGGGATTAATAAGGGGCAGCTACATAAATACCTAGATAAGGCATGTCAGGAAATAGATATTTATGCAACGGAATTGGGATTGTATTTTTATCTGCACGAATATCAACGGACAAAGAGGACGCAAAATCAACTACACAATATTGCTCCAAACGTAATAGATTGGGTGGCTTGGAATCCGAGTAACAAAAGTGGTCAGTTCAGACTAGCCGATTCCTGGATTGAGTTGGAAGGTAAAAAAACTCAAGCTGTTTTGGATGTTATTGTCGAAGATGGCAAAATTGCACAATACAAAATGTGGGATCAGTCAAATAAGTTTGATAAGGATAAAAATCTGATTGGGAAGTTTAAAACCTTTAAGGAGAATTTTAAATTAGATAAAGACTTCATTGAAAAACAATTCAAAGACAAGCTGCTAAAAAAAGAGCAGATACATAACTTATGTAATTATTATGATGATAAAGGGAAGACTAGACCAATAGTGCAAGATAAGTGTTATTTAAACTCTGTTTTACAAGCACTGCATGCGTCAGCAACGGTAAGAGAAAGTGTAGGAAGGCTCACCAAAAAGAAAAATGTGTCACGGTTTCCGAACTTTGGAGCGAACAATAGCCTTAATATGATAGACATAAGTCCTGTGCTAAGTGAGATATTCTCTGCAATAGAAAATGGAGGAATGGTGAAATACATAATGGGGGAAAGCACGTATGTTAATATGGATAACTATAGCAAGGCACTTACAAACTTAGCGGAATGTTTAGAAAAGAGTGAGGCTTTGAAGCAAGCTAAAATTTCTACGCAGGGTCAGGGAATGGACTTAAATCAAATACCAAACATGTATCAAAGTTTCTATACTCTTCCTAATTTTACATCAGCCTCAGCAAATAATAAGGATTATAAAAAAGGTCAACATCAAATACGTCAAGCTGGTGTGGGGGAGGCTGCTATGATGGTGGGCGAGATAGCAACTGCGTTAGCAACAGAAGCAGTTGACAAACAAGAAGAGCCTATATTACAAATAAACAAAAGGGTAATGTTGAATAACAACGAAGTAATCGATTTTGATACATGTTTCTTTGACTTAGGCTATTTGGCTGAAACACAGATAAATTTGGACGAACAAGAAATACTGGACAGGAAACAAACTAAATCTCTTAAAGAAGTGAAGAATAATAAAGGTATATCGGGAATGGCTCTTCCATATGTAGAACCGGTTATAATAAGGCCAATCGTATATTCATATAAAAACGGCGAACCACAAATTCTAGGGCAAAAGGCCTATAAAGAAATAACTCAGATTGTGAACAACAAAGAACACAAATACAGATTAATAGCTACCGTTCAGTTCTCAGGCAATGGAGGACATTTCAGAACAACTATTTTAACAAAAGACGGTTGGGTATGTATAGATGATGCAAACAAAAAAGAAATTGCAGTACGAATACCTGATTACGATGAGAATGCTTTACAAGCATGGGGAGATAACCGAAGCGTAGTAATCTATGAGCCATTATATTAAAATAATGATTTAACAGAATGGATACTTAGCTTATGATTTCGATCTATAAGCGAAGTATCTATTCTATTCACCCAATAGGCAATTGAGGCATAAGATCTTTCGATGCGATTAGCGATAAACGTAATGACCTCGTCTGATGCGATTAGGCCACGCTGGAATAACATTTTGGAGATAATGAGAGACATTGCAGTATCGTTGGGCTTATGGATCTGGACAACATCTACCGTTGACAGTCGTGAGCGTATATCTTCGAGCCCGAGATTCCAGGTGTTTGGATAATTTTTGGCAGTAAGTAGCAAATAAGAATTAGACGATTTTATAGTGTTAAACAAATAAAACAAAAGTAATTCATCTTTAACTTCATCGGCATCATCGAGCACAAAAAATTTATTCGATATTTGTTCAAATTCATTACTAATGGTATCGTAGCATATATCAACATTTCCAAACCAAGTTGCCTCCATTTTTTCTGCCCAGATATGTGCCAGATGTGTCTTTCCGGCTCCTGCTTCCCCGACCAAGCAAACGATTTGAGAATGTATCCGCAACGGCCATTTTTCAAGCCAGCCAAACGCATATCTATTGCAATCGCTCACTATAAAATCTTTGACATCCTTAGAAAACGACCACGAGAGCGGTAATGGCAATTGTCTCATAGATTATGGAATCTCTACCACCATACCATCGCATTCATCAGAAATTACGACTTGACAAGCCAGCCTTGAATTGACCTTTCCATTTGGTAAGGCCTCCAGTAAATCTTGCTCTTCGAAGGTTGCATCATTTAATTTAGGCAAGTGCTCAGATGAGATATAAACATGGCATGAACCACACACACCTGCGCCTCCGCATCCTCCAAAAATTTCAACGCCAGCTCTCGAGGCAACTTCCAAAAGCGTTTCCCCATTTTGGGCAACGACGACTGTGTCGTTCCCATTTGTTCTAAAAGTTATTTTTGCCATTTTCTCTCCTTAATCTCTTGATAATTTCGCTATAACAAAATCAAGCTCACCACTACTACACAGGCCCAACGTTACCGGGCTACGTGGTTTTATGTCCGCATAATTCTTGTGCGTTTTATTCTTAATAGTTTTTATGACACTTTTTGTCGTCCCAATCAAATTGCATATATCCTGTTCTGGAATATCAGGATAATATTTTAAAAGCCACGCGATGGCATCCGGACGATCATGCCTTTTTGCCTTAGGGGTATATTTTTTCGATGGTTCGTCAGCGAAATACTCAGATACCTTTATTTGCAATTTAGCTCCAGGATCTGCTTCACAACGCTTTATCTCCTCTAGAGTTAATTGTGATGATGTAATTGGATCAAAACCAGACATTTGTGCATCCATATCTCCATCAGCTAGTGATTGAATTTCGAGTATATGTAATCCGCAAAATTCTGCTATCTGAGAGAATGTTAGCGCAGTATTTTCTAAAAGCCAAATAGCAGTAGCCTTTGGCATCAATGGTAAACTCATCAATTCTCTCCTTTTTTCAAAAACTTTACGACCCGAGTTTACAATAACATTTGCATTTATGCAACTTGCCAAGTTGATATCGGGCCTATCTATTGAATATTTAATTCATAATCCCCGCCATTTTTTTAATCCATATCCTGCCAGATGTGCTATATGAAGCATACTCCTGCTTTTTACATCAATGCTTTGGTTTTTCTATCACAATTCTTGTTTCCAATAATCCTTCAAACTCACAAAATTTACAGTCCTCAATGATTTTTCGTTTTATTCCTCTCAATAGCATCCGTCTTGGTTAATTTATATTCCAGTTCTCGTTATTCCAATTGATGTAAGGCAAAAAACTAACCTTTAGGGATATACCTATAAATGCAGGCCAAGGGGAATATTTTCCGCGATGTATCATTTCATAAATTAAGAACCAACAATTTAATTCAAGAAACTTTACTTTCCGTTTGTTCAACTTAAGACACTTCAGCTATTCTAGAGCCATCTTGGGGCGCATTCATTATGCGGAGATACAATTTTAACTTATTGTTTCTAACGAGTTATGCTATCATGAAATCGCAATTTGTATTTGATGGAATATACCATTCGCCTTGTTGTCTCGGTGGTGCCGAGAGATTGCGTCGGCACGAGATTTTTAACCGAAGGCGGATTACTCTGAAGCGTCTTGAGCATCAAGGAAAGCTTTGTGGTAAGTGTACCGATTACATCATGGTCGTTTTGAGGGCAAAATGAACATAATTGAGCAAGTCGAAAAAGAACAGATAAATAAACTAACAGAGAATAAAACGATTCCAGCGTTTCGCTCGGGAGATACCGTCAGGGTGCTCGTCAAAGTTGTCGAGGGAAGCAGAGAAAGAACGCAAACCTATGAAGGGGTCGTAATTGCCAAGAAAAATCGTGGAATCAATTCATCATTTAAGGTTCGTAAGATTTCCAATGGCGAAGGAGTTGAAAGATTATTCCATCTTTATTCTCCTAACATTCAAATCGAAGTTGTAAAACACGGTAAAGTTAGAAGGGCTAAACTATACTATTTGCGTGAAAGAACTGGGAAAAGTGCTCGTATTGCAGAGAAAAAACGCATTGAAGACAAGGAAAACAGCGAAGCATAGAATAAAGTCTCCAAAGTTTTGGAGACTTTTCCTATTTCAAAACTAATTTTATGTTGTTCGGAATATCAATTGATGAGGTGTTTTTGAGAGGATTTCCATGCAACATCAGTACCATTTCTTTATTGTTTTTTATCTCGCCCCAGCATTTTAAGAGTGTATCTAGACATTCATCACTTATGTTGTTATGAGACAAATCTATGAGCTGAATGCTTGTGCCATCATCACTCTTTTTCGACATTTCACTTATCGTTGACAGTATGGCTACTGCTCCATCGCCTGTTATCCCCATATCTGAAAAGAAGAGATACTTTGCCATCGGGAACTTGTCAAGATTGGAAGCAACCGATACAGCTCCGTTATCACCTAAAGCATTACCTGAAAATGTTAAGCCACTGATAAATTGCGGATGGGATTTTAATCCTTCTAGAATTTGCATAGCAGCAGTCAAGCTAAGTGAACTTTTGCTGAATGATAGTAAAACTTTTTTAATTCCCTCAGTCGCAAATTTCTTAAGTCTCTCAAGAAGATAAGGAACATCGTCATCTGCAATTGTTTGTCCAGCAAAACTAATGCATTTTAACATTTCTATCACATTTTTTGCAGGAAGCAGTTTATCAATCTTGGCTATAACTTCTTCAGAGTAGTCTAATTCATCAGGATCCGGCGCAACTGTTTCTTCCGCTTCATTCTCTTCAGAATTTTCTGAGCTAACTAGATTTTTCCCTTCTGTTCGCTGTTGCGATGTTGTTGCAATCTTCTTTTGTTCTTCTTGCTCATTTTGTTCATTCTTGATTGATTTAACGTCCGAAGTCTTATCCCCTTTTTTATCTCCAAATATACTCTGTTTAGCCATTTCGGAAACTTCGTCCTTAATTTTTCGTGTTGTTCCTGCGATTTCTTTTGCTTTAGATATAGCTTCTCTTGCGTTAGCGGATAATCCTGAAAGATTATTTTTTATCTCATGCGCAAAAGCATCCTTTGCGGACATAACGTCTTTTTTCATAGCCATGATCGTATCCTTTGCCAACAATGCTCTGTTTCGAACCGCTGTAGCTGTATCCTTGGCTTTTTCAACTTTTTGCATTATTTTGTCAAAAATGCTCGCATTGACGATGTTTAATTCGCAAAAACTTACACTGACTAGCAATATTGCCAAAATTTTTGTTTTGCTATTCATCTTCCTAAAGCCTTTATATTGCAAATTTCCATGTATATGTTACATCGTAATAGTAAAATTTTTGTTAACTAACACTCAGATTATTTTTGTTCAAAATTGTTTTGAAGTGATTCTGGCGTCAAAGAATCACCATTCGTAGATTCAATTTGCAAAAATTCTTTTTTAAATTCATCAAAAGTTTCTTCTAAAAGTAAACGTTTTTTCATATCTGTAATAAAATTACCAAATACTTCATTTTCAGTTTTAATTGAATCAAGCATCTTGACAGAATCAGCATACTTTCCATCCGACAAAAATTGTCCGGCTTTCTCAAATTTTGATCGTTCGCTATCCGAAGTGGCGTCATCTTTTGGAGTTGAATCCTTATCAAATCTTCTAATTTTGATTGCTTCAGAGATTTTTTCTTTGATTAACCTTTTTTGACGTTCCCAAAACGATTCCTCGAAATTTGATTTAAACAATTCATTTCCAACTGCAGAATAGTCTTTCTTTAGGTCAGTAAGAGATTTTATATTCTGTTTTGATAGTTTAAGAAGATTTTTCGATGTGTGGTATTTAGTCATATCAATTTTAACTGAATTTGACTCAAGAAAACTTTCGAACGGTGCCCCATCTTTAATTAAAGTTTCGAACGCTTCAAGAAACGCCCTCTTCTCAGGTGGCAGTTTTTCCGTTTGTTCATCAACTTTTTCTGTTTCAATATTAAGTTTTTCTTTTATTGTGTTTATGTCTTTCTGCAATGAAGAAATTGTCGTATACAAATACGAGGAATTTTCTTTCGTTGATTTCCATTCCGAACTGATGGCGCCTATTGTTGTTTCAATTTTCGCGATATTATCTGTAATTGTCATTATTTTATTTTCAAATGATTTACAATTATCCTCTAGCTCTTGGAATTTCTCATTCTGATAAGTTGTTCCAGATTTCACAAAAATGAACACACTAACAATTGAAATCGCAGAACTGACCAAGCAGGCTATGACCAACCGCTTCCCCCAAAAAATCCGTTCTAACTCAACATTACTGTGCTCGCTACTCATCACTAGTCCTTCCTCCCAACCTTCATACTCAGGATAACATACGAAACACCTGATTGCAAATCTGTATGGGAATTTTACCTCGACAAATAGGAAAGCAGGAAGTATATTGCCTTTTAAATAAATGATGATTGAATGAGTAAAAAGCGTAGAAAACCGCAAAGGCTTTATTAATGAACGGTGTTGTAACGATATAAATGCAAGAACCGGAACAAATGTCGGAGCAAAATCTGCGAAAGAATAGCGGAATTATGCTTTAGATATTGTGTCCAACGTGATGCAAATTTCGAAGAATTGCGAGAATTATGAGTAAAATTTATAGTAAACCGGATAAAGAAAGCTGGTCTTAAGGTTCTAAAAAAGTCAAAAGTAAAGATTGATGAACTGCATATGTATATTAAAAGGGGCGAAGAACACGAGTTTGGACTGCTGTCGATAGGAAAAAGATTTGAAGTATCCCCCGGAAAAGCTTCAGTTTTAAGGAAAATAATCGATAAGATAATTTAAAAATTACCTGTACTGATGGGAATTTTTCGTATGAAGAAGAGCTGAGCATAAATACTGATATCAAACACGTCATCAGCCAATCTGAGACTTGCTTGGTATCTAAAGTTATATACTCTACTACCTCGCCAGCTCCTTTGTTAATAGACTTACCAATCCCGAAAACTTTTGCATACTGCATAGACAAAATTGACGTTGTAATATACAATTTTAGGCAATGGTGCTCTGTTTTAATGAATGTGGAATGTTTGAGCGGATTTTTGGTTTTTTTTCAACAGATATGGCCATCGATCTTGGAACAGCGAATACGCTCGTATATATTGAAAATAAGGGTGTTGTTCTGAATGAACCTTCAGTTGTAGCACTTTCGACTGTGAATGGCCGGCAAAATGTTGTTGCTGTCGGAGATGAAGCAAAGCAAATGCTCGGAAAAACTCCGGAACATATCCGCGCAATTCGCCCACTCCGGGATGGTGTGATTGCCGATTTTTCAGTAGCAGAAGAAATGATTAAATATTTTATAAAAAAAATTCACAACCACAGATTTTTTTCGGCATCTCCACGAATAGTAATCTGCGTTCCTTATGGGGCAACTGCTGTTGAGCGACGAGCGATCCAAGAATCTGCAGAAGAGGCTGGTGCTAGAGAAGTTTATTTGATAGAAGAACCTATGGCTGCCGCAATTGGGGCTGGGCTTCCAATAACTGAGGCTTGTGGTTCTATCGTAGTTGATATAGGAGGAGGTACAACAGAGGTCGCAGTAATTTCGCTTGGCGGTATAGTATATGCCAAATCTATAAGAGTCGGCGGCGATCGGATGGATGAAGATATCGTTGCGTATATCCGGAAAAATTTCAATTTGCTAATAGGAGAAGCAACCGCCGAAAAGATAAAAAAGGAAATTGGCTCTGCTATTATGCAACAAGATAGCGCTGATATAACAATGACAATTAAGGGACGTAGTTTAATCGATGGCAATCCAAAAGAGATAGGAATAACTCAGAAACATGTTTCTGAGGCATTGATGGATTCGGTATCAATCATCGCTGAAGGAGTGAAAGACGCATTAGAACAAATTCCTCCAGAGCTAGTCGCGGATATTATAGATTCTGGAATAACTTTAACTGGTGGGGGAGCCTTGTTAGCTAATTTAGATACCGTTATTTCGCACAATACTGGAGTGTTTGTTAAAGTTGCAGAAAATCCTCTGAATTGTGTTGTGTTGGGAACGGGGCAAGCGTTAGAGGAGCTCACTAAATCTGATTCTATCTTATTAAAGATTTACTAGGTTTTAACAAGAGGTTTACATGCTTTTGTTTTCATTAGGATTGAATTTTCTGATTGGGATTATGAATTTTTTGGAATACCTTCTTATAGGGTATATCATTCTCGGTTGGTTTGTATTTTTTGGAGCCATAAAGGATCGGGATGGTGTGTTTTTTAAGGTATATGTATTCTTGATGAGCAAGATCGAACCATTGTTAGCCTATATAAGGCGATATTTGCCTACAGTAGCAGGATTGGATTTTTCGCCTCTAGTGATTTTTGTGGGATTGCATTTTGCAAAAGTTATAATAATAAGAATATTTTTCATAATCGCTAATGGATAACGATCTAAATCTGTCTATAGCTCAGGTTATAAAAAAGTATGGATTGTTTGATAATCGAGCCAGAGCTAAAGCGTTTGGACAACATTTTTTGTGCGATGGTCTATTGTTAAAAAAAATTGTATCATGCGCATTGCCACTGGATGATGGTGATATACTGGAGATCGGCCCTGGCCCCTGTGGGCTAACTCGAGCAATTCTGGATTTTGCAGAAAAACGGAAAATTATCTGCATAGAAAAAGATCAGAAGCTAAAGCCATTGCATGACAATTTATTAAAATATTCTGGAGCAAATTTAAGTTTTATATACGAAGATGCCTTAAAAATAGGATTAAATGATTTGAGTGTTGACAAACTTACGGTTATATCGAATCTACCATACAACGTTGGCACAAAAATATTACTACATTTGTTACAAGATTTAGATAAGGTAACATCGATGGTTTTAATGTTTCAAAAGGAAGTGGCTGATAGAATATGTGCAATACCTGGCACAAAAAATTATGGGAGGCTCAGTGTGATATCACAGGTTTTGTGTAATTGCGAAAAATGCTTTGATGTGTCTAATAGAGCATTCTTTCCTCCTCCAGATGTACAGTCATCTGTGATAAAACTTACTCCAAAAATAAATAGACCTCATGATATTAAAAATCTCGAAAAACTAACGGCAATCTGTTTTCAGCATAGACGAAAGGCTATTTATACAATACTTAAGAAAGCTATTCCTGGTTTTTCTCAAAATATCTTAGATTCTTGTGGAATCGAGCAAAACACAAGACCAGAACAGATCAGTGTAAATAAATTCTTGAATCTGTCAAATCTCTTATTTCAATGAGTGATTTTTGGGTAATTTATTCTTTGAGTAATTTACTCTTTCCAAAATATTTTGCTAAATATAATAAAC
This sequence comes from uncultured Pseudomonadota bacterium, assembly GCA_902798535.1. Classification (GTDB taxonomy): domain Bacteria; phylum Pseudomonadota; class Alphaproteobacteria; order RUG11792; family RUG11792; genus RUG11420. The sequence goes on from CADBWU010000034.1 coordinate 13,039, forward strand.
GCTGGAATGATTTCTAGACGACCTGCTATCATATCGCAAATTAAGACAATTTTCGATATTGCAGAAAGAAGTTCAAATTTTTCACCACATCCCAGATTTAAAAGGCAAGAGAAAACTCGGTAACTGATTTCTGAGGAGCTCATATCTGTAAAGATTTCCAGAAACACACAACTTATTACGAACACAATTATCAAGGAAATTATAAAAGAAATCACTGATTTGGTGAGCATATCATCTATTTTTTTACCTTGGTATTTGGGAAAACTTATATCGAATGGACGAACTAATTTGCAGATATGGTGTTTCAGAACAGCGAATAGAATCTGTATCCGAAATATCTTTATTCCACCAGTTGTTGAGCCAGAGCAACCACCGACAATTGCTAATAATAGCATGAGCATATTTGACGGATTATAGTCGCTGAAATTTAACCCAGTTGTTGTAATGGCTGAAATTGTCGCATGCACATGTGTCGCAATCGCTTCTAGTGTTATTTGTTCACCATTCGTTACGAGTGTGGTAAAGATTGGAACAAACACCATAAAGGAAACCAACTTTAGATAACCTACTATTTGTTGATTGGCTAAAAAACTTCTAACTCTAAACTTCAAGCATTTTATGATTTCTAGAAATGTTATTCCTCCAATAAACATGCCAAATGACATAATGAATTTTATTCGGGCGCTCTTAAAAAATTCTATTCCTAAATTTTTTGTTGAAAAACCGCCTGTTGAAATCGCGGAAATACCATGGCAAATAGAATCAAATGTTCTCATGCCAGACATTTTTAAACAAAAGGCGAATACACAAATGAGCAGGATATATAAACCTATAAAAAATTTAATCGTTTGCGTAGCACGAGGAAAAATCTTTTGCGATTTATCAGAATTTTCAGTCTGGAATAATTGCATGCCTCCAATTCGCATGACTGGCAAAATGATGATACCTATAGCAATAATGCCTACTCCACCAATAAAATGAAGGATAAAGCGCCATAAATTTAGTGCCATAGGTAATACTTCAACATCCTGATATACTGTGACTCCCGTGGTCGTTATGCCTGATACCGATTCAAATAATGCAGATATGAATCGTAGTTTCACTCCAGAATAAACATAGAATGGAAATGAACAGATAATTGCGGTACTTATCCACACCGTAATGACGAGCAAAAATGTGTCTTTACTGGTCACAAATAGTTTGCTACTGGTTCGGCACGAAAGCACCATAAGTCCCCCCAGGAATATATTGGCTATAATAGAAGGCGCAAAAATTCCGAAACATTTAGAGTTATTGAATATGCAATCATACATTAAAGGAATCGCCAAAACTCCTGCTAGGCAACAGACCACAATACCATTTATATAAATTACAGAACGAATATTTACCATAACATGGCTGGCATATTAAATGTTTTCTCCAACTAGATAAGCATTTTAAGAATTTTTTTGCAAGCTGTATAAGTTCATAAAAAATGCTGTCCCATGTCATCAAAGTGAATTGCCATAAAGCTCAGTGGATGTGATTGTTAGGGAAGATTTGAGTGAAGAGAAATTGATAATATAAGTCATTAAGACTGTTCTATATTTCTTATATTTTTTGAAAAATTTTTTTCAACTCGATGTCTCTTTTTACAAAAATCATTCTCATAATGTTCTGGATATTGTTTTATTGTTCCGCGACGAAACTATAAAATTCACTAATATGGTTCTTGCTGTCATGCTTCCTAGTTTCCATTAGATAGTCTCTAAACTACCATCATCCAAAAAGTTACTCACGAATTCTGCTGGAGATTGTTGCAAAATTATTGTCTCTAGGGGAAAGTCATGCTCTTGAACCAAACTCTTCAGCATTATATAAAAATGGGCAGATATGAACATATAGCCGCTCCCGGGACAGGCACAACTTTTGCTATTGTAGGGAAACATTCTAGATCTAGTTATATGTCTATCCCGAGAATTTTTATCGGTCTCTACAAAAAAACTGATACCTAAACCAAGATGCTTGTATATAACAGCAAATAATCATTTCCCGTTAAGGGAGGCGTGTTCTCCATTACTAGACGTTCTATTATTTCTGGCATTTTGGTTATAAGATCATTTTCACTCGCTAGCAATAGCCTAGCTCTAAACATTTGTTTTAATTGATCATAGAGTTTAAACTCTAAAACGCCGCCCGAGCGTATCCATTGCACGAATTTTAGTATCTCTCCGTTACCTATACCTAATTGCATCAGTTCTGCTAATGGGGATTGCCAATCATGTTCTACCTCCTGGCGAATTTGTTCTAATGTTGCAATATCTCCCATTATTCCATTTAGTCTGTTGTTGGCCCGATGTATCAAATCGAACCCCATCATCGTTTCATATGGGGCAATGAGTCTTAAGAAGTCATATCCACTGCTTTCGAAATCCCTTTTGGCGATTGTTTCAAAAAATATCGATATAGCCTCGAGATCATTTGTAAAAGTTTTTGAGCATTTACCGTATTTTATGCGATACGCGTAATCTAAGACCTGTCCCGTTTCTTGAATTGCTGTTATTAATAAGGTTTTTTGATTGGTATAATAAACCTTTATCTCGAAATTTTTTGCTATATTTGATAAATCCATATATTTGCATTCTATTTCATCTATGAATTTCATCGCTCTGCATACAGCTTCTTTATCTAAAGGGGCATCCATATTCAAGAATGGTATACAACGTTTTACAATATCTTCTTTGTTTTTGCCCCTCATAAGCGATTGTATGATCGCATCTATGTTGTTACTCCAGGCATCCTCATCACTAACTACATACTGCATTTGAGAATCGATTATATGTATCCAATTGTCTAAATTGACGTATGTGTAATGCCCGTTATTTATCACTTCTTTTGCTATATTTATAAAATCCGGCATTTGTGATAAATATTTGCTAAAAAACTTTATAGCATCTGTCTTTGCTTGCTCTAAATTTATCTCTGCTTGAGGTCGACTCGAACTTTTCACGCACGCTATTACTTTTTCGCAAAAAGGATGAAAATGTGGCGTAATCTTTAACAAATTCTTACTGTCCGAACCTAGCCATTCGCATTTATTCACTTGTTCTTTTAGTATATCCACCGGATCTTCGTTACAAATATTGTTGCTTGCATTAGCAAACATAGTAACCAGAGCGACGTATAGCACACTAAGGACTATTTTTGTTAGGCGAAAGAATACGTTCATTTTTATCCCCCATTGTATTTCTTCTATATATATTATAATATACGTTTGAAAAACAAGTCAATTGCGCTCATATAAAAATGCTCTTATATATTGTTATCAATGTTTTAATAATGGAATAAAATACATCATACGTATCCGCAAAAATATAGGTAGACACGATATTACATAGGCATAAAATTTGTGACAAAATTAATGTAAATCTTTCTTGACCTTATGGGCTATAGGGCGAAACAGTGTTGAACACTGAAGGTTTATCAATGTTCAAACAGATGTGAGACAAAAAGGGGCTTCCGGGATTATATATAGAATATATACTCCAACGCGGAATGTAGACAATAGATGTTGCATTTTTACAGAAAATTCATGAGTTCATGATGCGCTTCGACGATAGTATCTTCGGACAGTTCGGTGTAAAATTCCTCTCTGAACACCCGATTACTGCGTTCGATTTGGCTGTTGTACGTTGGGGTAGCAGGCGGTAGGACAAATAGAGGAAGGTTCTT
>CADBWU010000035.1 GCA_902798535.1 uncultured Pseudomonadota bacterium
GTCAAAAGGGATAGTACCAGCAGTGCGTCTTATTTTTTACGAACCATACGCACACCAAAATAGTTCTCATCAATCCCACATCCCTCGTATTCTTTGTTTAAATAATTTTGCACAACTGCAATGAGCTCATCCCTATTTTGTTTAAGTAAGCTAGGAATTGGGGATTAGAAACTCTGTTCTTCCACGAATTCTGCATACCCCGAAGTAGCTTTCATCTAGCCCAAAATACATTGCATTTCAACACATTGTGTTCAAAAACACCAAATTCTTTGCTATTTTCTTTGAAAGACCTAGTTAATACGCATTAATTGTATTTCTATTTATGGATAAAATTCCAGCAATACTATTGTCACAAAATCATCTCATATATTATACCTCCCAAAGCTTGTGCTTTCCTCCTCTCATCCGCCCCAGAGACGCTAGTCAAGAGCCCCGGCAATTGCATAGTTTCGGCAGCGTCCTATATTTTCTCAATTTTGTCTAACAGGAACTCTCCATAACCGCATCGCAGTTTTTATTTAACTAGCCCAAAGAACCGATTCGTTCAAGTATGGCCGTTTTGAAGCCATCGTCCTCCGGAACTAATTTTATTTCAATTACTGATATCTCATTTTTGAACACAGCAGGTATTTTTACGAAATCTTTTCGAGTAGTTATCAGAGTTGCATCAACACTTTTTGCTCCATTTATTAGTTTCTGAATTTCAGTAATTGTGTATGGATGGTGATCTGAAAATGAAACAAAATCAATCAAGTTATAACCACACTCCAACAGTGTCTTCCTAAATTTTTGAGGATACCCAAGACCGCAAAAACCAACGATGCGGTTATTCTCTACAGCGACCGGAGAAATAACATCCAACCTTGCTCTAAATATCGGTATCGCTGGTTTTATTGCTTTGATATTATTCTCTAATTCTTCATTCCGATCGCCAATTACGAGGACTATATCCGATTTCTTTACACCTGTAACTGGTGTTTCCCTCAGCGCTCCGGCAGGAAAAAGATGTCCATTTCCGAAAGCCTGTTTCGAGTCTACAACTAAAATTTTTAAATCTTTTTCGAGCGAATTATTTTGAAATCCATCGTCCATAACCAATACATCTGCTCCGCAAGAAACGGCAGCTTTTCCAGAATTTACCCTATTCCTTCCAACCCAAGTTGGAGCAACATTGGCGGACAATAGTGCTTCATCACCAACTTGCAGATATGAATGCAATTTCGGATCCACCCTGACAACATTTTTTAAATAACCGCCGTAACCTGCAGTTAAGATATGGGGATTTTGAAATTTTTCTCTCAGCAGGTTGCAGACTAGCTCCACTGTAGGGGTTTTGCCAGCTCCTCCAAGGACAACATTACCAACACAAACGACTGGTACATCGGCCTTTACTGGTGTTATGGAATTCAATCGTATATTCGATATGAATGAATATAACTCAGCAACTGGGTCTAAAATCTTTACAAGACAACTGTCCTCAGTATTCCAAAACTTAGGTGTACGCAGAAATCTCAACACAATTACAAACCCAGAAAAACATAAATGGAGCGGGTGATGGGAATCGGACCCACGTAACCAGCTTGGAAGGCTGGGGCTTTACCATTAAGCTACACCCGCAATCACATTGGTGGAAGGGGAAAGATTCGAACTTTCGTAGACTAACGTCGACAGATTTACAGTCTGTTGCCTTTAACCACTCGGCCACCCTTCCGACCTAGTACTGTTATTCTAACACTGAATTTTTATAACAATCAACAAAATTGTTTACACCAACGACAAGAATACTAAGTTAGTTTGTTACCCGTACAATTGATGATAATTCAGTAGAATAAGAATTAAGTTCATCCATCAGCTGTTGATACTTTGCGCTTTCTAAACCGTTTGCTTGTTTTTCTGCGCGTATGGCATGAACCAATTCGATAAACTTGTCAATTTCATCCTCATATTTTTTAGATGTTTGTATTTGTTTTTCATCAACTCCTTGAGCTAAAACCAAAGTATCACAGACACCAAGTTCTTTTGCCAAATGGTCAGTTACGAACGGCATGAATGGATTTGCTATCCGCAGAAATTCTGCAAATACTGCTCCAGCAACATCTTTTGTTTCCTGATCATCTTGAAACTTCATAGCCTCAACGAAAAAGTCACAGAACAAATCACGCAAGAAAAATTGAATATTTCGCGTCGCATAGTCGAAACGATATTCAACCATATTCTGGTCAATTTCATTTCTAAAGCTCATCAACTTAGCAACAATCCAATGAGTTAACTTTGTCGATAGCTTTATATCAGTTAACTTTTTCTCAAAAGTCACACCTTTCATTTGCAAAAAACGCGCTGCATTCCAAATCTTTGTTATGAAGTTTCTGGCAATCTTTATCTGATCTTTTCCAAGTTTTATATCTCGTCCAGGAACTGATAAAAACGCCAAAGAAAATCTTAAGGCATCAGCACCAAATTCACCCTTAATTTCCAACGGATCAATTACGTTTCCCTTCGATTTCGACATCTTTTGCCCTTTATCATCCCGCACCAGCGCATGGATATATATGTCCTTGAATGGTGGTTGTTTCATAAAATACAGCCCCATCATCATCATACGTGACACCCAGAAAAAGATAATATCAAACCCGGTCACAAGCGTTGAAGTTGGGTAATACCTCTTTAATCGGTCGTTGGTTTCAGGCCAACCAAGTGTTGCAAAAGACCAAAGCCCTGACGAAAACCAAGTGTCTAAAACATCAGTTTCTCGTCTTAATTGCTCTCTTGTAAAGCCTTTTTTCGTAGCTTCTGCAACAGCTTCTTCTTCAGTTCTCTCAACAAAAATTTCACCATTTGGCGCATACCAAGCTGGTATTTGATGTCCCCAGATTATTTGCCTCGAGATACACCACGGTTCAATATTCCTCATCCAATCAAAATAGGTATTCTTCCATTTCTCGGGGAAGAACCGCACCTCGTCATTTTCGACGACCTCGATAGCCTGTTTCGCTAAAGGTTTTGTGTCAACAAACCACTGGTCAGTCAATCTAGGCTCTATAACAGTTCCAGATCTATCTCCATACGGAACTGTATGAACTATTTCTTCCTCGTTAACCAAAAAACCATCTTCCTTTAGCTTTTCCAGCAAAATCTTTCGGGCTTTTTTGAGGTATAATCCGCGGACAAACTCCGGTACATTTTCGTCACACGTCATGTGCCCGTTTTCGTCCAGCACTGTTATCATCTCGAGATTGTGGCGTTTTCCAACAGCAAAGTCATCATAATCGTGCGCTGGCGTTATTTTTACGCACCCAGTGCCTTTTTCCATATCTGCATGCTCATCCGCAATAATTTCTATCAACCGATTTGTATATGGAATTTTTGCTCGTTTTCCAACAAGGTGTTTATATCTTTCATCTTCAGGATGAACAGCAATCGCAGTATCTCCAAACATAGTTTCTGGACGCGTTGTTGCAATAGTAATAAAGTCATCACTACCCTCTATCTGGTAATTGATATGCCAAAGCATACCTTTCTCCTCTTTATTCACGACCTCTAAATCAGAAATAGCTGTTCGGAATTTAGTGTCCCAATTGACTAACTTTTTCGCTCTAAAGATCAGTCCATCTTTATATAAAGTTACAAACGCCTCGATAACTGCTTTTGAAAATCCTTCATCCATCGTAAATCTGGAATAATCCCATGGCACAGAGCATCCCAAAGCCTTCTGTTGTTCAAAAATTCGCCCTCCGGATTTTGCCTTCCATTCCCAAATTTTTTTGATTAATTCATCGCGCGATAACGATTTTACATCGACGTCCTGAGCTTCTAGCTCGCGCGATACAACCATCTGTGTTGCAATCCCAGCATGATCCATTCCGGGCTGCCAAAGTGTGTCATACCCCTTCTGCCGATAATATCGAACCAAAATATCTTGAATAGTGTAATTCAGCGCATGTCCAATGTGTAAGCTCCCAGTAACATTAGGCGGTGGCATCAAAATCGTGAAAGTTTTATCAGAATTGGCGTTTGGATAAAACTTATCTAAAGTCGCCTCATAAACTTCCTTCTCGAATTGCGAAGGATTGTATGTTTTTTCTAAAATTTGTGATGTCATTTTTGTGTTGATAACCGCGCAAACTCGCCATCTATTCTATCACAAGCCCACCATAGCTACAACGAAAGCTTATCAGTAAGGATTGCTCACCATTTCAATAAGAGAATATGATGAAAAAACAATTGGATGGATAACAGATGGAAAAGTGTAAGTATTGTGTGCATGTTGAGGGATCAGGTATTGACACAAATTTATGTGTCAATTATTTCATAATCAAACGATAATTAAATGGATAAAAAGCCCCTATATCGCTATCAGAATACAAAATTCACGAGCCGATGGATGTAGTAGAGATGGACAAACTGTATACGTATATTAAAAAAGAGCGAAAAACACGAGTTTGGCCAGCGGTAGATAGAAAAAAGATGCGCATTACTGCTTTTGAAGTGGGCTTTTTAACAAAGCCTCAGTTTTAAGAAAATTAATCGATAAAATAATCTGAAGATTGTTTGTACTGATGGAAATTTTTCGTACGACACGGAATTAAGTGTGAATGCTGATATAACGCATGTAGTAAACAAGTCTGAGACTTGTTTAGAGAGAAAGTTATAACTTGGTTGAGCTCCACCATCTCGCGGATGGTCTCGAAAAATCCCGTGTTAATAAACAACTCAGATACCAGAGCTCCATATCGCTTTGTATATAGCCGAGAACCTTGTTGTTGATTTGTTTATCAACCAAAGTTCTCCAGATTTCACATCAATGTTTTCAACATTGAATTAATTGAAGCAACGAAGTAAAGTTCTAGCATAAAAACCAAAAAATTAGCAAATGGAATGCAACAATTCATATTGCAGTGTGGCAACGATCGCACAGATTTGCTGTGCCGTATTCTGTGTCATGTTTTGCAATTTCGGTACTTATTTTCCAGCAACGATCGCACTTCACTCCGGAGGTTTTCTTCACAACAACACCAATACCCAGCTCCTCATTAACTGCGGCATTTGAAGGCGATTGAGCATTTATGATCTTTGCTTTTGATACAATTGACAATTCAGCTATATCTGCCTTTTCAAGCATCTTAAGCGTTTCTAAATCATTTATATAAACACTTATTTCGCATTCCAAACTTGATCCGACGGTCTTCGCTGCACGCTCGATCTCTATTGCCTCGGTTATAGTTTTTCGTAACGACTGTATATTTTCCCATTTGTTCTCAAGAGCGGCATTACTCCACTCAGAAGGAATATTTGGGAATTGATTCAAATGGATACTCTCGCTCTCAGGATTATAAGCTTTCCACGCTTCTTCCGCAGTGAATGACAACACAGGCGCTAACCAATGAACCAGACACATAAATATTTGGCGCATAACATAAAGACAAGCTATTCGCTTCGGATTATCCGGTCTATCGCAGTATACTGTATCCTTTCGTATATCAAAATAGAAGGCTGATAACTCATTTGCGCAGAAGTTGTGTAGCTCGGTGTAAAATTTGTTGAAATCCAGCTCTTTAATGGAATTTTTTAGCAATAAATCTAAGTCGTATATCTTGGATAATATATATTGCTCCAACTCCGGCATTTCTGTTATAGGCAACGTTTTTGTTTCGTTACCAGATATTACCCCGAGTAGATAACGCAATGTGTTTCGATATCGTCTGTATACGTCCTGTTGACGTTTCAATATTTCATCGCCAATTCGCATGTCTTCTGAATAATCAGAATTTATGCACCATAAACGCAAAATATCTACTCCAAGTTTTCCGGCTATATTGTCGGGAGACACGACATTTCCAAGCGATTTGGACATCTTGCGACCATCTTTATCAAGAACAAATCCATGGGTCGCAACTTGCTTGTATGGCGCTTTCCCCGTCGTACAAACCGATTCCACCAACGCTGACTGAAACCACCCTCTATGTTGGTCTGAGCCTTCGAAATACAGATCTGCAGGATGCTTTAAATCATCACGTTGCTCTAACACGTAATGATGCGTACAAGCGCTATCGAACCATACTTCTAGTGTGTCGGAGACTTGCGTGTAATCATCAGGATTGTATTTTCCACCTAAGAAATACGACGCTGGTTTTGTCCTCCACGCCTCGATACCTTCACCCTGAATCGTTTCCAGAATACGCCCAAAAACTTCGTCATCCATCAGTATTTCATCTGTTTTTTTGTTGATGAATAATGCAATTGGAACGCCCCATATGCGTTGCCTTGAAATGCACCAATCAGGTCGTTTCTCAACCATCGAACGTATACGGTTGACATACTGAGGTGGATACCATTTAGTTTTATCTATTTCGCTTAAAAGCTTTCCCCTTATACCATCTATGCTAATAAACCACTGCGTTGTTGTGCGGAATATCAGAGGGGCTTTGGAACGCCAAGAATGAGGGTAACTATGCGTTATTTTGTAAGCATGCACCAAATTGCCCGCTTTGCTTAGCTCTTCGATGACATGCGGATTTACTTTAAAGACGTGCTCTCCAGCAAAATATGGCAAGAACGAAGCCAAAGTTCCATCAGGATTTACTGTATCTTCTATCGGCAGGTTGTATTTTTTCCCAAGCAAATAATCGTCCATACCATGAGCCGGCGCAGTATGAACCAATCCTGTTCCTGCATCTATAGTGACATGTGAAGCCGGCAACATCGGGACATTGTGCAAAAATCCCAAATCTCGCAGAGGATGAGCACAAATTACGCCATTCAACGATTTTCCGCTGAATGTTTCCAGTACTTCGTATTCGGCAATTTGAGCCTCTTTAGCAAACGATTGAACCAACTCTTTTGCTATGATTAACTTATCATTGCCGACCTTGACTATCGCATACTCAAATTCTTCAGAATAAGCTATGGCCTTATTTGCAGGTATAGTCCAAGGGGTTGTTGTCCAAATTACTGCAAAACAATCTTTAAAGCGGTCGTCTTTTGTTTCAATAACTGGGAACTTCACAAATATTGCATCGCTCACTTTGTCATGATATTCCAGCTCGGCTTCAGCAAGCGCGGTTTTTTCAACAACCGACCACATGACTGGCTTTTTCCCGCGATACACCAAGCCTTTTTTCAATATATCAAAGAACTTTTCACAAATAGTTGCCTCGGAATTTTTGGTCATCGTGCAATACGGATTATCAAAATCTGCAATTATACCAAGTTTCCTAAATCCCTCTTTTTGCTCTTCCATCCAGTGCTTCGCGAACTCACGACACTTTGCCATAAATTCAGCAACAGG
>CADBWU010000036.1 GCA_902798535.1 uncultured Pseudomonadota bacterium
AAGAACCTTCCTCTATTTGTCCTACCGCCTGCTACCCCAACGTACAACAGCCAAATCGAACGCAGTAATCGGGTGTTCAGAGAGGAATTTTACACCGAATTGTCCGAAGATACTATCGTCGGAGCGCATCATGAACTCATGAATTTTCTGCAAAAATGCAACATCTATCACCCCACATTCCGCGTTGGAGTATATATTCTATATATAATCCCGGAAGCCCTTTGTGTCTCACATCTGTTTGAACCGAAACAAAATTTGTCAACGTTCAAAAATCATCTGGCGTGGAGCGGATAAAAATGGTATACTTTACGGGTGATATTTGTGGTCGAGTGGCAGAATGGTCATGCAGAGGATTGCAAATCCTTGTATATCGGTTCGATTCCGGTCTCGACCTCCAGGGAGTATAAGTGGCATATGGGTGTCGTTTTGGAGTTCGAAAGCCAAGTCTTAGGTCTGGAAAAGAAAATAAGTGAATTACGCGAAACTTCAAAGATTGGTGATGTCGATTTTGCTCGAGAAATCACGAAAATGCAGTCTAAAATTGATAAGATTCTGGTTCAAATTTATCAAAAACTTACACCATGGCAGAAGGTGCAGGTTGCTCGTCATCCAGAACGGCCTAAATTTACAGATTATCTGTATGGAATTTTTACCGATTTTGTCGAATTATCCGGAGATAGACTTTTTGCAGAAGACAAAGCGATATATGGTGGTTTTGCCAAGATTGACGGACAAAAATGTATAGTAATAGGACAAGAAAAAGGTCATGATACTGAAACTCGCTTAAAGCATAATTTTGGAATGCCAAAGCCTGAAGGCTACCGTAAGGTTTGTCGGCTCCTCGATTTAGCAGAGAAGTTTGCTCTGCCTGTTTTTGCGTTTATTGATACGTCAGGGGCATTTCCTGGACTTGAGTCCGAAGAGCGGGGTGTCGCAGAGGCTATAGCACGATGCATGGAAAAAAGTTTTCAAATAAGTGTGCCTTTTGTCAGTGTCATTATTGGCGAAGGAGGTTCTGGTGGGGCTGTTGCTATTGCTACTGCTGATTATGTCTTGATGCTGGAACATTCAGTATATTCAGTAATTTCTCCGGAGGGGTGCGCTTCAATTTTGTGGAAAGATAGTACAAAAGCAGATATTGCCGCTGAAGTTCAGAAATTAACAGCCCCAGATTTACTATCACTCGGAATAATCGATGCTATTATACCAGAGCCAATTGGTGCTGCACATCGTAACAAATCGCAAACTATAGATACCTTAAAAAAAGAACTTCTAAAATACCTAAATAAGTCACTAATGCTTTCCGCTAAAGATAGGAAAAACGCCCGTCGCACTAGGTATCTTAACATCGGAAACCAATTTTTAGCTGTATAACGACTGGGGCTATAACCTAGCAAATGTGTAACATTGCGGAGTTGGAATTACGTTTTTAAAGCAAAAGGGACGCAACCAGAAATAAAAATTTTGGATATCAACACACAAAAGGAAAATTTTTCCTTTCACAATCTAATAAAACATTGTTCGTATCGTCGCAAAAGTCCCATAATATACACATGTAGACTAAGCGGTACGATACAAAATGTCTGTTGTGGTTTGTGGGGCTTGTTTAAAATGCTCATTTGGAGCTGCTCCATCCGTGCTTTGTACGTTGCCCAAAACTTCTGCGTTCGTGTCAGGTTTGCCCATTGCTACTATTAGTGATAGTATTCCCTTGCTAAATATTAAACCTTTTGGAATGTGTACCACTATGACAAATCCAGCCGTTGCAGCAGCTACGGCCGCAGCCTTTGGGACATTGACACCTATGCCTTGCATGCCTGTGATATCATCTCCATGGATCGCCTCTACCCCCAAAATCATATCCGGAATGATGCCAGTGCTCCATCAAGGAGATACATGTATGTGTGCATATGGTGGAGTAATCAGCATAACTTCTCCGGGGCAATTCACTGTAACTTGATTTTTACCATAGTAATCAGCTTTTACTATGAGGTATTTATATGAGAATTGCAACTAACTGTTAAGAAAACGGTTATTGACTCGGCTTTAAGAGCATTTTTACAGTGCATATTTTTCCGTTGAAGCTGAACAGTTTATGCTATAATGAAAGTGTCGTTTTGCGACTATGGTGATAAACGATTTGCGGAATAGGCTTTATGGACCAGGGGGCGGTACCCTGCGCCTCCACCATTTATGGGGGCGAAATAGGTTCGACATGGGGCAATAAAGGCTTATTTTTCACTCGGCATTGTACCGTCGTTATCGGGCTAATTTCAATAAATGCCAATAGAAATAGAAGGCAAAAAGTCGCAGCCAATCTTAACAGAAAGGCTGTTGCAAAGAAAGCTGCTTAATCTGCTCGTGATGGGATTTTAAGTAAATTTTTTTTGCATGCTGTTCTTAATCGGGCAGTAGACTAAAGCGGATTGGGGGATCCGGGCAACAGAATTCCCCCATTTTATTGTGGAGATTGGATTAGTGACTAAAAAATTAGATTACGGTTTTTTGCTGAGAAAAGCATCAATATCGGTTGTAAAAGAAATCATAGAACAAATTGCAAACGAAGGCTTATATAAAAAGCAACATATATATATAACCTTTGCATTAAATCACCCTGATGTGAAGATTTCCAAGTTATTAAGGGAAGATTACGACGACGAAATGACGATCGTTTTGCAATATGAATTTTGGGATTTAATTGTTGATAATTATGGATTTTCTGTCAGTCTTGCTTTTGAACATTCTGATGAAACGATATACGTTCCATTCGCTGCTATGATTTCTGTTAGCGACCCATCGGAAGATTTCAGTTTAGAATTTACTCCCAATTTTTCTGAACTCAAACCTAAAGCAGAAGTGCCTCAAGCAAGTAAGTCAGACGGTAAGGTTATATCATTAGATATATTCAGAAAAAAGTAAATGAACAACAAAGAATGCCAAAAACTTATATATCAATTACTAGATGATGACATTGTTAGTTCTGAAATCTCAGGTTCATATGTTTATGTTGAAATAACTGCAGATAATTTGCTTAGAGTTTTGACCATTCTTGCCACCAGTTCCACGACGTTGTTTTCGTCATTATTCGATCTGTTCGCAGTGGATTACCGAAAAAAATATGGATGCATTTGCTTATACTACCATTTGCGCAGCTTTACGATTGATAGATCTATTTTTGTTTCAGTGAAACTTCAAGCCCCCACAGAGCTCCAGAGTGCAACACTTTTGTTCAAGAACGCAGAATGGTATGAAAGAGAGGTATTTGAAAAATTCGGGGTTAATTTTTTAAATCATCCAGACTTGCGTCCGATGTTTTCAGCCCCGGTCACACATAATTAACCACCTAATTGTATTAGGACTGTAATTTTTACTTGTTATTGCTTTCATGTTAATAATATATATTAGACGCTGTAGTCAAAGATGCTAAAAAGTGATAGAATAGTCTTGAAAATATCTGAAATAGAAAATAACGATGTTTCCTAAGCATGATATAAATGATGAGATTTGGAAGAAATTAATGTAAATCTTCCAGGAAGTGTGGGGGCATACGGGGTGCAATGGCGTGGATAATCGTCGTTTTATTAACGCTGTGTTCTGGATTTTGAGGATTGCAGCACGCCGACGGGAGCGCCGTGGCGGGACTTGCCGAATGAGTATGGTGATTGGAAGAATGCGCATCGGTGATTTGCGCGATGGCGAGACCGTGGAATTTGAGACAAAATATTGAAATCAGTGATGGATGAGCCGGATTTGAGCAGTATTATAATTGATGCGACGTACGTGAATGTCATATGAAATCAAGTGGTGCGAGATGTGGAAATCAAGGCATATATCGATGTAGATGCCCGCGGAATGCCGCTGAAGATACTCATACCCGGTGCAAGGATTTTAAAGCAAAATATTTGATAGCAGATGAGGTTTATGACAGTAAAAGTATAGTTGAATTTGCTGCAAAAACTGGAATGAAAGCTGTAATTCCATCGCGGGGCAACGCCAAAATGCAGAGAAATTATGATAAAGAATTGTATAAAAAGAGACATATTGTTGAAATTTTTTTCCTAAAAATTAAGAAATTTATGGGTATTTCAACACGATATACCAAAAATATCTCATCCTTCCAAGCTTACCTCACAATCGCCTCCATCATGCTTTACTCCAATTCCATTTGACGACAGCGCCTAAATATAATTAGTCATTTAGAAGAAAGTTATTATTGCCATGTTTTTTAATAAAAATTTATCATTATTTTCACTCATAGCCAGTGTTGTAATTATTGATTGCAATGCCACAGAAGCTAGTGTGAAGGAAGAAACAACAGAGCAAGGGGGGGCAAAAATACCGGATGTATCAAAAATATTACCTCCGGTGACCACATATATAGAAAAGATGAAAGAGGCAACTGAGCGATACAAAAATGTTTACAAAGAAATGAACGAAGAAGAGGCGAAGCAACGTATAGATAACGCGAAACAGAAAGCTTTAAATTTTTATGCCAAAATATTTTGAGTGGAGCTTTCCAAAATAGAAGAGTATAGCAAGGATTTTTCCCCAGAACAATACTTAACTTGGGTCGCAAAAGAAGCTATAAACAACGGGGATTACGAATTTGCAAATAATAAGGATGAGTTGTTTGACAGTTGTGTAGACTATAAAGAGCCATACTACTGTAGTCTCGATTTTGGTTCAAACTCGAAGAGAGATTTTTCGCAGTTAGAAAAAATACCAGAATGTTTTGGAATTTATTGTGTATACCCCCCATATTTCGAGGCAATTATAGTTCACGAAACTGGACACGTCCTTGATTATGCCTATAGGACATTGAAAAATATTCGAAGCAAAACGATGAATATCGAAAATAACAGAATCTGTACAGACGCTGTTTCGGTATTTTTTTGGAACATTATACACGAGCGAAAATGACACTACGTGTATGCTCCATAGACTGACTGATCTCTATGGCATTAGCTTTAAGCAGAAATATATGGAACGGATAAAGCAACGTGGAACACAAGATAAGCAACAAAACCCAGAAACATACAAAAAAATAAGTGAATTACCTTATATTAAACACTACTCCCCAGCGAAATATTTTGGCAAAGTAAGTGCAGAGCAATTTATGGAAAACATTGCAAAGAAATATCCAGAATTGGAATTTATACCTAACATATTTAAGCAACAAGTTAAAGACTGGAATTTGTTGACAACATTGCCGATCAGCCTTATTTCAAATGCAGACAACATCGCTTCTGAAATATCCGAAATTCTGGATACGTATAAACAACAGTCAAAAGAATTCTCTATCAACACAGCTACGCCTAAGCTACAATCGTATTCCCAATATGTTCCGCATGTTTACCGCACACTAAAAATATCTGATAATCTCAAATCGAGCAGTAAAAATGTTATAGATACACTAGATAAAATAATCAAAAATGTCCCGGATATAATGATAGAGCCTGAATTAAGAGAATTTATTCAGTTACTAGACATGTAAAAGCATATAAAGCCCTATCAAAGAAAAGTAGGGCTTTATATTTCCTTATCCACGACGCTTGCTACACAGCTGTCAGACCAGACATTGAGTGATGTTTCCAGCATATCTATAACGCTATAAATCGGCAAAATCATTCCAAGCAATGGCATCGGGACGTCCATTGATGACAGCAAGCTCGCGCTTAGGAAAAAGCACCCCATAGGTACGCCAGCATTTCCAACTGCAGCTAGCGTTGATATCAATATCCACGTGATGATTGTATATCCGGAAATTTCAATTCCGTAGTTTTGCATCATATATATCACTGTGGTGAATATAAACGCTGCACATCCATTCATATTTATCGTTGTGCAAAGTGGCAATGCAAATCGGCTTACTTCTTTCTTTATTCCAATACGTTGTTCAGCTGTATCTATAGTCAATGGCAATGTTCCCGACGATGACTTTGTGAAAAATGCCACGGACAAGACCGGCATCATAGCTTTGAAATTTCTCAGCGGGTTTATTTTCTTCATAGCCAATAGTGCAGGCAGGACAATCAATCCTTGCAATATATTGGCTAGAATTATAACTGAAAAATATTTGCCCATTCCGTTTAAGTCCATTCCAGATTTAAGCTCTTTTACGCTAACGAGAATGAAGCCGAATAGTCCCAAAGGAAGGATTTTTACTATAAACTTCGTTATTGTGAAAAATATGCTGTGTAATCCATCAAAAAATGATTTTAGAGTTCGCTTTGCATCTGTGTCTTCTATCGAGCGTATGGAAATCCCGAATATGACGCTTATCAGCAGTATGCTCAAGACCTTATGCTCTGAAAACGCCCCAATTATATTGTCTGGGATAATCTCCAGGAGATACTTCGTATAGTCCGTCTTTATAACGCTGTTTTCTGATGTTTCAAAGTTCAATCCAACATTTGACGGGCTTATCAGCAGGTATAATACAGCACCTACAGTCGCTGCGATCACGGTCGTTGTGAGTGTATATTTTAATGTTTTTCGCCATAACCTGTTCATCGCCTTGTCAGAGTTACTTCTAGTCAAGGCTACTATTACCGACAATGAAATTATAGGCATACTGATGCACTTGAATATTCTTATGAATATTTCAGAACAGCACTTTCCGACCTGCTCAACAAATCCAATTTCGGATAGACCGCCAACAACTCCGAGAACGATAGCTATCAAATAATATAGCCATTTTGATGAGTGTATCCCACAGCATTGATTATGCTCGCACATCTTATTTCTCCATTAAATCCTTTAAAAATTTCTCCACTGAAAATTTCTCAAAATCCTTTTCAGTTTCGCCAATCCCGACGCCGTATATGGGAAGTTTAAACTCGTTTGCCACGCGTATCAG
>CADBWU010000037.1 GCA_902798535.1 uncultured Pseudomonadota bacterium
CCAAACTAAAAATCCCATTTAAATTTTTAAAAATTTCAAAATCAAAATATCGTTTTATCGTGCGATTTTCAGTTGCGAAATACGTATCTTTATCGAAAACACGTAAAATGGGATTTTGATAAACAGCAATATACTTTGTGGCCTTTCCTTTACCATTCCGCGTTATAAGTGAATGGTTTATTAGGACATTTAACTCTCTGATAAGAGTCAGGTTGGATATGCCAGCAAACGGAGAATTAGATATCAAACTTTTAATTTCAGTAATATGCAAGGTTTGAAACTTTTGTATTTGATCAAGTATGAATTCCTGACGCTTTGTTAACATATTCGAATCGTCTCACCATATTTCCTTAATCGTATCATTTTGAAACAAAAGTGTATACCGCGTGCAGTTACAGCGTTTCCAGCAGTTGCAACAAAAGCCCTTTCAGTTTTTCCCGCTCGGTTGGCGAAAGTTTCGTCAGCGCGTTTTTTTGATCGTAAAATTCCCGTTATCACTCAACACCTTTAATACAGAATGCGCCTTCCTCATCCTTTTGAAAAGTATATTAGGAAGTACTTTCTAAGGATAAAACCTGTATGCTAATTACACATTTTTATGCAATGTAATACATATTTGTACGTTACATATATGATATCATTCCGATATCGATTTAACATCATTACGCCTTCATCATAATATGATTATGCTTCCGTTTTGAAATTATTTTTGATACAATAGTAGCAAATGATAGTTTCTGAGAAACACATGATTTTGTTAATTGGTGGTGAAAAAGGCGGACCTGGCAAAACCACTATAGCAACCAACTTAGCAGCTATGCGAACCGACAGCATCGAAGATGTGTTATTAGTAGACACAGACCGACAACCAACATCGAGTTATTGGTGTTCGCTTAGAGAAGACAATGGAATATTCCCTAGAGTTGCTAGTATACAAAAATACGACAAATCGGTTCGAACTGAAGTTTTGGAGCTGATGAAAAAATACACAGACATAATAATTGATGCTGGAGGAAGAGATTCCCCTGAGTTAAGAGGTGCGTTACTGGTTTGCGACAAAGCTGTATTTCCATTAAGACCATCGCAATTTGATTTGTGGACACTAGGACGGCTACGCAATCTCGTTGAGACCGCTTCAGAAATAAATGAGAAATTGAAAGCATATATTCTGATTAACCAGGCATCACCGAATCCGGCAGTAAAAGAAGCTGACGAAATGAAACAATTCCTGAATTCTGAATTGTTTAGCAATATGAAACTGCTAGACTCTGTATTATGTGAAAGAATTTCTTACCGCAGAGCAGCTTTGAGTGGTATGGCTGTAGTGGAGTACAAGCCAGAAGATCCGAAGGCTGTGAAAGAGATTAAAAATTTGTATGAGGAGATTTTCGATGAAATTTAATAACCCACCTAAAAATTCGATAGAAAAAGAAAAAAAAGCCGAAGCCTTTATAAACTTTATGGATTCCAATATGCCACAGATACAAGGACGGCAACGAGTAAAAGAAAAAGAGCCAACACACACGCTTTCTATGCGGTTACCGGTCTCACTAGTGGAAGATTTGAAAGAAATTTCCTATATGACCGGACTTTCTATCAATGCGTTTTGTATTGATACCTTGCGTCCAGCGGTCAGAAAAAAATTAAAAGAATTGATAGAATATGGCGCATAATATCAAAATGCCATCATTTTGCATTCTATTTGATTTAATTTTGGCACCAAATAGCTACCAAAATTAAATCATTTTAAAAATATCAGATATCGAGATAAAAATAGCCTATTGCAAAAAAAATTTAAGTAGGCTATTCTGCATATAAGAAAACAGACGGTCAAGCAAACCGTCGTCCAAAAATCGTGCGACCAATCGTGAGATACACGAAAACATCCACCACCACCTACAGTGTATCTCACGAGTGGATGAAAGGTCAATAGTTTTTTGTAGGTGGGAACACTGAAAGGAGAAAAAAGACATGACAAATTGTCTTAAAAGCAAAGGAATGGTTGGGAATGTTATACCAGCCGTAAGAAAATCGGGAAGTAAATTATTTGATTGTCAAAATCAAATTAATAACAAATTCGATAGAATTTTAGATAAACCTCTCGCGAGCATAAAAATTATGCTACCATTGTTCAATAAACCACACAAAGGTAGCACTATTATATTAAACGAAATTAGGCACTATTATGTTAAACGAAATTAGGATTGAGGGCAACAATTTTTTTCTGCCCGAAGAGACATTGTTCGATAATTCGATCGATGTGACAAAAATTCTTCCAGTAAGCGAAGCGATATTGGATGATTTGATGTACTGGATAAAGGACGGTAGGTACGGGTTCGATTGTGACGGCAAACATTGGATTCATAATACGCAGGAGAATTGGGCGAAACACTTAGGCTATTCTAGAAGTCAGTTCAAACGTGGGATAAAACAATGCCAAGATTGGGGACTTATAGAGGCGCGGTGTTTTTCTAAAAATAAACGAAATAGAGAATTGTCCTACACGATTATTGATGAAGAAAAGTATGAGAAGATGAAACAAGAACTAAAGAGACTACGTAGGTTAGGGGTTATCCATCAGAGGTCGGAGAAATCGAAGCCTTATAAAACAGCACAAAAAGCTCATTCAAAAGGACCTAAAAATGCTTCGATTACCACAGCAAACGATACCGCAAATGAGCCATCAAATGAGCCAATGTATATATATCAGAAGAAGATTCATAAATCGTATAAATCAGGAGATAACATCTCAGAGGACAATGTCCCGGGAAACACTGTTTCAAGAGGCATTGCTTCCAAAAGCATTGCTTTCAAAAGCATTGCTTTCAAAAAAAATTCTTCGGGAAAAGTTTCCTCAGAAAAAATTTCAGCTCCAAAAGCGCAGGCAAGGAGTCTGCAGGAGCGTAATGAGGAAATGATAAAGGAAGTAATTACTGATCAAATACCAAAAGAAAAACCACATATAATACAAGATATGGTTAAGTCTCTAACAAATATTTTTCCTGGACTTATGAAAGCTTTTCGATTAACGAAAGCAATATGTCGCAATCTCGTTGCAGCGTTTCAACGAAAGTTCCACAATTCCATCGAAGAGTGGGAACGATACCTCAGACTGATAGCAACCAGCACATACTTAAATGGCGAAAAATTTAAGTTATCGATTTACTGGATATTGAAGTTTGTAATTATAGATAGAATACTGAATGGTGAATTCGGAGTAAATCCCGATAAAATTACTTATACGGAAAAGGAGCAAGAAAAAATGAAAGAGAAAAGAAAACAACAAATACAACAAAAAATAGATGATATAAACGAGACTGAAACATGTAAACAAGCGAGAGTAAAAGTGCTTGATATACTTGGTATCGGTGATTATCAGCAATATTTCGAAAATCCAAATAAATGTAGGTTTATCGAACGAAATGGCGAAATAGTAATTGAAATTTTGGGCAGTGAACCTTGGGATTTTATTTATAAGGCACAAAAACTGGAACAAATCGATATCCGAATAAAAATCGAGTGGATCAGCGAATATATTGAAATAAAACAAGAAAATGGATATAAAGGCGTTTATATTGCTAAGTCGTTCGAAGAATTAGAAAGAATAAATGCTTCACAACAACAACAAAAACCTCAAAGTGAGCAACAAAACAATGAGGAGACACCGAATAAACCATTATGGAAACGGATTTTCAAAGTCAATGAACCTGAAAATACAGTAACAGAAACTCAAACAGGCTATATATCAAATACACCTGAGAATTCTTGTTTTAATTTTTCGTATTAAGGAGCAAGTAGTAAATGAAGAGAATTTCTTCTTGTTGGTGAGTATTTGCGCCAAATAGCCGTATCGCGGAAACATTGATGAAATTTATCCCATGTGTCGTTGTGTATTATTTCTTCAAGCACGTATCCGCAACGTTCAGCGACATGACATGAACGTAGGTTTTTTTTATCGGTTTTTATAACAACACTCTCAAGCTCTGCACTGAAAGCTGTAGTATCTAACGCGTTTACAGCCTCTGTCATATAGCCATATCCCTCTGCGGTATTGCTTAGCCAGTATCCTATTTCTCCAGATTTATCGTTCCAAGATATATTGAATATTTCGATACATCCCAAAATTTGAACTGCATTTCTCAAAAATATAGCGTAGGCAAATCCTATTCCAGCATTCCAACGAGTTTGACAAAGTTCTATAAGATAACGAGAGTACTCATCTTCAGCACATTGTATCGTATCCACCCAAGGCAACCATTCCTTTAATCTTTCACGTGAAGAATTTATCTCGTGAAACAACTTTTCTGACATATCAAAAGACGGTTTTTGTAATGCATATAAAGTAATTCTTTTTGCTTCAATTATATTGGGTAATGTCATATAATTTTCCTATTGTCGTATCTATATGTGCTATAAAACATATTATAAGCCAGAAAAGGATGTTTGCAGTAAGTGTGTACTTTGAAACACTAATATGCAAAAGCAAATTTAATGATATATTCTGCACATATATCTACAGTGCAGAAATATATGTCGATGCGCAAGTCGATCTCGATGTAGCAATTAAAATGTCCGAAAAAGGTAGCTAGGTTAACGAGGATGTCATGCGCCCTCATTCAATATCTTTTCCGCTTCTTCCAGTGAGACGCCGAAACGTTTTGCTATGATCTGCGCATTTTTTACCCGCTCTTCTTCTCTGCCTTCGTCCTTTGCGGTTTGCATATCCGAGGAGTAGTCCAGGCGTGCTTTTTCCCGTATTCGCAGGAGTTCTTGTGCATCTGGGCTTGTTTTTGCCCTTTCAAACACGTCTTTTGCCTCCTTAATTTCCGGCACTGTATCGCATAATTTACGCACTTGCTCCGAATTCGGATCTTTAAAAAATTCACCCCAAAAAGTCAGCGGATTGTTTTTATCCAGATTTTCTAATTTTCTTAGTTCTATAAAGTGCATCTCGAAAAAATCGGTGAGTTGCCTATGATTTTTGGAATTCATTATTATGTATTTATTCCAAAAATTTTCTTCATCTTTTAATAAAATAAAATCCAAAATGTTTATAGATATGGTGCGCTTTAGGATACCATAATTCTCGCTTGAGTCCATTGCGCCCGAATAAACTTTTGCCCAATAAAACAGAGCTCGAGCAATCATATTTGGATCAACATTTTTTTGTATCTCGACATTTATCTGCGTACCATCACTCGTCGTAGCTAGGATATCGAGCCTAACGCCCTTCTGCGCCACCAAATCTCGAGACAATTCAGTCTGGTTTATGTGCACCTTCACTATCGGCGATTTAGACTGAATAACAGAATTTAGAAAATGTATCAAAATGCGCGAATTCTTTTGATTACCAAAAATAATTTTAAACATAACATCATTTGTAGGAAGTATTTTATCGATATCCATAAAATTACTATTTCATAATATCTATAAAGTTATTATACCACGGATTGTAGGATTTCATTTAGGTTGATGAGCTGACGTTTCAGAAAGTGCTATACCTCATCTGTATCCGTAAAATGAGATTGTCTGATGTAGATTTTCATACTTCTCGCCGACAACCAGTTGCGCTGCAAAAACCTTCGACCAATAGAAGAGCGCTTTCGCGACCATATGAGGTGATGCACTTTTTTGCATCTTTGCCAACATTATCTGGTCTGGAGCCAGTTTTTGTAACATGAAATTGCATATCGCTTGACGTCA
>CADBWU010000038.1 GCA_902798535.1 uncultured Pseudomonadota bacterium
GCCGGCCATGGCAAATTTAATAAGTTGCGTTAATCGCTCGGGCAAGCCGGTTCATCACCTCGTAGGCTTGTCTGTTCTGGCGCCGCCTCATTCTTCGCTCAGGACACGGAATGAAGTACCTGTAACAATGTATATTCAGTTGTCAAAGTGCAATAAAGGGGACAAAAGCAGTTAATGACGTTCTCACGTTGACAGTTTTATATCCTGTCCTTTTTGAGATTTTGTCCTGCCGAAAAATACCCTTCTATAATATACGGACATTTTTTGGCCATTTGTCGGGGTGCTTTACGAAAATTTTTCAAAAAATTTTTCAAGGGCTGTTAAACCGCTGTCTATGCTTTCGCATATTGTGCTCTTATGACAATGTTCGAGACGTGCGATTTCCGACTTGCTGATACCTAAAAAATAGTGAGCGTAAATTCTTCTACCTTGCTTTTTCGGCAGCTTTGCAAGACCTTGATACAATAAAGAAAGCGTCCTTTGCTGTTCTAATATATCAATAGGTGATTTTTGAAAAGGCATATCCTTTTCCTTTATGTCTCCGAGGTCAAACGTAAAGAAAGCGCCGTAACGGCGCAAATATCTGAGATAACTTTCTTCTTTGCGGTCTAAATCTTCCAAAAGCGCGGCAACCTCGTCCGGCACCTCAACAATTTTATCTTCTTTATAATGCGGGTAATAGTCCCGCAGGTTAATTTGTTTCAAAAATAATTCCTCCAATTTCGATTTGTAATAGTTAATTAATCGAAATCAGAGTGGGAGATCTGCAGTGTAATATAATTTGATATAAAAGTATTACATGCAAAAATAGCGAATTGTAATTATATTTCAAATTACAATTCGCTAAATAATATAATATTATATTGTGGTTAAGCCAAAAAAATCAAATAATACTTGTTGTTCGTAAACAATCTAACTAACGTTTTATAAGTAAATCGGTGACATAAACCGTGCAAATCAAAATAGTCATATATGAGAATTCTATGGAGTTGTTTTGTAAAAAAAACACTGTAAATAGTGCTATCATAATTATAATCGCTGTACTTACTTTCTCTATTTTATAATTTAGTGAAAACTTTTTGATTGATATACCAAGCAAAAATGCAATTATAATTATAAAAGCTATTTTTACCCACAGTTCTGTTGTAATATCATAAGTAGTAATTGACCGTTGATGTATCTGGAATGAAACAAAACTAAACAACACAGACAGTGTAATTACACAAAGACGTAGGATAGTTGGAAATATTTTCTTCATGTTATTAATCCTTTGCTAATACATTGGCATTGTATCAATAATGTTATTGGTTAACCCTAAATACCATTTGCTATTCCCTCTACGAAGCGTAACATCCTGAGTAGCTCCAACGATGCTTGCGGAAACAGCAACTGCACTCCATGAAGTCGTGTTGAAAGTTTTGGTACATGCCTTATTCGGAAGAGTCACAGTTTTCTTTTGTCCAGTATGCCCATAATCAACTTGTCCATAGGTAATAGAGTTTGAAACAATAAACACGCCTGAGCCAACATTTGACGATGTGCTTCCGTTGCATGCTATGAGTTTGCTGGTTACCTTTGACATTTTGATTTTATCGTTTGTTATACTGTAATCCACTGTTAGAGTAATTTTTACTGAAATACTATCATCTGTTTTACTCTTTTGACTTGATCCACTTTCGTTTGAGGTTGTGTATTTAATATCAATCAGATTATTTGGCGACACATAATCCTCTACCGATTTATTGTCAATTAAGTCAATATCATATTCTTGATTAGACTGTCTGAAATATTCATCACCATCCCTCTTTATGAACTTATCTTTCACATTGATTTCGAAACTGTCCGTCAAAATATCTTTACTAATCGTTTTTGTAGGATTGGATAAGACTTCGTCATTATAAGGCAATGTTAAATCAGAAGTTTGAATGATTGATTCTGCAGAAACAGCAGTTGAACTCAGTATTACTGTGATCATTGAAATAATAAGCGCAAATGCACTTAAATTCACGATTCTTTTCATTAATTACTCCTTTCATGTTTGCGTATAGAAATAAGTTTTATAAATGCTTAATTAGGGCAAGTCATCAATATCTGTAACTATCCATTTTTGATTGACTTTTTCTATTTCCCATCGCGATATAACTTCACTAGATCCCTGTATTAAATTATTCTGTTGGTTGTAATAAAGCGCGCTATACTGCACCCAAACAACCCCGGTGTTATCCTTTTGAGATGTTGTTATTAGCTGTATGTCAATTTCAGTTTTAACAATATCTGGATTATCATAATAGTATTGTGATAATTCTCCGTAATTATCTCCTTTTGTGCGGAGTTCAAAAATCATCTTAGCTGCTGAAATTAATTGATTAGCTATATTTAATTGATTGATATCCTCACATTTGCGGTCTAACTCTTTAGCTTTTTCTCCGAAATGATTAACGACTTTGGGAGTTGCGTAGGATTTATCGTTTGTATTAGACGTGCAGCTTGTCAGCAACATTATCAATATACAGAGGCTTATACTCAAAAAAGCAACTGGTAATTTACGTTCTGTATGCATAGAATGTACCACCGGGCCAATCTGATAAAACTTGATTCATACTCCTTCTATACCGATTGTTTGAATGATAAGTGAAGTATGGGGTTCCGTTCTTAAAATAAGATACCATCATAGAATGATCTTTAGATGATGAGTTTTTTCCTTTAACCTGTAGAAAATCTCCTACTCTTAGTTTCCAAACGTTATCTAACATTTTGCATCTTCCGCTTGAACGCGCAAAACTTCCAAGATAATCTACGTTAATCCAACTATAGGACTGATTTGTACTGTTATACCACCAATAGTTTGAGTTTTTATAGTAGCCAGATTTGTGTTGCCATCCGCCAGCCTTAAGAGCCTGACTAACAAAATTAGTACAGTCACCACCATTCTTAGAAAAATCTCTGTACGATTTATTATAATTATTCCAGTATTTTTTCAAGTAAGCTGCCATGGCAGAGTAGTTGTAACCTCCGGGTGCTCTTAAACTAGTGCTTTTTGCATTATCGCTTTTTGTGTCTTTGTTAATATTGTTTTTTCTATCTATGGATGCTTCGATTTCAGGAATCAAATTGATTTTTTCTGTTAAGTTTTCGCTTGATTCAGAACTAGGATTGGTTTCGAGTTCTTTATTGGACTTGATGTCACCCTGTCCGTGATATACGAATTCTTCCGCTTGATATAAGGGAAGCAAGCCAGTCGGTTCTAACTGTCTATCTTCTATCAATACCCATTGATTATCATCTTTTGAGTACACAAATTCATGATTTGCCGAATAGCCAGTTTCTACACCATTTTCAGCTATGGTAAGCGTTGTGGTTTCGTTGGCAACTACATATAGATTCCCATCTTCACCTACCCTTTGCGATATTACTTCAAGCTCAGATTTAGGATTAATGTATGTTTCGCCTAATGATGACATTTCTCGACGAAAATCAACTATTAGGGACGCCTCTTTATCTAGCGATGCAGACTTAAGCTTGCGGGCATTTGATTTTTGTACATCTAATACATTGGAATCCACCATGAGACGTACTTTTTTATCAAGAAAAGTGCCTGCAGTATTGTCAAGCTGATCTTGCCTTAATAGAGTGGGGCCATTCGTATTTGCAGAAACGCTTATGCTCAACATAGAGCACAAGAAAACAGATATAATTAAAACACTTATTAATTTAGAAATGTTGATTTTGGGGTTGGTTTTCATATTTTTACTCCTTTTGTTGTAATTCGATATATCAAGTATTTTTTAATACAAAGTGAAGTATCACCGTTCTTATACCGTTGAGGATTTATATGCATTTCTTCAACCTCCTTATAATGGGATTATATTACAAATTAAGTATAACATTAGCCAGATACTTTTGTCAATAAATATTTTGTAAATCGTAATATTGATTTTTCAAAATAACTATGCTATAATTTAATTGTTTATTATAATAGAGGCGTGTTTATGAATGTATCAAAGAACATTTTTATTAACGGAATAGCTGAATTGCTAGTTTTGACATTATTAGAACAAAAAGATTGTTACGTTTATGAGATTGTAAAACAAATTAATGACCTATCTAATGGATTGCTTTCAATTTCTCAAAACACAATATATACAGCAACCTATAAATTAGAGGGTGACGGAAAAATAAGCGAATATTCTAAATTAGTTGGAAAAAAAAGAATGCGTGTATATTATCATATTGAAAAAAGCGGACAAGATTATTTGAATTCTATTAAGAAGAATTATTTTGATACCACCAATGGAGTTCAAAACATTTTCAAGTCATTTAATATAACAAAGGATATATGTGATAATGAATAATTTCAAAAAAGAGTACTTATCAGAAATTAAAGCTATTCTACCTATAAAAAGCAAGCGTGAGAGAATTTATTTAAAAAAGTTATCATCAGATATAGAAGCTTTGATTCAAGAAGAACACATTTCTTCCAAGAAAATGTTATACGACATTTACGGAATTCCAAGCGAAGTGGTTCACAACTATCTTTCTTCATTAGGTATTGAATACATAGTAAAGAAGATAAAGGTATCTTCTCATATCAAACTTGCAATTTCTATCACAATAATTTTAGCCTTTATTGCAACTATCACGTATTGCATATATCAGCACAATGTATACCGAATTATGCAAAATCAAGAAGTTGTAATTTCAGAAGAAATAATACAAGAAGATTAAAGGAGAAAAAATGAAGAAGTTAATTAGTGTAATAGTATCGTTTGTTTTTGTTTTTTGTACATTATTTGTTTTAAATCCAACGGCTTATGCTTATTCGGATACGAGTAATGATGTTGTGCAGACAAGTGTTATTGAGTATTTGGACAATGGCGATCATATAGAGACAATTATATCCTCGCCTGTAATTAAATATAAATTTAATAGGGCTTCATCAACATACAAATCTGGTTCTAAAACTAAAAATTACAAAAATAGAAATGGCGAGATAATGTGGTCTGTCACAGTATATGGTACATTTTCTTATAATGGCAGGACATCCACATGTACCAGCGCATCAAAAAGCACTACTGCTCCTGGGTCCCTGTGGTCAATAATTAACTCAAGTGTGAGTAAAAGCGGAAATACTGCTACGGCAAGGGCGGTTGCGCGTTATACATCAAAAGATTACTCTATGTCTGTATCATTATCCTGCAGTGCTAATGGCAGTTTATATTAGTTCCTTTTATATTATGTTTGAGTGAAATGTATTAAATAATTTGTTTTTTAACAATCACAAAAACTGTTGCATCATCGTTGCAACAGTTTTTGTTTTAAATTAGTATTTTTTTATTGTTAAGTCGTC
>CADBWU010000039.1 GCA_902798535.1 uncultured Pseudomonadota bacterium
AATACAAGGTCGGTTTTGGCGCTGCCATCCAACTTGCTCATTACTCGGCTCATGCCGTATCTGGTTTTTAAGAGACCGTTCTTTCCCTCGACCCAATTCCGTTCGCAGGAATCACGGTACATTTGTTGCTTTTCAGCTTCCTTTTGCACCTCGTTTTTTCTGCCCAAAGCTTTGCCCGACAGGCGTATGCCGCGCAGCTTGCAATACAATTTATTGAATCTGGTCTGGTAGATCTGGTCAGCTAAAACCGCCTTTGGATAAACGCCGAATCTGCGCTTATATTCCCTGATGCAGGCGATCAAATCCGTTGATTCGTTGAAATTATTCCACGAGGTCTGTTCCAAATAGACATAGCCTTCAATGACTGACAGGTGAATTTTTTGCCCGAATTCCGTGGGGTTTGGACGCTTTCCTCTGACGATCGGTCTTACATGCGGCTGCTCAAGGCTGACTATACGATCTTCGCATGATCTCTTTCCGTTCTCAAACATTTCTTTTTGCTGTGCATAAACCTTAGGGATAACTTTGAGCCGTCTTAACAGCCATGTAGGAAGGTAATCATCGGGACATTCAAACTGCGGTCTCAGCTCATTCAGTCTTTCCATTGCAAGCTCAACATAGCGCAGCTGTTCGGATATTGCTTTTCTGACCTTGTTTTTAGACCATTTCTTGTCTTTTGAGAGCTTCAAAAATGATTTGCGAGCCTTTTTCTTGCTGTACGGAAGCATATGACCCTTGTGCGGTACGAGCTCCCAATAGATGGATATGGCTTTTTCGAGATGCTCTCTCGATTTGTTGAGAAGGTCGATGTCGGTGGGGTATTTGATATTTGCCGGCGCGACTGTGGCGTCCATAATCAGATGTCCACTGTTGTTATTTGCGTCGTAATCAGATTCGTCAGGTTCCGACTCAATTGACGGAGTGCCGCTGCTGTTATCGTTATCATCCCCGTCGTTTTCAGATTCATTTCTGTCAACATTTCGGGAGTCTTCAGGCCATTTGCCGGTGCAGAGATACTCGTTCACATCGGCGACGAAATTGACAGGAAAACGCTTACGGAAGTGTACCATCATTGAGGAGTCAAACAGCGGCTCAGGATCGAATTCTTTTAGCCCCAGAAAATACTGCATATACGGATTCTCTGCGATCGCCTGAACAGTCCGCTCATCCGTGATGTTCTCGGCAGATCGAATGAAGCACGCGCCGAATGCGATCCGCGAGGATATCGCCGGTCTGCCGTTTTTGAGATCGATATTTTTGAGATACTCTTCTTCGATTTTGTCCCAAGGCATTTTTCGGCTGAGCTTCACCCATCTGTTTTCGGACGAGAGCCTCTCCGCGAACGGAGCGTAAAAGCCTTCCAATGTCATTTGTGAACTGTTTTCGTTGATGTACATACCTCAGCACCCCTCAGATTCGCTGTTTTTTGATAAAACGCCCCCATTTTGGGGTCATCCGCTATATGAGTATTATACCATATCTTGTGGAGAAATGATAGAGGATATTTGATATGTTGTGGTTTTTGCTGTCGGAGAGCTTTTTCAGCAGAGCCTATTTACAAAAATGTATATGTATTTATGTTAACACTGCATAAAATTCATTATCTTTTTTCTATGTGTTGAAATTAGACGAATTATGGATTATAGATAGAAAATATGTTAAAATATAGTATAAAGTTTTAGGAGGGATACTATGCCACAAAAACCAACATGTTATATTTCGTATGCGTGGAGTGATGAAATATTGAATTTTTTGCTTAGATTAAAATCTGATATTGAAAAACGTTCTCAAAACAAAATAAAAGTAATTTTGGATCGACATAATTTTGACGTTGGGGAAAACTTTAAGGAAAAGGAAAAACAGATAATAGAATCCGATTTAGTTTTGACTTTTTTCACACCGGAATATAAGAGAAAGGTTGACACTCCTGTCGAGGATAGTGGTTGTTATAGGGAATATGGATATATATTAAAAAAGAAAGATATTAATACTCGATTTATTTATCCAATTTTATTTAAAGGGAAAAAAGACACATCTGTTCCTAGAGATTTTAGAGATATCACTTGCAATTTGGAAGTTGCAAAAATCAAATATAAGGAGAGCAAAAATAACTATATTTCAATTGAACCAAAATTTCAAAAGAAGTATTCTAAATTTATTGAAGATATTATAAAGAAAACAAAAACAAATTATCTAATTAGCGATATAAGGTATAAAGATTCAAACGAAAAATATAAAGCTTTATTAAAAAATACTGCTGCTGATGGTTCGTTAAAAAGAAGTTGCATGATAAAAATGCCTGCTTATTCTGAGATACTTAATCAAAGCTCATATATTGTTATCGGTAGAAAAGGTAGTGGTAAAACAACACTCTTAGAAACAATAGAGAACTTAGAGCCTAAAGTATTTATGGAGCAATATAAAATTCTTTGTCCGATTAATGCAGAAGATATAAATATCAGCTCGGTATATTCATGTGTGGAATCGCTTTGGCACGATAGAGATTTTATATCTACAACAGAAATAACGGACATATATTGGGAAATCTTTTTTGTAATACAAACAATGTTTACTGTTGGATTAGAGTTTGAAAATGATAATTTGAAGTCAGATTATAGATATAGAGTATTCAAAAATGTTGCAAAATTTTTAAGAGATAAACTTGGCGCAAATCGTGATATAAGCCTTTTGGATAATAGTGTAAAATCTCAAATACCAACTTTAGTGTTAGAGATTATGGAAACATATTTTCAAAATCATATATTAGATAAGGCAAACGATTATACTTTTATGACATCCATAAAAACAAATCTGAATACTCAAAATATTATTGAGACATT
Source organism: uncultured Pseudomonadota bacterium (assembly GCA_902798535.1). Lineage (GTDB taxonomy): Bacteria > Pseudomonadota > Alphaproteobacteria > RUG11792 > RUG11792 > RUG11420. Next base: position 2,841 of record CADBWU010000039.1, read on the forward strand.
TATTGGAAAAAACCTTTTTAAGAGCTTTGCGAATTGCTTTGGAGTGTGTGAAAAAAAGACATTAATATCTCTCGATGGATTTGATACACACTCTGAAGATTTCAGGCGAAACACCAGAAACATGCAAAATAGTAATCCATCAGAGTACGATAAACGTAATGATTTTGAGTGTTTGTTTTATAGAAGTCTTTGTAATGTTGCAATGAAATTCAAAAGAAATCAATTCAACAATCAATTATATCAAATTGCTGACAGAATTGATTTTTGTATTGTGCTTCCGCAAGATAGATTAGATCAGATACAAATAGCTGATCGAGATATTTCAAAATTAAAGTGCTGCGGCTTGTTCTGGGACGCCTATGATCTTTTACGCATGCTTGTCTTAAGATTAGAAGAATATTATGAAGTTAAACCGATTTCAAGTCAGAATATGTTGCAACGTTTTCATCGAATCCTTAAGGAAAAACTTCCTCAGATTCCTGTGTCTATAAAGTTGTATTGTGGAAACAGATGGCATGATTTTGATTTGTTTAACTACATGTTAAGGTTATCGTTTTGGCGACCAAGAGATATTTTATTGAACTTTATTAGTTTGTTGGGATTGGTTGAAAACAGTAAAAATGTAGGACTTGATATAGATGAAAAAATGATAAAGGATGCTTTATCTCAAAGTGCCAGTAATATAATTGATAAAGAATTTATAACTGAATATCAAAATGTTTTCTATAATTTAAAAGACGTTTTAAATTCTTTTCGTGGTTACAATAACATATTAGATATATCTGAATTCTTTAAAATAATAGAAAAAGTCAGATTTGATGCTTCTTTTTCTTACGATTGTTCAAGTTCTAAGAATAAGATTTTAATTCTCTACCAATTAGGAATTATAGGTTTGCGTTTTAATGCGGATTCAATTGAAAACCGAGGATATACTCATCATATTTGTTTTAATTTTAACGAGGGATTAAATCCAATTTATGATGCTGTAATAGATCGTGACACAATTGAAAGCGAAGTTGAAATTATAATTAATCCGCTTTTTTGCAAAAAATACTACATAAAAATAAATACAGAAGAGTTAATTGGCAATTATAGTTGGAAATATATTGAGAAATTAGCAGCAGAAAAAACACTAAAAAGACGATTTTAGTAGTGGGGTAATTGATATGACTGAAAAAAATGACAATATGATCAAAGAAATTGAGCTTATACAAAAATGCATAGATAGAATGTCAAATGCTTCTTTTATAATTAAGGGATGGAGTATTACCTTGTTTACTATAACTTTAACATTGTTTTCAGGAAAAACAAACAATGTTATGCTATTTTTAATTTGCGCAATTTCAATTAGTTGTTTTTGGTACATGGATGCCTGTTTTTTAAAAACAGAGAAGTTATATAGACTTAAATACGAATGGGTAATTATTAATCGAAAGGATAGTGATGACTATCAATTTGATTTAGATCCACATAATAAACAAATGAGACCTCGCGATGAGAACGGTACAATCAAAAATTCTAGCAATACTTTCCAACTAATGTTTAGTAGAACTATATGGCCCATTTATCTTCCAATGATTATGGTAAATGGAATCTTTTGCTTTATTTCTTTTGCATAATTTATAGCACTTAATTGTCGTTCGTTTTTTATTGGCATTCATTTAAATTAAAAAGACAAATCCGAACCCGTCTCCAACAGGGAGAAGGTTCGGATTATCTTCGCTTGGTGCGGGCGACAGGACTTGAACCTGCACGGAGTCTTCCGCAAGAACCTAATGGTAACGTTTCCTCGTTGGAAGAATCATACTCTTTTAATCGTCATTTTCCTTGCATGATTATCTCTTAGATAGTCCCATCCATAATTACCTATTATTTCCGTTGTATTGTAGTGAAGGGTTACTCTTTTCGAAAAAATCGGGTTAATAATATACTTAATAGAATTTTCCTTATGCAAAAGATCCTTTTCCGAACTAACAAACGGATTCATTCCTTCGTTAAAGACAAAACAGGTTGTGTTACAAATTCCCTTACGTCTGATGTAGTTTGGTGTAAACTTAATACCTATAATACCAGTTTCATATAATAGCTTGATTTTCTCTAACATTTGGTATTTGCCATCGAAAACAATACCCTCAAACTCGAAATAATGTAGGATATCAATCATTTCATCGCTGCCTCTGCCTTCTCGCGCAAGCGCTCAAGCGTCGCGATCGTGGCTGTATTGGTGGTGTCCAATTGAGTCTTGGTTAATTTCGGGATACGGATCGGCGTACCCACTTCAATCTGATTCGGGTCATCCAGATGGTCTTTGTTGGCATCATAGAGGTAGGGCCAGTAGATCTTCGCGCCGTAGTAGCGTTTGGAAATCCATGCCAAACGGCTTCCTTCACGGATACGCTCTGTGGTGATCAGACGCGGGTACTCGTTGGTCGGTTCCAGTTGCACATCGTCCTCTTCGGAGGCCTTGCCCATGCCAAGGAGTTCCTCAC
>CADBWU010000040.1 GCA_902798535.1 uncultured Pseudomonadota bacterium
ATTTCAGCTCCACCGCATCTATCCGTATCGAAAATTATATTGTATACATGATTGGCAAAATAGCAGAACGTTCCAAGAATTAAAGAAAAGATATTGGGGCAACACCTATGGGCTCGAGGGTACTTTGTTGCAGCATCTGGACAAATAAGCATAAAAGAAGTGCAAAAATATATAGAGGAACAAGAAGAACATCATAAAAAGGATACATTCAAAATATCCGAATTCTGAGAGTTTACTCTTTTAATCCGCTTTCCAAGCGTGACATAGAACTACCGGCTTCTAGCCGGTAGGGCATCTATTTCTAAAACGTGGGATGGATAAAAATCCTTGCCTTTATGCGAATGCTTAAGTGCAATACGAGGTATAACATACAGAAGAAGTTCACACAGTGAATACGGTATGGAGTGTCAAATAGCGTTCTGTACGATGTATAGATACAGAGTATTATACTGAAGTATTCACCTAAAGGCGAGGGGGGAGCCTATCGTACGTTTTGGAAACAAAAGACGACAAAAAACACTTTAATACAGGATTTGCATCGCTCATTATGTGTTGAGACAAGCAAAGTTCACCTGTTAAGTGTTTTACCTGTCCCATCATACATTAAGCGATTTAGAGTCCCTTCATTGATAGTTTTATGCGGTTTTTTTCGTCAATTCCGAGAACCTTCACTTTGACGTTTTGCCCCTCTTTTAGGACATCGTGCACAGCTCTGACTTTCTTTTCCGATATTTGACTAATATGCACCAATCCTTCGCGATTTCCGATAGAGACAAATGCTCCGAAATCCATTATTTTTACTACCACACCATCGTATATCGCCCCAACCTCAGGGGGACAACATATGCTTTTTACCGCACTCACAGCTTCTTCCATGCATTTCTTATCTGTTGCGAATATACTTACTATCCCCGCATCATCAATTTCAATCTTGGTATTTGTATTTTCAGTAATTTCTTTGATGGTTTTGCCACCAGGCCCAATCAAATCACGAATTTTATCTTTGTCAATTGTCACCTTTTCAATCCTTGGCGCAGTCGAGCTGAGTTCGCTTCTTGCTTCGGAAATCGTAGCATTCATCAAATTTAAAATATGAAGCCTACCTTTCTTCGCTTGAGCTAATGCTGTTTGTATTATTTCTCGATTGATGCTGGTAATTTTTATATCCATCTGCAATGCAGTTATGCCATCTTTTGTTCCTGCGACCTTGAAGTCCATATCACCAAGGTGATCTTCATCTCCCATGATATCGGACAGAACGACATAATCTTCGCCTTCTTTAATCAATCCCATGGCAATACCTGCTACGTGTTCTCTCATTGGAATTCCTGCCGACATCATAGATAAAGACGAACCACAAACTGTAGCCATAGAGGAAGAACCGTTAGACTCTGTGATATCTGAAACTACCCTAATTGTATATGGAAATTTATTTGCTGATGGGATTAGTGAATGCAATGCTCTCCAAGCCAATTTTCCATGTCCAATTTCTCTGCGTCCTGGCGCACCCAACCTTCCAATTTCCCCAACTGAATATGGGGGGAAATTATAGTGCAACATAAAATTTTCGCTGGTTTCCCCAGTAATATTATCGATGACCTGTTCATCGAGTGACGAGCCTAGCGTAGTTACAACAAGTGCCTGAGTTTCTCCGCGCGTAAATAGTGCGCTTCCATGTACTTTTGGCAAAACATCGATCTCGCACGTAATCGGACGAATTTGATCTAACTTACGACCATCTATTCTTGACTTTGTTGAAAGCAGAGTGCTTCGCATCGTTTTTGATAAAATCGACTCGAAAAGTGTATCCAAAATTACTTGTTCTTGCTCTTCTGCTAGTTCAGTGAACACTTCCTCTTTAGCTTGCTCGATTAAATCGCGACGCTCCAATTTTGCCTTCACTTTTAGGGCATCTTTTATTTTGTTCAGTGACAACTGTTCGATCTTTTTTAAAGTGTCAGAATACTTTTCCTCGAATGGTGTCACTTTCATTACTGGCTTTCCAACTTTTCGCTTTAGACTCTCAATCATTTCTAAAACAGGCTGAAATGACTCAAATCCAAACATAACGGCGTTTAGCATAGTTTCTTCTGACAGTTCTTTGACTTCTGATTCAACCATCAGAATTCCTTCGCTTGTTCCCGCTACGACAAGTTCTAGTTCACTTGCCTTGGTTGGGTTTAAAATAAATCCATTTTCTTTATCATATCCAACCCGGCATCCAGCAACGGGGGCAGTGAACGGAACTCCTGAAATCGAAATAGCAGCTGATGCACCAATGAGAGCGGCTATATCAGGAGAACACTCAGAATCATAACTAATTGTTGTGCACACAACTTGCACCTCATTCAAAAAGCCATCGGGAAAAAGAGGTCGTATTGGACGATCTATCAAGCGGGCAATAAGTGTTTCTCTTTCCGAGGGTTTTCCTTCTCTTTTAACGAAGCCTCCGGGAATTCTCCCAGCTGCATAAAACTTTTCTTGATAATTTATTGTCAAAGGGAAAAAACTAGCATTTTCTGCCGTCTTTTTGGCATAAACACATGTGCATAAAACAGTAGTATCACCGTATTTAACAATAACAGCACCATCTGCTTGACGAGCTATTTTCCCGGTTTCAATTGTTAAGTTTTTGCCCCCCCAATTTATGGTTTCACTTGTTACTGAAAACATTTAACACCTTTCCAAAAATCTCGACCCCATAGCCGAGAACAAATCTAATCATAACGTTCCTCCTTATGATAGCATGAAAGCCAGTCATTTTGAATGACTAGAGTAGCGGAGAGAAATTTACCCTAGCAATGCAATTAATTCGCCGATAGAGCCGTTGATATGAAATCTGGCAAAAATTGCCACAGAAATCGCTAGATTTTCAAGGGATCGATCGTCTGCAGAACGCAGCTAACCAATGCCGTTGTCACACATCATTTCGGTCTATTACTGGTATTGTATTTCTTAGACTGCGTTAAGTTACCTTTGGGAAAAAATTCCTTGTAACTTTCGTAACGCCCTGAATAAACATGAGGAAATTCACAAAATTTCATGCTGTCGTAAATTTTGATTTTAGAGATCACGACGTCTAATGGCTCGTCAAATAATCAATAGCTTTCCAAAACGGCAATGATACATTTTGTCCATTTCTACCTCTGTAACCATTAAAATATCAAGCTTCTCTGGTATACTTTGTGTTGTTACCCACACTATTTTGCCCGTAGTGCTTATTGATAATTCAGACAAATCTTGTCTTTTTCTGGGGAGACCAAGTGGTGTAGTTTTTAAACATTGATATCCCTAGCATTTATACCGCTGATATCCTTTCATATGCTCGTTTTTATGCGTAGCTGTGCACTCGCACTTCAAACATTTCAGCTCCATAATTTTCCTGAAAAAACAGAACTTCTCTCTGCTCTATCATAGAGCATTGCTAACGAGAATTTCTCGGATGTACCTGGCAATTGACAGCAAAACAAGGAAACAAAGTGCTCGACCGCATAGAAGCAAGACGACTGATAAGGTTAGCATATGTAGTGAATCATTAAATTTCCTATTTTTATAGGAATTCACAAAGATTTGGGATATTTTGGGGCATGTTCGACACCAACAATTGTGAAAATTTTTACTTATCTAGAAGCTGTCTACATATCTTAAAATCAGCTCTGTGATAACTGGTTTTTAAATATCAACAAGGTCACAGTTGCAACGACGCATATCAGTGCTCCAGTTAGATATGCCATCCCCTCTCCAAAATATTGTGACACTCCACCTGCAATGGCATTTGCGCAAAATGCTGATACAGAAACAGTAATGTAATATACTCCAAATCCTGTCCCCCTAAGTTCTTTAGGAACATAGTCTGAAATTAAGATAGCGAAAATTCCTTCGCTAATTCCGCGTTGAATTCCCCATAGAGCTGCGCCTATCCAAATCCAGATGAGATTGTTTGCGCAACCGATACAAATATCGGACACGAACAATACAGCAATACCAATGAAGAGCAAGTTTATTTTGCTCATCCTATCTGATAACTTTCCTGTAGGAAATGCAGAAAGTGTGGTAAACAAATTAAATATAATTGTAATTAGAAATAAATATGCCTTTTTCATTCCTAAATTTTCGCAAGCATGAAGGGACATAAAGAATTCACCAAATCTTGCAGCCATAAATATTGCAACGACGAGCATTAGAATCCAAAATCGCTTTCCTAGAGCTTTCATATCGTGTATTCGTATTTTTCGTCTATCGATTTTTTGCTTGTGGTTTAAGTTTTCCGTTACAAAAAATATCAAAATTACCACTGCTAAAATCGCAGGAATTGTGGCTAACACAAATAACAACTGAAAGTGATCACCTGACAGTTTCATGACAGTCATTCCGAAAACGCCTCCAAGTGTTGAGCCAACAACAGCTAAGCTTTGTCTTAGACCGTAACATGCTCCTTTTGTTTCTTTCGGTGCAGCATCGGAAATTAGTGCGTCTCGCGGGCTAGCCTGAATACCATTGCCAATTCTGTCTATAGTCCTTGCAACAATAATGCTTGATACGTTTTTAGAAATTGCGATTAATGGTTTTGAAATTGTTAACAAAATAAATCCGAAAACCATCAACCATTTTCTGCGTCTTAAATAGTCACTAATTATTCCAGAAAAAATCTTCACTATGTTTGCGATGCATTCAACAACAGCTTCAATCACGCCGATAGTTGAAACTGCGATTCCCAACACCACTTTTAAATATACCGCAGATCCCGACTGTATAACCGATGTCGCCAAATTTATAAGCAAGGACGACAAACCAATAGCCCATATAGTGCTAGGTATTGATTGTTTCAAAAATTGGAAAAATTCCGTTCTGTTCATGGCTCACAATCGCCTGCTTAAAAAGCTATTCTAAGATATTACGGCAGAATAATCAACAAAATTTCAAATGGATCCATATCCCAAATTCTTGCAATAAACAACCTACCGGCTTCTAGCTGGTAGGTTGTATGTTGCAGTCATCGTCATTCTATTCATTTCTTTTTTGGATGCCACTTATTCCATAAGTCTTCAGTAGGCTCGTCAACTAACCCTTCTAGCCTCTCCATTAGCCATTTGCCTTTGCCTTTTTTGAGCTCATCGACAGTTTGAACATAATAGAGCCTATCATCAACCCAAATGTAACGATCATCTTCGCCTTTTTTCCCAGATCCCTGCTGTACTTTTAATTCAGAAATATACAACTTACCACCTTCATATTGGAAACTTGGTGAGAACATCCATTGTGTTTTTAAACTCTCGTCTAC
>CADBWU010000041.1 GCA_902798535.1 uncultured Pseudomonadota bacterium
TTATTTTTCCGGATAAGGCAACTAAATATCCTTCTATTCATAGATGCTATTCCAGGAGCTCGCCTAGCAGTTTCAGGCTTTTATATATTGCCAGATTTTTGATATTACCAGATGTATTTGAATGCCAGGTCAATGTATTTATCCATGGTTTTTATTGAGGTATTCTTAGAATTTTACAGGAGCGACGGTCACAGATCCAGCATGAGTTGTTGATAAGAGTAGCTGAAATCAACGTATGATCTGAGCTAATATTTCCACTGATTATATTGATGTAATTCGCTGAGCAGATTTCCCGTATCATTATAGTACAACACTATGCACCTATACTTTGTGTAGAATACTATGTGAACTTCTTCTGTATGTCATACCTCGTATTATACTGAAGTGTTCGCCTAAAGGCGAGGGGGGCACCCATCTTACGGAGATGGAAACATAAACATTGTTACGCAAAACATCCTATGGGTAATTTGCAAGTCATTACATTGCCACTGGCTTTATCAGATTGAACATCCAGGCTCCCTTTGTGTAGCACGATGATATTGTGCGCTAGTGCTAAACAAAAGTCTAAGGGGTGTTCTAAGTAATTGTATTGTGAATTATCGGCTAATCCTTGTTGAATTTTGTCTAATTCGTCCGTTGATAGTAGAGCTCCGTCGTCCTTTATAGCAAGTTCAAAGTCCCCCTGCTCGTTATTGATTGTGACCAAAATATCAATCTTGTTTCCAGCGGACAGCTCTTGCATTGAGCGATTTATCAAATAAAACAATGCCTTAGTAATGCTTTTCTCGTTAAGATATACAGCGAATTCTGGATCTTCAAAGTTTGTATTAATAGATATATTATGCTTTTTTGCGACATCATTTGCTAACGCAATTGAGGCTTGGATAATCTTTAATAATTTTGTCTCAGCATAGGTCAATTTTAGTTGGCCTGCTTCCATTTTCGAGAGCTCTATCACAGCATCAACCGTATCATTCAAATTTTTAACAGCATTAGCAATACCATAGCAATATTCCATTTGTTTTTTGGTAAGCTCTCCAAAATATTTATGACAAAGTATATCCGCAAATCCAGATATAGTCTGAATTGAAGCATGCGTTTCGTGAGAAATATTGGAAATTAAATTGGATTGAAGCCTGTCGATCTGTGTAGTAATAACTTTTTTTTCCTCAATTGTCTTTGTTAAATTGACCTTATCACTTATGTTAACAAATCTCACAATACCTAATCCCTCAGGAAGAAGATTGTATTCGCATCGTATCGTTTCTCCGGACAAAAATTGCAATTCCTTTGAAAATTCAACTCGCTCAGACAACATAGCTAACAAACTAGGGTCTAGCAATTGGGCTTTGGATTCGGCAGTCAGTAATCTAGATGAATTTTGAAAAAATTCTCCTATATATGCCTCCATTTTTTCCTTTTTCCAAAGATCTAAAGTGGCTTTATTTGCTATTTTTATTTTGCTATCACTTCCTAAAATAATAACCCCTTCAGAGAAGGCGTCTAAAGTTTTGTTATAAATGGATGACACTGAATTTACCTTTCTTTCAAGGTCTACCCTGTCAGTTATATCTTCGAACATAAAAACTAGCCCACCACCGTGATTTGGAGTAACTGTTACCGAGACGATATCCCCATTTGTCAGGTGAAGTGTTGTGCAGTGAGGCTCTATAACTTCTCTAAAAAGTTCTGTAGCCTTTGCTTTGTATTTCAATATGTCTTCCGACGCAATTATTGAATCGCGACTAAGTAAGTAGTTCATGATATCGGAAAATTTATAATTTCTATAAACATCCTCTTCAGCAACGGAAAACATTCTGATAATTGCTTGATTTGCAAAAACCAAAATCGTATTTGCATCAAATATTGCAACAGGAACGGATATATTATTTAGAACCTCTTCGGTATGTTTTTGATAATTGCGGAAATTTATTTCCAGGGCTTCTTTATCAGTTATGTCTATTGCGCACCCAATTGATTTGCCATCTTTCGTAAACGGTGTTTCCCTCATGTTATTCGAAATCACATAGTCCTTGCTCGCCTCAAGGGCTTTTGCGTAAGAGTCGTTGCAATATGTAATTTGTAAATTCCTGTTTTTTTGCCAAACATATATCGGAAGGCTATCGAGGATTTTATCCAATTCAGATACATCCATTTTATAATTGGAGCTTCGAGGTGCATTATCTTTTCTTATAGTCTCTCGCGTAAGAGTAAAAACATAAGTTTCTTTTTCTTCATAAAATTTTAAATTTAGCAGACATTCCCCATCTTCTGATACTGTGGAAAAAGCGGAATATTCATCTCTACCTTGTTCAATTTTTTCAACAGCCGTATTTAAAAATACTCCAAATATTTTTTGCATGGATTTGACGAAACTGTAAGCATCAAGGATATTTTGCTTAACAGATAGTACTGCGCGTAATTTATCAGAGACAAAAACATCGTCGCAACCTGAACGCCAGACAGCAAATGACAGAGGCAAAAACGGACTTATATCTGTTAATGCTTTCTGAAAATCACTTGTACCAATGCTGTCGTTCATCAAAATGTTCAAATTAGTTCCACGCTAGTCATTCTATATCAACTCACTTCATCTAGACAAGTCTCATAAATTTTCGGGAATTGCTCAATAAGTGTTTCACTCACTTATCAACAATCCCATAAGAACACAATAATTTACTTCACTGCCTGCGAAATCTAGTGAGGTCACGGTTCGATAAGGTCATTAAGTAATTTCATTGTGCTTCCACATATCGGATCTTCGGTCGTCAGTCGACATGTTTTGCCCAAATCCAAAGCCTTTTCGAATGTAAAATCGGACTGTTGCGTTTTGGATACCACATATCGTACATTAATTTCCTGCACCGGCAACTTTGCTCTTATTGCTGATAGTGCTAAACTTTGATCATTAATGCTGAAGATGGGGAATAATTTCTGGGTATATCCGAGATATTTTTCAAATTGTGAATCGACACTGTTTTCAAAGTATAATTTCTTGTATCTCCCGTCTTCACCTTCTTTAATTGGCGGATACATTTTCGCAATAGGGAATAGTTCAGGAGCTAAGTACAAGTTTCTACTACCGTTCTGTAGTCGCCACTTTAGAAGAAATAAAAAATTCGAACTAAGTCTTGAGGGCGCTAAAGATGTTTTTCTAAATTGTTTTTTGTATTCATTATGAATTTTACTTATACTTTCGTCGTCATCTATGGATGGCACACTCTGTAGTATCCGAGACATCGTACTCCTTATAGCATTTATATGCATCAATATAGATTTCTCGTCCACCTCTTTCATCCCATATATCGTTTTGTCATCTACAGATAAAATTTCCCCAGCTGATTTTAGTTCATTTATAAAGTCTCCCAACCTAATCTTTCGCATTAGTTCTATGTCCTTCGACATGTATTTATATGTACCTTCTAGGATAGAATCTAGATTCCTCATTTTTTCTTCCTTGTTTGGCTCATCTGATGCCTCCTGAAGCTTTTTATACTCGGCACGATTTTTATTTTTTATCTCCAATACCTCTAAAGCTGCTCGGGATAGCGCATACTTACCATAATTCAGGCATTGTCGCGCTTGGTTATAATAATTCCGAAGATCCCGTATCATCCCTATGCGAGTATTCAATAAGTCAAAGGAAAACGCTGAACACATTATTCCTTTTAATATCGATAGTAAGTGAAGTGCATCTCGGTATTTTTCTATATCGTGAATTGCATCCTCGATATTGCCTCGTAGTTTTCCTATACTTTCTTCGTAACCTTTCTCTCGATAGTACTTCTCGTAGTAACATAAAAGATCACTTTGAATTTGGTCAAAACTAACTTTCTCATATCGTTCTAGATTTTCTGGTGCCGCATAACCGATACCATCACCCTTATAAAATTGATAGTATATAGATCTTTTCGTATATTCAATTAAGTTATATAACACAACTGCATTCCAGTTTGCTCTATCATATCTCTCCGGGCATGTATCTTTAAATGTTATAACGTCTCCAACCTTTTTATCCTTAAACTCATTCTCGCCCGTGACGCAATCTCCTATAGCCTTACCGATTACGTTTATAATTGAATCATGATAATAAATATCCTTAATCCATGCATCTTCACGGCTGGGGTCTTGATAATAAATTATATTGTTAGCTTTAAATCTCCAGTAAATTTGATTTAACTGATTTCTTTGACTTTCTGTGGCAGCTACATTCGAAGCAGAAATAGCTATAATTACAGTACTACCTAAGCATAGCCCCCCCCCCCGGATAAACACTTCTTTTTAAACATTTCTATACACCTCTTAAAAAAAACTACGGGCATCAATGCCCCTTCTATAAATATTCTAACATATTTTTCATGGCTAAGCAAATTATTTTCAGCTAAATAGTATCCCGCCTGTCAAGGTCAGCGACCAGCGGTCGTTGACCGAAGGTTGCTGAGCGTATGCGTACCTTGACAGGCCTTGGGGCGCGATGTGGTAAAATAAAAATATACCGCATCGCGCCCCCATGAAATTATGGATGTAACATCAATTATTGACAGATTTGAAGAAATGCTGGTTAGCGAACGAAATTTATCCTTAAGAAGTCTAAATTCTTATAAGACCGATGTTAAGGAATTTTTAAAATACACAGAAAATAAAATTGATATATTAAAAAATGACATTGAAAATTATATTGAATACCTTAATCTCAAACAAACTAAACAATCTTCCATTATGCGTAAAATCTCCGCTCTGCGTCAATTCTTTTCGTTTTTAAGTGAAGAAAAGCTTATAAATCAAAATCCTATGTTAGAAATCAAACTAAAAAATAAAAACAAACCACTACCGAAAGTTTTATCGGAACAAGAGACAAAACTTTTGCTTTCCTACTTTGAAAAGAAATCTAACCCCAAACTTCAAGCAATGCTACACATTCTGTATGGCGCTGGTCTTCGAGTTTCTGAACTTGTTGAATTAACAAAAGATGCAATAATTTATGACGAAAATTCCAAGCATTATGTTCTTTTAGTTCTTGGAAAAGGCAACAAAGAGAGGATAGTTCCACTGAATGATATAGCTGTGGAAGCTATACGCCATTACATGAGTAATATACATAAAAAGGGTAACTCTACTCAATATCTGTTTCCTTCTAGAGCAAAAGAAGGACATATAACCAGACAGGGTTTTGCAAAATTATTAAAAGGAATAGCTGCTGAGGTTGGTCTACCTGTTCACAAAATTTCGCCTCATGTCATACGACATGCTTTCGCTACCCATCTACTTTCGCGTGGAGCTGATCTGCGTAGCATACAGAAACTTTTAGGGCATAAGGATATCTCAACGACTCAGATATATACGCACATTTCAAACGAAAAGGTAAGAGCCTTGGTTGAAGGTAATCCTAATATAAAAAAATTGAAGATATGATTCCTACGGTAAAAGTCATAGCTGGCGCAACAGCCACCGGAAAAACAAAACATGCTTTAGAATTGGCAAAATTTTGTAATGGTGAAATTATAAATTGCGACAGCCTGCAGCTCTATAACGAACTAAAAATTTTAACAGCATTCCCAACTGATGAAGAAATGAACTCAGTCAAACATAGATTATTTGGCTACCTGAATTATGATCAAAAGACATCTTCTGTTGAGTGGGCTAAATTAGCAGCCAAAGCCATACAGGAAACAATTAGCTCGGGGAAAAATCCGATAATAGTCGGAGGAACAGGATTGTATATCAAAACATTAATCGAAGGAGCTTCTCCAATGCCGACAATATCAGATATAAATCGACAGAAGACAAAGGAATTATCTGAGCAAAATTTTAACGAGATGTGCCAAGAATTATATTTATTTGACCCCAATTTAAGATATGCGCTACTGCAATCAATGCATCATCAGCTAATTCGCGCATACGAAGTTTTTCTCGAAACAGGCAAATCAATTAGATATTTTTGGAATCTTCCAAAGATGAAATTCATTCAAAATGTTAATTTCGACATTGAAATTCTAGACTGTAAAAGGGATGTCCTATATGAACGTATCGCTCGTAGATTCGAACAAATGTTGCACAATGGCGCCATCGATGAAGTACGCAATCTTTTATCCAAAATTACAATTACGAGCCCGCAGGAAATTTTTATGAAATTTCCAATATTCAAAGCCATAGGGGCTAGAGAAATCACCATGTTTTTAAACGGAATTTACACTTTTGAACAGATGAAAGAAATATCAATCAAAAACTCTAGACATTACGCAAAACGTCAAATTACCTGGTTTAAACATCAAATTAGCAATTTATAGCCGGTGGATTACGGGTCCAACGTCGAAGGGATGTGCCGTAAATGTATAAAATACAGGTATTTATCTGAATAAATTACTGTGCGTAAGCCAACATTTTATTTCCAAAACGTGGGATGGGTTCCCACACCTTGATGCAAATACGTCATTGCAAGGTATGACACATAGAAAAAATTCACATAGCGTATACGATATAGAGTATCACATAGTATTCTACACAAAGTATAGGTGCATAGTGTTGTACTATAATGATACGAGAGATTTGCTCTGCCAATCCCCATCGATATAATCAGTGGAAATATTAGCTCAGATCATACGTTGATTTCAGCTTCTCTTATAAATAAAGCAGGCTGGATTTGTGACCGTCGCTCCTGTAAATTTCTAAAAATACCTCAATAAAACCCCTGGATAAATACATTGACCTGGCATTCAAATACATCTGGTAATATCGAAAATCTGGCAATATATAAAAGCCTGAAACTGCTAGGCGAGCTCCTGGAATAGCATCTATGAATAGAAGGATATTTAGTTGCCTTATCCGGAAAAATAA
>CADBWU010000042.1 GCA_902798535.1 uncultured Pseudomonadota bacterium
GAAATCCACATCCTTCCATATACAACGTCCTTTCTTCATCGGCGTACCTTACTCCACCTTCCGTTTCTGCCTCAATGTTTTACATCTATACCGCTGTTTACCCTTCACAATTCCCGGTTTCTATAATCCTGTACCCCCCACAAACTTCGCAAATTTCTAACACTTTTTACTCATCCAATCACTCTTTATCTGTAGATTAACATACCATTTATTTACCAGCGTACCAATCCCATGTTCTATGAGGAGTAAAGTTGCAGATTTATCTGCGTTCTTTTTCTTCAAATTTTTCTTTATCTTATTCGTTATCCAGGCTTTCTTTAGCATAGTTTTGTAGTTGTCATTCACCAAATCCCCAGCATTTACTGTGAATTTGTCTGCGGCAATTCCTTGACATACACAAGCTATCGCTGGCACTAATAAACTTAATTTTTTCATTTATACCTCATTTTAAATAGATGCCCTACCGGCTAGAATCCGGTAGGGCATCTATTATAACTGAACATTTTTAATACCACGATATCTTTTTATATCGCGTTTTAGATAAATTTTATTCCTTTTATATGCAAACCTTGCAAAAAAATAGTTTATTTTATAGTAAAGATACTATCCATACAAAATATTTGATGTAAATATTGTTATTAACAAAGATGGAATAACTGAAAAGTTAAAGCTTCTAGAAAAACCTGAGCAGTGACGGCAAATATCGAGGCTAGTATATCATCCAGCATTATTCCGAGCGATATGGTATTTTGATGCGTTTTCAGCCAAGTTTCGATGTTATGAATTGGACATGGCTTAAAAATATCAAATAATCTAAACAACGCAAATGAGAGGGCTACATCGAAAGGCGTTGTATATCCGCAATGATAGATTACTGCTCCGCTTAAAAACATTCCACACACTTCATCTATTACAACGTAAGCTGGATCTTTATCCATTTCATATTTCGGAATATAGAATGAGCAACAAATCCACCCCAGAAAAAAACTAATGAAAAAACATACCAATGCCAGAACACTAGATTTCGGCATCGCAAGCAGTAATAACATTGCAACAAACGAACCAATCGTGCCTGGCATTTTTCTTGAAATTAATCCAGTTCCAAAGAAGCTTATAATGAAAAGCAAAATCCTAATTTTTAAGCTTCCAGATTGTGCCATTTTTCGTGTCCTCTATCACTATACAATTTTCCAAAAGTTCAGCTCGGATTGCATCTGCCGTTGCGAAATCTTTGTTTTGCTTAGCAACAGCTCGTTCTTGAATCTTTGATTCAATCCAAGCGTGTTTGTTGCTATCCACACAGCAAAACCAGTCACAGATCTTTATTTGCATTATTCCAAGCAATTTTTGACAAGTATTAACAAAAATACCAGCAAATTCCGAGTTTTTGGCTTTGTTAATTTCGTCAATTTTGGTGCACAGAATAGAAATAGCTTTTGGGGTATTCATATCGTCCAGCAAAGCATCAAAGACATCATCAAAGATTTTGTTTGTGGAAGTAATTTCAATCCCTCGAAGTGCGGTATACCACCTATCCAGAAGGTTCTTTGCCTGTTTTAAACCTTCAAAACTAAAATTCATTGGAGATCTGTAATGCGTGCTTAGGAAAGCTAGCCTTATAACTTCCCCACTGAAATCTTTTAGTAATTCATTGACTGTTAAAAAGTTGCCCAGAGATTTTGACATTTTCTGACCTTCTATATTCAGGTGTCCATTGTGTATCCAGTAATTTGCCATGTGCCTTTGATGAGTTAATGCGCAAGACTGAGCTATTTCATTTTCGTGGTGAGGGAATATTAGGTCAGCGCCACCACCATGAATGTCAAATATTTCTCCTAAATATTTTTTTGACATAGCCGAACATTCGATATGCCAGCCCGGACGTCCTGTGCCCCACGGGCTATCCCATCCGAAATTAAATCTTTCATCAATAGGCTTCCAAAGAACGAAATCCAGAGGGTTTTTCTTATTTTCTGAAATTTCTATTCTGGCTCCGGAAAGCAAATCCTCCATATTTTTTTTTGATAATTGCCCGTAATCTTGCGATAAATTTATATCAAAATAGACATGACTATTAGCCACGTACGCTTTCCCATTGATAACTAGATTTTTTATAAATTCAATCATGTCCGATATATGCTCAGTTGCTTTTGGTTCTATCGTTACTGGCAGAACATTAAGTTCTGCCATGTCATCGTGATACATCGCTGTTGTTTTCTTAGTCAAATCCGAAATAGCAATATTTTTTTCAATAGATGCTTTATAGATTTTGTCATCTATATCTGTGATATTTCGGACATAAGTCACCTTTTTATAAAGTGTTTGCAAAATCCTATATAAGATATCAAAGACCACCGCAGGACGGGCATTTCCCAGATGAGCACGGTCATAAACGGTGGGACCGCAGACATACATCCTGACATTATTTTTATCTATGGGGATGAAATCCTCAATTTTTCCAGAGAGTGTATTATGAATCCTCAGTTTCATTCTTGCTAACTTTCTTTGAAACTCCTACTAATGCTGGTCTTAACAACCTATCGTAAATCATAAACCCCTCTTGCATAACTTGAACAACAATACCTGGCGCACTGTCTTCCGTCTCAACTTCAATCATTGCCTGATGGAAATTCGGATCAAACGGTTTTCCCATCGAGTCTATAAGCTTTATGCCATAACTTCCAAGGATATTGTCCATTTCAGACATTGTCAATTTGATGCCGTCAATTATTGCTCCTGCATCTTGCGTATTACTTTTTAGGGCAAGTTGGAGATTATCGCGAATACGCAATACATCCTTTGCAAATCCAGAAATGCTGAACTTGGATATATCGGCTTTTTCCTTTTCTGCGCGCTTCTTTGTATTCTGAAGTTCCGCCATTGCTCGTAGCAATTGATCCTTCAGTTCTTCTATAGTTGGTTCAGTCTCTGTTTCATTCACCTTAGATGTTGTTTCTTGTTTGCTTATAGTCATAAAAATGTACTTATTCCATTCTCTGCTTAGTCTAAGCATACAGCATTTTGTATACAATTGGTGTTCTTATTTCAAAAAAGACATTATCTACTCATCGAGGTGAGAGATGGGTGGTCTGAATTACTTGCTTGAAAGAAAAAAGCGTCTTTTGAACTTATATTTAAAAATTTCAAGACCCCCTAATGTTGCAATGAAGAATGTAAGCGGTAGGAGTTGTATATCTTATAAACCTCATAAGGTCTCTGCATGCTTCAATGGCATTACGAGCTCTATACTAGACACTATCATCATAGTTTAGAGAAAAATGATAAATAAGCCTAATATAAGTAATGAGATTTAAAATAAAATTAACCTATTTTTTTGAAGGCGCATGCATTATACAATGCAAATGAAACAAAAATGCGTATAACTAAAATGCAGAAGAATTAATTAAGGGGAGATTTATAAAGGTGAATATTTAAAACAGACTAGAAATACAATAGCAGAATTACGGTGAAATTTTGTAATTCTCACCAAAATACTAACACGCTCATAGCTGAGAATTTCTTTTTAACAGTCAAGAAATCATGTTTTGCTGTAGAACGCTTAGGCGGTGCTTTTTAAGCATCTTTTAAAAAGCGTTCATAAAAAAACATATATTGTTGGACTATACCGGCAAATGGCTCGTATTTCTCAACAGGAAACTTTCCAGCATAACGTGTTTCGATAATCCTTTTAATCCAAACATCTTGCGGAAAGGCATCGATTTTATGCAAAGAGAATAGGGCGATGCAACTAGCAACCTTTGCCCCAATACCATTAAATTTTTGCAGATATTCCAAAGCATCTTTCGTTGATAACATCTTGATGTAATTCAGATTTAATGTTCCGTCTAAAACATCTCTTATGATATCGACAATGTATTTTGCCCTATATCCAACTCCAAGTAATTTAAAATCATTTTCTGTATAGTCCTTGAGCAGAGTAGGGGAGGGGAATACGCCTTTGAATGGTAAACAAATGCGTTCTATGATGTTTTTTATTCTACCGATATTATTTTGTTGTGAAATTATAAAACTGATAATCGTCTCCCATAGGTCTTGGCGAAGTATTCGTATTCCACAACCATAATTAATCGCACTTATCAAATATGGATCTTCTGAGTGCTTTATTATCGTTTTGTATATAGAATAATCTGTTTCCAAATCAAAGTAATTATACCAAACATTGCTGTATTCTTCTTCGGTGCAATCGAATATATATTCATCGTTACCTAGTTTCGTTATATGGAGTTTTTTGCCAAAAGCCTTTACGCTCCAGATATTTGATGTTTCACGTTTTATCCTGAAACATTGTCCGGAATTCGCAATTTGTTCTATATCAAAATCCTGTAAGACTTTAGCCACCATTCTTGACAAGATTTTTTATAAATCGCACTATGTAAGTGACAAACGTTACAATTACCATCAAAACACTCGTATACCCGATATATAGCCCAATGCGTACCAAAAACCTGACAAAGGAAACAAAGCTATATCCAAAATCCAGCCCAAGCTGTTGCAACAATTTATACAGAGAATAGGGCAGGGAGGAAGATTGGAAATTTGCTCCTAAAAACGTTATAGAATATGCAATAAAAATAAAAACCAGAGTCGTGCATATTTTGCTTATGTATAGCGGTTTTAAATTTATTGTAATTTTTTTAGATAAGATAAAGCTTGAGCCCACAAGCAAAACAAAATCGCGAAAGGATAGGGCGAAAGCCAGTATTAAATAAACACATAGGTATGGAAAACTGACTTGATGGAGCATAACTAAGCTCCACAAAACAACATTTGCAAAGATTTTGTCAGCCAGGGGATCGAGCAACGCGCCAATCCTGGTCTCGCATTTGTACTTTCGAGCAATATAGCCATCAAAGAAATCGCTAGCGCCTCCTA
>CADBWU010000043.1 GCA_902798535.1 uncultured Pseudomonadota bacterium
CTCCACAAAACTTTCAACGTTTAAAACACGCCCAACGGAATGCCAGTCTACACCAATATAAAGAGTTATATGTTATCGTTATAGTTGTATAATATTTTATTTATTCTCATTATATATGAAAACACTCCACCCTTTCAACCCAAAATTGATTTTTTAGCGCAAAAATTGATAATGTAATGAAAAAGACTTCTTCTCAGAAGATATCGCAACCGTTTCATCAGCAGATTAGCAATATACAGCTAGCTTATTGATAGAGTGTATGAATATTAGCTAAGTTTTTATGAATTTTAGTAGCAGCTAAATAACTTCCAGATTTCTGGAGGGAGATATTGAATTTTTTTTGCTATGATAATATTGCATATAGGATATTTTTTAGCTCTATAAAAATAGCTGTATCGAATTTATATAGGGAATTCAAGTATTTCGTGGCGATATATTTATTGACAGTCTGAAGCGTTTCTGCAAAGATTGAAACTGAGGAGGATTTAAATCATTTTAACTAAGTTGTCAACTTAATGTTTCTAATAGAGTATATAATCCGGAAAACAACACATTCATAAGCAAAAATTTTGATTATTATAAGAATTCAGTTTTTGGAGTAATCCCAAATGTTATAGCTGATTGTGTAATGAAAAGAGATGTGTTTGTGGAAGATAAGATAGACAATGGCATTGTTTTCTTTGATAAAACAAATGCAAAAGATTATACCAATGCTAATTGGAATGCAGTGGTGTTTTATAATTACATCTATAGTTTTGTAAAGAACTAAGGGGGGGCGAAGAATTGTAAATTAGGAAACATAGGCGATAAAATTATTATTGCGTATAACAAAAAGTATGGTATTGAATGTGCTAGTAAGGTAGAAGAGGCTATTTCAGATATAAGACAATATCGCAAAGCATTACATTTAAAAAAACGTCTAGAGTTCTAGAGTTATTGTCTCTAAAAAAGATTCCTGAAGCATCAGTGAAAGGTAAATTAAGCGATGATACAGTTGAAATCAACACACGCGCCCCAGTGTGGATGAAGGATCTGAACGGCAATAATAACCTGCAAGACATAACTATAAAGATAGAATCAGGAGAACCGCAGTATGAAATTCTCGAAAAAACTGAGCAGACGATTGAGGAAACCTGCTGTTTGTCAGAAGGTGTCAGAGTGTGGAATGTTTATAAGATTGAGACAAACAAATATATGCAGGTTACAGATAGAAAGTTTGTGAAGTATAAAGTTAAAGATTATATAACCAAAGCATTCCCTCTGACAGTCATGGAGGCAAAAGGAACTAGAAACGAAATAAAGATAACTCGCATGTTATTAAAGAATCCACTATCCAACACGGTGCCGATAAGATATGTCATATATGGAAAAGTTAACGATAACAATGTAGCACTCGAAAAAAAAAGGAGACGCCAATATTTGAGATATACGGCGGACCGATCTGTCTTGAATTTAAAGAGATAGGTGGCTGCAAAGTCGCATTGCCAAAGATTTGTGCCGATTTATTTAAAGACTGCCCAAATTTGGAGGAAATAGATCTGACGGGATGCGATACATCGCAAGTGCAAGGCAATTTCCGGGGAATATTTGAAAGTTGCAGGGGACTAAAACGAATAAAAGGATTAAAATGGCTTAATTTAAAGAACATTAGGATGTTTGCGTATTGTTCAAATTTGACAGAAGTAGATTTAAGTGGAATAAATGCAGATAAAGTACCTTCAAAGAAAGAGATGTTCTTGGCTTGCATAAAGTTAAAACAAATCGATATAAGCAACTTCAAATTTGATAACGTGTTCAGCATGAACGGCATGTTCGAGTATTGTCAAAACTTAAGTAAAGTAGACTTAGGAAAGCGGGATACACCAGAACAAATCAAGCTAAATTTTATTGATCGTATGTTTTTAGGGTGTTCAAATCTGACAACCGTAGATTTATCGAGGTTAGATACAAGCGAAGTTATAAATATGTCTGGAATGTTTCAAGGATGCATGGAACTAAAAGAACTCGATCTAAAGCACTTCATAACTGATAAGGTTGAAAGAATGGACCATATGTTTTACGGTTGCAAAAACCTAAGCAAATTAGATATAAGCAACCTTACCACAAAAAGCATTTATCGTTCTGGAAGAGGCACAACTGATATGCAATTGCTAATTGCAACTCACTTCCTCAATCCATAAAATCCAAGATTCCTAGAATAGGAATTGCTAAATGAAAATAGGAATGCCTTAAAATTAAAGCGTCTTGATGTTTGAAATTGGTAGGCCAAGACGCAGAACATTCCTCTTTGCTAATTTTTTTTCATTGCTCAAATTCGCGCCTCTAAAACAGAGCATTACAATTTTTTGTTATAGTTGCTATCCCCTTTTCAGAAGTATGAGAGGCTCACTTTGGCAGCAATGCCATTAATTCGTCGATAGCCCATTGATATGAAATCTAGCGGAAAGTGCCACGGATATGGTCATATTCTCTTCGAGAGATTTTGTGATAACGACAGCACCTCTTTTGGAAGCAACGATCAAAAGTCGCAATAACATCAGTTATTGCATTATGTTGTAAAGCGTATTTCTCTGAAATATCAGAACTTTCAGTAACAAATCTGATATGCATTGTAACGGTACTGAACCTACAAATTTTATAACAGCTGATAACCGTGAGTTTTTAACTAAAAGTTAACAACTTTAATTTAGGCTTATAGAAGGTGATGATGTTTTTCTGTGCGAAAATATGAATATGAAATTTGCTCCAAAAATTATGTTAACGACAGTTATTTCAGTGTTTATGAGTGCATTTATTATGAGTGCATTTATTATGAGTGCATTTGCTGGCAGTGATATTCCAGATTTGTCTGAAAGCACTGAAAATAAATCGGCAAATAAAAACATGGAACAAAAAATAGATGAGCTGAAATCATCCCTTGATAGAATATCAGTTACTACGTTGAAAGCGACACAAGATTTTGCAAAGGCTGGGGCAAAATCGATGCAGGATTCTTTAAAGACAGCAAACGATAGCATGATTTCATTAATGACAACGGTTTACGAATTGATTGCCCCGATAATTAAAACGCAAACAGTATACAAATCCGCAGATGGTCAAAATTATGTCATCCCAACCACATCTATATCTACCCGAGAAAAATTTGATATAGCTTCATTCAAAATGGTAAATGACCAAAAATTAAAAGAGAAATGTATGCCAGCAACTCAAAACCAATCTTCAAAATAAAAATTTAAATAAGGTATTGGCAAGTATCTTAATAAAGAAGCATTCTGCTATAGAGCAACAAGGTAATTGAGAGTTCTAGCATTTGTATAGATTTGCTGTAACGCTTGATTTTTCGGTGTAATTTGACGAGGCAGTAGCGTATATAACTTTAGAGACCAAGCAAGTCTCAGATTTGCTGATGACGTGTTTGATATCAGTATTTATGCCCAGCTCTTTTTCATACGGAAAATTCCCATCAGTACAGGCAATTTTTAAATTATTTTATCGATTAATTGCTTTAAAACTGAGGCTTTTCCTCGGGCTACCTCAAATCTTTTTCCTATCTACCGCCGCCCAAACTCGTGTTTTTCGCCCGTTTTGATATACATACGCAGTTCAGTCATCTTTACTGTTGAGTTTTCTTTTAAAGCCTTAAGGCCAGCTTTCTGTATCCGGTTTATGACGGTTTGATACCTATAAATTTTACTCATAATTCTAGCAATTCTTCGAAATCCATCTCCATCAATATACAATATTAAAACGTATTTTCTTTCTTCATCCGAATACTTCGCTCTACTATCTATTTCTGCTTGGTTTTTATTACAATTTTTACATCGGTACCTTTGTTTTTTTTGATTATACATGCTTTTCATAAGCCTTTACATCCACAAAATCTATAACTTTCCACAACTTTTGCTTTCCTTTCTTCAAATTACCCTTATGATACTTACTTGTTAATCTATTTGTCACTCGCTGGAATAGTTGATGTTCTGGGCGGAGGTAACAAAATATCCCATAAAATGTATTGGTTTTCATTTTAGTTTGGTCGGGAAGAGAGGATTCGAACCTCCGACCCCTTGCTCCCTAAGCAAGTGCGCTAACCAGACTGCGCTACTTCCCGCCTACGCATAAGTCTAGAATATTATAATTTTATACCAAAAACAAACTTTCATTTTTTTATATCTAAAAGTAGTGGCAAGATTTCGAATAAATTCGCACATAAGTTGAAAGTGGGATTATTGAAAACAATGCGGATTTCGAAGGTTTGATAGAGATAAGATACCGTTTCGTTCATTGTATTATCAATTTTTGCGCTAAAAAATCAATTTTGGGTTGAAAGGGTGGAGCGTTTTCGTATATAATGAGAATAAGTAAAATATTATACAACTATAACGATAACATATAACTCTTTATATTGGTGTAGACTGGCATTCCGTTGGGCGTGTTTTAAACGTTGAAAGTTTTGTGGAG
>CADBWU010000044.1 GCA_902798535.1 uncultured Pseudomonadota bacterium
AAAGCTACTGTTGTGTATGATGTAGTAAAAAAGGTTGCCTATAAAAATACTAGAGCCAAATCAGATAAAGTTAATGTTTTGTTTTCCGGGTCAAGTACACCGGCAAAAGGAATTATAGATCTTGTCGATGCGATTAGCCAAATTAGAGCACAAAAATCAGATTTGAAAATACAGGTAGATGTTTATGGCGATTATAATAATGAGTTTGGAAGAAAAATAAAAAAAAGAGTTGCGCAAAATTCATTGGACAATGTAATTAGTTTCAAAGGGTTCGATTCAAGCTTAACTGATAAGATGACAGAATATGATATTGGAATTGTTGGATCTCGTAGTGAGGCTTTTGGACGAATAACAATAGAGTATATGTCAGCAGGATTGTTTATAATTGCAACTGATAGTGGTGCTAATCCTGAATTATTAGAAATGCTGGAATCAAAAAAAATGTATCGGTTTGGTGAACCGGGGGAGCTAGCACAACAACTTATTAATACAGTGGAAGATACTGTGGACTGGGATAGCATCAGAAAAAAAACACATCAGAGGGCAATGGAAATAAACAATAGTGCTCAATTGGCGAGTCAAATGATGAAAATATATTCTGATTCGATAGGAGGAATAACCCTAAGATGAAGATAGCAATAAAGAGATGGCAAGGTCTTAACTGGCTTTTAATAGGATGGATTTTATCAATATTTTTGGTTTTGATCAATTACCAGAGATGGTTTATTGTGATTTTAAGCTATTTAGTTGCTTATTTCGTTTTGTCAGGATTGAATAAAAATATAAATTTAATTTTGTCTTTTACTAAAAAACATAAATTGTTACATATATATTTTGGTATATTGATTGTTTCTAGTATCTATAATGCATATGATTTAAATTCAGCATTTATTGGAATACTGAGAGTGTTTACCATGTATAGTCTCGTACTTTTTGGATATCTTATTGCTTCGAAAAGTACAGAAAGCTCGTATATGCTTAAAGGAATTTTGATTGCTATAATCATTTCTCTCTTTTTTGGTATCTATCAAGGGGTAGTCGGCTATAATCCGTTAGGCGGAATTTCGGATATTGTTACTCAGTCTGTCACACGAATTAGTTCGTGGTATGCGCATCCTATACCATGTTCATGTTTCTTTATTGTAGGAGTTGTACTAGGTAATATGCTGATAGACAATTTGTTTTTTAAAGTTCTACTCCTAATGGGTATGATATATGGTATTGTTCTGACGCAGTCAAGGTCAGCATGGTTGATTCTTATAATTTTATTTATAGTTGCGTTAGTATATAATCTGGTGAGTGGAAAATTCAAGCGTTATATATCAAGAAAGAAGATGCTATATTTGCTTTTCATTTGCCTGTTAATAGGTCTTATATTTGTGGTTATGTATGGAAAAATATCAGAACTTTATTTAGTTATAATGGATCGCTTGTTTTCTAAATCAACAAGCGAAGATATGTCATATACATGGCGTTTGATGGCAATTCGATTATTTACAAGTAATGCTTCTTTTTTGGATTTACATACTTACTTTGGACATGGTTATAATTCAGCATCCAATCTATTGGCAAATTCTGTAATTAGTTCAAAGTTTACATATAATGTTGCAACAACAGATAATGCGTATATTTCAATTTTTTATGATTTTGGAATTTTTGGATTTATTGGATTTGCGTGGATTGTTTTCTACTCTATAAAGAATATATTTAAACAGAGAAATGTGAAAAGGCAATATCCTTATTATATTACACTAGTAATTATGCTCTTTTCTTTCTTTTTTGATGCACCATATTGGATAAGTGTTGGATTTCTATTTGCGTCTTTTTATGGCATCGGTGTTAGTTTCAACGAGTATGAAAAAACGCAAAATAAGGGAGATGATTAACATGATTGCGTTTGTTATTTTACATTATAATACGATAGAACATACTTTGGCGTGTATAGAAAATATTAAAGCAATGATTGACACTACAGATTTCCATATTATTGTAGTTGACAACGCCTCTCCAAATAAGACCGGGATAGAACTCAGCAATCTGTATGAGAAAGATACTACGGTCACAGTTTTATGTTCAAAGGATAATGTTGGATTTGCTAAAGGAAACAATATAGGTTTTAAATATGCTAAAAATATATTAAAGGCAAAGTATATTGTTTTGCTTAATGGCGATACGAGGATATTAACTAAGAATTTAAGCTATGCTATTGAAAAAGAGTATGCACAGTTTAATGCTGGCGTTATTGGACCATTAATAATTTCGGGTGATGGAAAAGTTACTAGTAATCCCATGAGAGATATGCCTGTTGATTTTCAGACCGCGAAGAAGTTTATTAGCGAATACAATAGTAGGCTGTGGGGGATTACACATGGTGTTATTGGTTTTGCTTGGGGGAAAATATACGACATTTTTTTTCGAGTAAGAAAAAAAATTGAAAGAAGATTTGCGCGAGACTGTGTTATAAAAGATATCTGGCTGGATAGAATTCAACGAAGAGAAAACATAGTTTTGCATGGATGCTTCTTGGTTTTTACCCCATTATATATAAATAGATTTGATGGACTATATGAGCGTACTTTTATGTATATGGAAGAAGATTTTTTGAGTAGAAGATGTGAATTAAGTGACATTGAAATGAGTTACTGTCCTGAAATAATAATTTATCATTATGAGGGAGGAGCTACTGCAAAAGGTAAGTCAATAACTGAAAAGAAAAGATTTTATTATGAACAGTCCCTGAAATCACTTGAACTTTATTGTGACTTTTTAAAGGAAAATAATTTAATATTATGAAACATGTGTAGTAAATATAGAGCAGAGAGGTGATGTTAGAGGATGAAGAAAAAATCGCTAACACTTAATGCGTTTTTGAGTTCGCTAAAAACTCTGACAACAATTATTTTCCCATTGATTACATATCCGTATATTACGAGAGTTTTATCAGTAGAAAATATCGGAAGAATTAATTTTGGACAATCAATTGTGAGTTACTTTTCCCTGTTGGCAGGGCTTGGAATAAGTACTTTTGCAATCCGGAATGGATCACAAATTCGAGAGAGCGAGAATCAACTCAATACCTTTGCAAACCGCGTTTTCACAATTAATGTGATATCGACAGTTATCTCGTGTGTTCTTTTGGTTGCTATGACGCTTTTGCCAACTAAAGTTGCCACATACAAGACTATTATTTTGCTTCAGGGTCTTACAGTAGCAATGTCTCCTTTAGCGGTGGATTGGCTTTACACCATAGAGGAGGATTTTGGATACATAACTTTACGAAGCATTGCGATTCAATTATTATCTCTAGTTCTTATGTTGACATTTGTTAAAAATGAAAGTGATGTTTATCTGTATGTGGCTTTGACCTCTATGTCGACAAGTTTGGGAAATATTTTCAACTTCCTGCATTCAAAAAAATATGTAAAACTTAAATTGGTTTCGGATACGCATTGGAATGAATATAAGAGCTCAATTCTTTTGTTTTTTGTAAATAGTATAGCGACAATAATTTATATGAACTCGGATACTACGATCTTGGGCATTTTGAAGGATGACTACTCAGTTGGATTATATAGTGTGGCAGTTAAGATTTATACGATAGTTAAGCAGGTTTTTAACGCTGTAATTGCTACAACAATTCCAAGACTTGCGTATTTAAGAAAGAATGATGTTAAAGCGTTTGAAAATCTGACAAAGAGAATGCTTTCAATAGCAAGTATTTGTACAATTCCAGTAGCTGTTGGGCTCATTATACTAAGGAAAGAAGTAATCACTCTGATTTCTGGTAATAATTACCTGGAATCGGCTCCTACGCTGGCTATTCTTTCAGCTGCTATATTTTTTGGAATTTTAGCTAATATCCTTGCGAATGGTGTCCTGATTTGTATGGGAAGAGAAAAATGTGTTGTAAAGGCCACTGTCGTTAGTGCAGTAGGAAATGCAGCTTTAAACTTTGTTTTTATTCCATTTCTATCCCAGAATGGTGCAGCAATCACAACACTTTTAGCTGAGATGACCGTATTTGGAATGTCACTTTACTATAGTAGAGATGTGGTCATGCATATGATAGACTTTTCTGAGTTTAGAAATGCGATTTTAGGAAGTGCATTAATGCTTTTGGTTTCTTTCCCTGTGTCAAAAGTACTAGCAAATAGTCATCTTCTTATAAAAATAGCGATTATGATGGGCGTATGCGCAGGT
>CADBWU010000045.1 GCA_902798535.1 uncultured Pseudomonadota bacterium
TCACACCTGAAAAACGGATAAAAACAAAAACAGCAGACCGCAGAGATTATGAATGCAGTGTTTTTATGATGCAATTCTGTTACATTTATTTTTCCGGATGTAGCAAGGAAATGTATTCTCGTTCTTAGATGCTATTCCAGGAACTCAGCTTGTGATTTTCTAGGACTCTTGACTAGCATCTCTAAAAAAGATATGGCAAAAGAACAAGAAATACAGGCATTTGAGCAATTATAAGATAGATACCTCCTCAAGACCAGCTTGCTTTATCCAATTCATAAGAGGTTGCTGCCTATAATTGTTCTTGAAAATTTTACTCATAATTCTAGCAATTCTTCGAAATTCTCCTTTTTCTAGATGCAATATTCAAATCAGGCTTGTACTCTTTGGCCACAAACTTTATCTTCACATTTATCCCATTCCCTGCTTCCATAATGTTGTTTCCACTTCAGGGCTTCGAACTTTGTGCTATTCAAACCACCATTTATCCCAAAATATTTACCAATTTGTTAATCCCAATGCTTGCACCTGTAGTTGATAATTTAGGTAACCTATGGCACACTGTATCGGTATTGAGCGAAATTGCGTTGCTGTAAAAGTATGTCGTTGGACACAATTTGTGGGAAGCTTTTGAACCTTCCGTTTTTGGTATTAATGCTATTTTTGTCTGTGTTACTGTTTGGGGATTCCGTGTGTTTACCAATTAAGTCGCAAGCATATGCTATAAGCCTATTGTTAAAAGATGTGATAGTATTCATTCTGCCTCTGATAATTTTTTCATTTGTTCTAAATGGAATTTTAAGCTTGAAGAATGAATCTATCAAGGTAGTGTTATGCCTGATTCCGCTGGTTTGCTTGTCAAACTTTGCTGGTTTTTGGATATCGTATATATTTACTTCGCCAATCTTAAAAACTGGCATTGTTACGATTTCTAAATTAGCTCCTCAAAATAGCCTAATTCCAGCTTGGCATATAGAGCTTATTCCGCTAATAAAGAATGATATCGCATTGGTTTCTGCCGTTGTAATTGGTATTGTTGGCAATTTTATTAAAACTAATATGTTAGATAGGATTAGTTTATTGTTGAACAATATTGCTAATATTGTATTAAAGAAAGTAATCTGCCCAGTGTTACCCATGTTTGTATTGGGTTTTATAATTAAAATGCAATACGAAGGAACGTTGACATTGATAATTCGCGAATATGCTATGTTGCTTGGGATTGTCGCTATTCTAGCGTATGGGTATATGTTTACTTTGATGTTTTTCTTGTCTGAACAAAATTTAAAAAAGACGTTGCAGAAATTTAAAAATTTGTTACCTAGTGTCCTAATTGGGTTATTTAGCATGTCGAGTGCTGCCGCTATTCCGACTACTATCGAAGGTAGTCAGAAAAATTTACAAAATAAGGATTTAGCAACGTTTGTTGTTCCAGCGACAGCAAACATGCACTTGCTTGGAGATTGTTTTGCGATACCGATTATCGGATTAGCGTTGATGATATCATTTGGATATGGATTTCCGAATATGGGGCAGTATTTTATATTTACGATATACGGCGTAATGGCTAAATTTGCTGCAGCAGGAATACCAGGTGGAAGTGCTTTAATTTTTGTGCCGATATTCGAAAACATATTCGGCTTTACTCCAGAAATGCTTACAGCTATCACAGCAATTTATGTCTTATTTGATCCGATTGCGACATCTTCAAACGTTTTTGGTCATGGTATGTTTACGATACTTTTTGAAAAGGTTTACACAAAATTTTTTAAACGAATAGAATTAAGGCAAAAAATCTAACGATGCCGTATATGATAAAATGTGATGATGACAGTTTTTCCTTAGTTAGATTATATGTTTGATGCAGATTTGTTAAAAATTCTGGTAACAATTTCGATGGTGGCATTGTTCGTATTTATTGTATTCTTGATAAGAAAAAATGCAAATTTGAAATCTAAATTACAAGATAATCAAAACTTATTAAGTTCAAAAATGAACATGGAAACATCGTTTAAAATGATTGCTAATGAAATACTTTTAAAGAACCATCAAAATTTTTTGAACATAGCAAAAGAAACATTTGATAAGGTGTTACATGTTGAAAAAGCAGAGCTTGACAAGAAAGAAAATAATTTTCTTAACTTAATACATCCAATAAAAAATGCGCTAGAAAATTTTGAAAACAAGATTACACAAATTGAAAAAGAGCGGCTAAATTCATATAGCGATTTACGGCGCCAGGTTCAGGATATGATGGTGTTTCAACAGGAATTACAGAAAGAAACTTCTGCTCTGAACAAAGCTCTTTCGTCGCCTACTATGACAGGGCAATGGGGAGAGATGCAATTGCGGCGCGTTGTTGAAATCGCGGGGATGGTTTCTCATTGCGATTTTTTCGAGCAACAGCAGGAGGAAAATTCTCGTCGACGTCCAGATATGATCATACGTTTGCCAAATAAACGTAATATTGTAGTTGATGCAAAAACGCCAATTACCGCGTATATGCAGGCAGTAAATACAGGAGATATGGAATATTATAAATCACACACAGAAGCAATTAAGAAACATATTAGGATGCTTTCTCAGAAAGCATACTGGGAACAATTTTCACCGACACCAGAATTTGTAGTTATGTTTCTGCCCGGAGAATCGTTTTTCAGTTCTGCAATAAAAATCGACCCTACCTTAATAGAATTTGGAACACATGAAAAAGTAATCATAGCGACCCCCATAACTCTGATTGCTTTACTCAAGACGGTAGCATTTACATGGCAACAAGAAGCGATAACGCAAAACGCAAAAAAGATTGGGGAGGTCGGAAAAAATGTTTATAAATATTTGGATGAACTCATAGGGTATACGAAGGATTTTGAAAAAAGATTGCAAAAAAATAATGACGAATTTAGTAGGATTAGCTCGCTTATTGAAAAAAGGATTGCTCCAGCAACGTTAAGATTGAAAACCCTTGGGATTGAAATCTCTCCAGAATTGCCGGGCAATGACGGAAAAGATGATCAAAATGCCGAATAGCATTGCAATCCAAAACGCACCTATAAATTTTTGGCATTCTTGAGCGGGGATATATCGTAACAGTGGACGGTTACTGATAGAGAAAAACACTACTGCATTTGGAGGAGGACCCGGAAAAGCCTTCCTAAAAAAAAGGAGAGTGATGGAGCATTCCTGATGAGACCAGCGTGCTCACTTTTGTTTCCGGGATTACCTTTTTTCCATATACTTATTCGTCATGGGGATATTCTTAATCATCTCCATACCCCTATCACTTCTTGCTTGCTTTTTCCTTATCCCAGGTTTCTAACTGTTTTTCATCAGGCAGTTTGACAAAACCAAACTCTAGCAAACGATTCACTAGCCAATTAGCATGCTCTCTCATGTCATGTATATTTTTGCAACTTAAATATGTATCATCACACCTCTTCCAGTTGCTATTCTTTCTCAGTTCCTCCATTGTCAATTCTGTCCCTTGATAAAATTCGCGATATAAGCCTATATTAGAAATATATAGGTCATGATCGTGATATTTTAACGTCACGTATCCATTAAGGTGAAAACCTATTTGCCCGCCATCAGATAATTTAACGGGCTCAAAATAGTAAGGCTGATGGAAGCATATGCGTCCTCCGTTTTTGGCATTGGTGCCATTACTATCTGCCTCAGGAGCTAGAAAACCAACATCATCCCCTAAAAAATTATAACGTTCTTTGCTGTACCGAAACCTGCGCAAAGCCCTATTTAGTTGCAGAGTCTCCACATACTTTTGAATATGTTCAACAGCTTTATCCAGCCTTTTGGTGCACTTTTTGCTATACTCTGCTTTGTAATGTTCCTTTAGCTTTTCTAATTTATTTTTCAATACGCCCCTTACATCAGATAGCTGTTTGACATAATTCTCTTTATTCTCTTTAGCCTTTATAGCCCCGCAACCAGCTGTAAAGAACTCCTTAAACGCTTCTCCATTAATCGCTTCATGAATATAGTTATACAAAATAACTGCATTCCAGTTTCTTTGTTTATAAGTTTTAGGATCAGTATCTTTAAAGGTTATAATCTCTTC
>CADBWU010000046.1 GCA_902798535.1 uncultured Pseudomonadota bacterium
GAATTCATTCAAAATATCCGAATTCTGAGAGTTTACTCTTTTAATCCGCTTTCCAAGCGTGACATAGAACTACCGGCTTCTAGCCGGTAGGACATCTATCAGAACAGACTTTGCTTAAGCTTAAAATGGTTGAGAAAAGCAGATTTCCTATTCAAAAATTGCATACTCTTAAGAGTTGTTTTGGAACTGAAAAAATAATTCTGCGAAACATACATGTCTTAATAAATACGCTTAAAATGAAATGACAAAACAGTCAAGCAGATGTTTCGTCGGAATAAATTCTCTATCCCTTGTTGCAAATTCAGGATTGGTAATGCTAAATTGAATATCAATGTTAAATCTCAACAAATGCGGTAATTCTGTAAAATCATGGTTAGCTATAACTTTCAGAGAAATCCTTGATTTTAATCTGATGAAATTGAGTTTTGTATTAATTATAACCTTGTTCAAG
This sequence comes from uncultured Pseudomonadota bacterium, assembly GCA_902798535.1. Classification (GTDB taxonomy): domain Bacteria; phylum Pseudomonadota; class Alphaproteobacteria; order RUG11792; family RUG11792; genus RUG11420. The sequence goes on from CADBWU010000046.1 coordinate 452, forward strand.
GGAACACATTTAAAATATCAAAATTAATTAGAAAAAATGACCCCATTTCGCTCACTACAGGTATGTTACCTGATCATGTTTTTGTTTCGTCCTCCAGTGAGGTTAATATATCTTTAGCTTTTTTTATTATGGTGGGATCTTTCCCGGAAATTGCACGAGAAGCGTGGAATTTTGCCATTTTATTATCTCCAGATAGAAAAGCTGTCCGAGCCGCGCAATAACTCGCCTTGTCCGGATGATTTGTCATTGTATATAACTTTCCAAGTTCATGTAATGCGCTTATGTCATCCTCTTTTGGAGCCAATATCCTTCGCAGATATTTTATTGCGCTTTTTGCATGGGAGTTTATATTGCCTGAGTTGACAGCTTCTGCGTATATCACGACCAAGTCGCGGTGATCCTTTATTTTTCGAGTGCTCTGAAGTAATTTTTTTGCAAGTTCTGCGGCTTCTTTGCATTTTTTTAGATTTATCAATGCCATGCATTTTATTTCATTGTAATAGGCAGATTGCTCTATATTTGAAGCTGGTAAATCTTCAATCAATTTTATCGCTTCATAATATTTGTTTAATCGATATAAAGCGACAGCCCTCGCATATTTTTCATCATTATTTTGGGGCGACTTGTAAAGTTCACCTAAAAACTCGTTCTGGATCACTAGTGCCTGCAATTTTTTCTTTATCGTTTCAAATTTTGTCTCATATTTTTTCATCAATTTTTGGACTTTTTCTGATAACGATTTGTTCTTAAATTCTTCGTAGTACTGTTTATATTTTTCAATACGCTTGGAAGAATGCGGATGAGAAGATAAATATTCGTTATAAATAAATGATTTTGACGCTAATTTCTTATGCATATCCAGGCATCCATCGAACAAATACCATCCCAATTTTTTTAAAGCATCTGCTGCTTTGGTATCTGCAATTTCTTCTTTTTGTCGCATTTTTCCAAGAGCCATACCTTGACTTATGGATTGTCCTCCCAAAACACCTGCCATAAGCGGAGCGGGGTTTCCTGCAATCGCTGAAATTGCACCTCCTATCAGAGCGGGGACAAGCCCAGCTTTCATAAAATCTTTCATGTGTGACATTAAAAGCGGGATATGCCTTCCCTCTATGTGTCCAACCTCATGCGCAAGAATAGCAATTAACTCTTTGTAATTCGAACTTTGAATTATCGCCCCCGCATTAACAACTATATCTCCACTTTGTATGGCTGAAGCATTCAGTGTTTGATCTGTTGAAATATACACTTTAATTTCGCTTTCATATCCCATTCCGTTTTTTATAGCATTTACTATCTCGCATAAAAAGGTTTCTGTTTCATCATCCATAACTATATAGTCTTCAGCAGATGAAACAGAAACAATGAAGAACCAAGCTAATATGTGGAATATTTTTTTCATTCGAATATCTTTCTCAGCCACCCCTTCTTTTTGTTCGTATTTGCGGGAACATTGTCTACTGATTCCTCAGCAGGAGCATCTTTTGTCAGTCCCGCAGGAACTGCAGCTTGGGAAAGTTCACTTTTATCCGAAATGCTTCGCTTTTTCGCCCTGACCAATTTTTTACGCGTAGCTACTCTTTTCTTTTCAGGAGAAGATTCGGCTGACATCTTGATGTCTTTTGACTTTTTAATCTTGATCACTTTCTTTTCGGCATGAGTTTCATTCTCTGTTGTGGCTGCGTCATCATCCTTTATATCCTCATTTGTTCTTTGGCTGTTTGGTATATATTCTTTTACAAAAATTTTGCAGTCCGTTGCCGACATCATTTTGTTACGTACAATTTCAATTGAAACTCCATAATTTTGCTCCATATCAATAAGCAAATTTCGTTTGCGATTCAAGATAAATAAATCTACTCCTGGAGCAACATCTACAATTATTGATCTTGCGATTCGTTTAACCAAAAAATTTTCTATTTTTCTAACGGTCGATAGAGCTATCGTTTCATTTGATAAAACTTTTCCAGAACCGGCACAATGACTACACTGTATAAAGGTAGCATCAGCTAGACTGGTTCGCAATCTTTGACGAGAAATTTCCATTAAACCAAATTGTGATAATTTGCCAAATTGAATTTTTGAATAATCGTTTTTCATGGCATCACGCATCGCTTTTTCAATTCTTTCCTGATCTTTGCGCTCAGCCATATCTATAAAATCAACAACGATGATTCCTCCAATATCTCTTAATTTGATTTGTCGTCCAATTTCTCTAGCTGCCTCCAAATTTGTCTTTAAAGCCGTCATTTCAATATCCCGCTCATGTTTCGATTTCCCGGAGTTTACATCTATTGCAGTCAATGCTTCTGTTGTATTTATAACTATGGTTCCACCTGACGGCAGAGAAACTGTAGGCTCAAGAATTTTGCCAATTTTATCTTCGATGTTATATTTACGGAATAATGGGACCTCAACATCATTGTATAACTCAATTTTTTTTACATGCGCTTGTGTATATATTTTCATAAATGCTCTTGCTTCTTTATAAGCGTTCTTTCCTTGAACTATAATTTTATCCATAGTACGTTGATACAGATCCCTTATAGTCCGCATGATGATGTTGCCCTCTTCATGAATCAGGATCGGAGCTACGGAATGTGTAACTTTATCTCTTATTTCAGTCCAGAGCCTGCATAGATATTCCATGTCGCGTTTAATCTCTTGCTTAGTTCTTTTTGCTCCGGCAGTGCGAATTATACAATTCATTCCTTCAGGAATATCTAGAGATTCAACTATTTCTTTCAGCCGTTCTTGTTCCGAATATTCTATACGTTTTGAAACAAAACTACCTTTTCCCTTTTGCGGATTTGGGGCAAGCACACAATACTTTCCTGGTAAAGTTATAAATGTGGTAAAAAATGCGCATTTATTTCCACGGATTTCCTTCTCTGCTTGAACCAAAACCACCTGATTTGCAGAAATAATTTCTTGAATTTTAATCGGGCGTTTCAAATGTTTTTTGCCATCATTCTTCTCTTCAGTATCTGAATTTTTTTCTATTTCATCTGTCTCAAGTGACTTTAAAACATTTTTATTAAAATAGTCATAATGAATTTCTGTTAGAGGCAAAAAACCATTTTTTTCTCCCCCGTAATCAATAAAAGCAGCTTGAATTGAAGGTTCTATCCTGATAATTTTAGCCAAGTAGATATTTCCTTTTATCGGTCTCTTACCGGAATATTCGGCTTCAAAATTTTCAAGCTTTCCATCCTCCCCAATAATTGCGATGCGCGTTTCTTCATTGTAGTGCGCATCTATCAGTAACTTACCTGCCATAACAGCAATCCTCAAAATCAAAACAATCAATCAATGAACCTAAGGTTCGAAATTTTTTATCTCTAAAATAGAGCATTTATAAACAGCTGATGTTCGCTACCTAAATATTTAGAACAACAACCTTAGTCGATTGTATCATAACCTGACGTAGATTACGAACACCTTATGATATATAAGAGATGCACTTTAGCAATGTAGTTAATTCATCGATAGAACCGTTGATACGAAATCTGATAGCCAAAGCCATAGAAATTGCGAGATTTTCAAGAGTTCTTGTGACTACGATAGAACGCCTGCGGAACGCAACTAATCAATGTCGTTGCCACCCACTGATAGTGCATTGCTTGGACTGCATCAAATTATTTCTAGGAAAAAATTCTTTATAACTTTCGTAACGATTCAAATAAACATGAGAAAATTCCTCAAACCCCATGCTATCGTACATTTTAATTTATGAGGACTATTTCTTCATTAAAATTGAGAGATTCACTTTAGTAATGCAATGTGATAGAGCTGAGAGGAATCTTGTTTTCCAAGGGAAATTATGGAGCTGAAATGTTTGAAATGTAGGGGAGGGCAGAGCCACGCATAAAAATGGGCATATAAAAGGATATCAGAGGGATAAGTGCAAGAATTGCGGGTATCAATAACTATGCCACGCGGTACCACAGAAGAAGACAAGATTTGTCTGGATTGTCAATGAACGCTACGGGAAAAATAGTGGGAGTGACAGCACAAAGCATGATGCAAAGAATACATCGTTTTATACCAGAGGGGTTTGATATTTCGATGGTTACGGAGGTAAAAATGGACAAAATGCATCATTAATTGTGGCTCTGGAAAGCTATTGATTATTTGATGAGCTCTTGGATATCGTAATCCATAAAATCCAAATGTACGATAGCATAAAATTTGAGGA
>CADBWU010000047.1 GCA_902798535.1 uncultured Pseudomonadota bacterium
AGTTCTGCTACAGAAATTTTTAATTCGTTTTCAGTAGCAAATGAAAAGTTTAATAACAAAAACGAGATAAAAAATACAGATTTTATGAATTTTTTATTTTTCATGGTAATATGACCCCCATTCAAAATATAAAACACTACCAACTTTCCATTTTTCAAACTTTCCAAGTCCTGGAGTTAGCGGCTGAACTATGCATTTGATAAGCATAATATTTCTATTATAGTTGTACACGAAATCTTTTAGAGTTTTTATAGGTGTTAGTATCATTATTTTCCTTTCTTTAGCAATGCCTTCAATTCTTCAATAGGAATACCATAGTGTTTCGCAATAATTTCAGCGCTTTCTTCCCTTCCCTCTTCTTTTCCTTTCGTATGTCCGCGTTCTTCTGCCAGTCGTTCAGCATTTATACGTTCGCTATCTATGTCCCGACGTGATTCGGCTAATGTAATATAGTAATCCCGCGTTTCCTGATCTGCACTTACAAAGTTCAACGTTTCAAACGCTTGGTCAACATTTTCATCTACATTTTGCACTTCCGTATTCTCTGGGTCTTGCAAAAAGGACAGCCATAAATCCAGCATATGTTTCCGATCTATCGTCTCTGGAGTAAACTTTTTAAGCTCTATAAATACAATACGCGCTTTATCACTCATGATTTGATAATCATGCTTATCCGTTCGTTTAAATGTCATAAAAGCTTCGTTTACCGCATCTTCCAGATCCGTTATATTCTGTCCCAAAACCCAAATACCAATAACTTTGGGATAGTGGTAATCCTGTTTTTCTTCTTCGCTTATACTATTCCACCTGACTGAATTTTCAACGAGCATCCTCGCCAAATATTGAATAGATCGTTCCGCGACATCATGAGTATTGCGGCACTGTATTTCAATATCAACAAATGTATCGTCCGTTACTTTCGCTTTAATATCAAACCTAACTCCAAGTCCATTTTTAACCAGTTTTGGACTTTCATTATTCTGAATTTGCACGTCAACAATCTTAGGTTCACCGTGCAACACGGCGTTCAGGAACGAAATCAAAACATTTTTATTATTTTCTGCGCCGAAAACCTGCTTGAATACAAAATCATTCTTTATATCTAACAATCGAGGCAAATTATCATTAAATTCAGTCATTTTCCATTACTTCTCACCCCTCATGCTTTTATTATAACACATCTCTGGATAAAACTACAACCCCCGTTTCTTCCACCACTCGTCGGTTTTAAATTCTTCGGGAATTTCGTCTTCGGTTATGTCACAAAAGTCCTTTCCTACCGCTTTCTCTAGTTCATCTGGATACTTGTTGTAAAGATTATCGGGAAGTTTTGTACCACAAAACGGACAGAAATTTAACATTCTCTGCCCGTACCCCTCATTGCGTCTTCGTCGTCTAAAAAAACAGCATATACAACGATGGGATGGGTGGTATTCAAATTCCCCATATTCTATGTGTCTTTGCATAGATTCGCAACAGTACTGCATTGCCAAACTCATTTAACTTTTAACTTCTTAAAAAAGTCAATTGAATCCGGTTTCAGTTTCCCAGTTACTGGATCGAGTGCGCCTTTATGCACATTCTTCCCTCTGAACCATTCTATTTCGTGATGCATGGTATCTCGACTGATGTAATCACCACGTTTAAATTCAGTACCTTTATACGTAAACTTTTTCATAACTTCGTAGTAGTGATGGTCGTCTTTCGTTTTTCCGCGATTCAGTACCCAGCCTTTCTGATCAGTCAATCCTTTGATATAGCCATCAGCCTCTCCTTTGGTATTCTGTATTCTTAGTCTTGTGTTTTCGCTGGCTTTTTTCTTGAAGAAATTGTCGGCTTTTTTGTATAGGCGTTGGGCTTCCAGGCCTAGACCTGCAGCAACTGTGCCGAATTTTGAAGCTAGGCGAGCCATCACCCGTATTGAGGACGTCGCAACAACTGGTGTTGTATACGCGCTCGATGGCGGGCACATAAAGTCCAGTGCAATCGCACCTGTGACCAATACCATATCGTTTATGAAGTCACGTGTAGTGTAATCAGTCATCGCCAAATCCAGAGTCAGATTTTGCTTAGCCTCATCAATATAATCAGCTATTCGAGCAGTATCCGGATAATCCTTTAATATACTCTCTTGCCTCTGCCACGATAGAGCATCCCACTTCGTCACTACACCAATATACGGATTACCCCAGATGCTGAAGATGTCCTGGTGAGATATATTTGCATTACGCATTGTACCTTTAATCATCGTAATGCCCAAACACAGAAAGTATAATTATTTCAGTTTCACGTATCTCATAAACTATCCTATTTTTTCTATCAATACGTCGTGACCAAACTTCGCGATTCACATAGTGCCTAAGACGTTCTGGTTTTCCAATACCTGTTCTTGGCTCAAGTAAAATCCCATCAACCAAAAGCCTAACCTTCTCGAGCATATCCCGACGCTTTGTTTTCAGTAGTTTAAAGTGCAATTGCGCAGTTCTTGTTACAATTATTGAATATGTCATCTCATCCAATTTTATTTAGCAATTCCGTCGCATTTGCGCATTGTCCTAGGTTTACAACATCACCAGCATCTACCTCCGCCAAGCACGTATCAATATGCTCATAAAATTTATTTGAAGATGTGTAATCTTTCAACAAATCATACATTTTATCTAAAATTATCTGCGTCATAGGTTTTCCAGGACGCCCATAAGTGTCTTTGAACTCTTGATAAAAATCATCATCCAAAGTCAGCACAACCTTTTTGGACATACTTTTGAACCATAAAATACATTACACATACCAAATGGTAACACATATATCGCGGTCTGTCAATACGTTACAATTCCTCATCCTCGTAGTACCCGTTTAGTCTATAAAATTCCTCGCGTTCGCGTTTTTTCTGCGTTTTCCACCACTTGGCTCGTTCCTCGTCAGTTACTGGAGCTCCGTCTTCGGAGCCCCGTATTATCAGCTTTTCTAAGTCGTTTATGTCATCGTTAAATTTTTGCGCAATCCATCTGTTTGAGCTATTCCATAATTCCGGAGTTACATCTTCATTGTCATATTTAAAATTATACATATGAAGATAGATCTCGGAGCGTATGGCATCCAGTAAATTAACTGTCGTATTTAGAAAATGTTGCTCGTATGGAAACGAATTATCACAATATTTCTCCAACAAGCATTCTGTACTTCTAAGAACGTCCGCAAATTTTTCGATATCAATCATTTCTGCTCTAAAAAGCCTCAATGCTTTTAATAATTTTGCCTGTACTCTTAGTGTTCGTATGTCTGTCACTTTTTTACCCTTTCTTTTCTCAGGGTGATGACAACTTTGTCATCCATAGATGTGATGACCTTTACTTTATCCAGAACATGCATTCTTCGCCATTCGCCGTTTTCAAAGACTTTTGTCTTTTTTCCGTACTTGATAGCCTCCTCTACCGCCATAGATGGAATACATCTTAGCTCTTGTTCTTCAGGAATCCCCAACTTTATTCTCACATTTGCTGGGGGCATATAATCCACTGCGTGACGCGAATAATAGTACTTTCCGATTTTTGCGTAAGTTCTTCCCTTATATGTTGTTTTCGGTAAGTCTTCCCATAAGCCCCAAGTTATCTTTGTCGTTTTCGGCTTCAATACAGAGCTAAACTTTGCTCCAGCGTACTTTAATCCTTGATAACTCAGCTTTATTGCCTTGCCGCCACAGTATGTCAGTATCAGGTCGCTACCGGCAGAGGTAACTATTTCCTCGACTGAACCACCATCAGCATACGCTGAATATCCAGGTATCATCGCTCGATTGAAGCCATCAGCAATCTCAAACAAGTATTCGCTGATTTTCTCCGCGACTTGCCTTAGGCGCGAGGGAGCCCCTGTGCGCATCGTAGCAATAGGTATGGCGAAGTCGTTGACGAACTGGCGCATCTCTGGAGTTGTTTTGGACAATACGTCTTTAAAGTCGCTCTTTACTTTGTCAATATCATATGCAAC
>CADBWU010000048.1 GCA_902798535.1 uncultured Pseudomonadota bacterium
TCGCTTGGCTCCGCCTCACATCAATTAGATTACCTAATAAAAGTTAATTTTTAATTACCAAAAGCATAAAATATTACCACGCGTCCGTTTTGAACTAAACATTTCTTTTAGTCTACCCCCAAAGATTAACATTGGCTCGCTTGGGGGATAATGAGTTTGCCCAAAATTTATTAAATTTTGCAAGCCTTCTTTTCATAAAACTACAAAGACATTCAATGGCATTTATATTGGGTCTTTTTCACGAATAAATTCGTTTGGGCTGTGGTATCATACCTGCTCCAAATCAATCGTACGCTTTCCATTAAATCATTACGAATTGTCGAACCTTCCAGTATCTTTTCTTGAATTACAGGCGTCAGAGCCTCTTTTGAACAATTCGGCGTGAACGGTTTTACTTTCGTTCTATATTAGGTCAAAAGGGGAATGCCTGCAGTGCATCCTATTTTTTTGCGAGTTCTAAGTACGCCTAAATAACCCTCATCAATTTCAAATTCTCCGTATTCTTTGTTTGAACAATTTTATGCGACTGTAATGAACTCACTCCTCTATTTTGTTTAAGTAAGCTAGAAATTGGGAGATAAAAACTCTATTATTTCACGAATTCTGCGCATTCCCAGATAGATTTCATCTGCCTTAAAACAAGCTGTATTTCAAAAACACAAAGTTCTTTGCTATGTTCTTCGAAAGAATACTGCAAAAACACGCATTAATTATGTTTCATTTTATGGATAAAATTCCAGCAGCATTATCGTCATGCAAGCCTTTCATAATTTTTTACTTTGTAATCGCTCAACCCCCCTATACTTTCCCCGCAATGCTTGTTCAAAAGTCTGAAAAAAAATACAGGACGATATCGTGCATCACAAACGATAGAACTAACGACATCATATATACCGAATTGCGTAGAAACAATGAACTATGGCTAAAGCTAGTGAGTGCCAAAGAGTACGAATTCGAGAAATTTAAAACAAAAGATTAGTCGCTATATATACATCAATAGATGAAAGGAAAAGCTAAACAGTCATCACATAAAGATGCTACAGCACAAATGAATTTGCTCACATAGCTTCTTTGTTTTCTATTTCACTAATGCGAGCACTATGTTCTGGATATTCGTTGCTAAGTTCTGCAAAAAGTTCCATCTTCAGCCACTATTGGTTCTTTGCGCGCGCTTCCTACTGAAAGTATGCTTGCTTGCGGAGGATTTATTATTGAATAGAAGGAATCTATGCCAAACATACCTAAATTTGAAACTGTGAGTGCTCCACCAGTATATTGGCTTGGAGAGAGCGACTTCTCTTTTGCTTTCAGCACCAATTCCTTAATATCTTTGGAAATTTGCATCAATGATTTTTTATCAGCATCCCAAATGATCGGCGTAATGATTCCATTCTCTGTAGCGACCGCAATTGATATATCTACTGTATTGAAATGACGAATGCTACCATTATTCCACATGACGTTTACTTCTGGCTCATCACGCATTGCAACTGCGATGGCCTTCACCAGCATATCGGTTACGGTTACTTTGGTATCAGCAGTTGCATTGTCATTCAGTTGTTTTCGTAAAGCTACCAATGAAGTGACATCCACTCTTGTGGACATATAAAAATGCGGAACATCTTGTTTCACTTTCGTTAACTTTTCTGCTATCAGCTTTTGCATTGATGTTGCGGGGATATCAACATATCTATTACTGTTGGTATTTATTTCAATATGCTTCGATTTTTGCAGAATCTCTCTGGCATCCAAAATGTCCTGTTTCACTATCCTTCCATGTGGCCCAGAACCACTTAACCTGGATATGTCTATACCATACTCATTTGCCAATCTTTTTGCTAAAGGACTAGCCTTGGCTTCTGAAATTTTGTTTTCTTGAACGACATCTGGAACAAGTTCAATAGGCTTTGCAGATTGAACTACCTCCACATCTGAATGAACTTGAGCAATATCGCTTATGCTTTTTATGGCATTAGTAACGTCCTCATCCGTATCATTTTTTTGTCTTATTATTGCTATAGGAGTTTTTACAGCAACATCATGAGTGCCAGCAGGGACAAGAATTTTTGCCAACACACCCTTATATATCGATTCCACTTCCATCGTCGCTTTATCCGTATCTATTTCTGCAATCAAATCTCCGACAGCGACTTCATCTCCCTCATTTTTACACCAAGTAACTAAATTCCCTTTTTCCATTGTGGGGCTAAGTGAAGGCATTTCAAAAATTATTGGCATTCATTCTTCTCGCGACATAAATTTTATTATCTTATTGTATATTCTTTTTAGTATCCTTTCTAGGACTTCTCTAAATGCCTTCCGACAATTTTATCAAAGATTATTGCAAGAGAGCTATTTCCGGCAACGTTACAAGTCGTTATTATTGGATCAAATAAAATATATATCGCTGTCACAAGAGCCAACATATCTGAGTTCAGTCCGAGATATTGTTGCATTATAGGTAACATTACCAACACTCCTCCACCAGGAATGGCAGCTACAGCGAATTTGGCTAAAATGAAGTGTAACGCGAACATCAGATACCCCCCCATATTAGGCAGAGGTAACCCAAATGAGACCATGACAGCCAGTGCTACCATTGGTATGAAAAAGCAGTCTCCGACAAGATGAATATTCACAGAAGTTGGTATGATTATGTCTGCATTCTTCGCATCGCTCACATTTTGCTCTGCTCCTTTTATCGTTAACGGCATGGCTGCAGCACTTGACATAGATCCGAATGCTGTGACAAGAGCTGGTATTATATTATTTATATAATTGCCCATTCTTCTCATGCTGGCTTTAGACAATATGATCAGTTGTGTAGTGACCATTCCAAATGCTGTTATCGTAAAGGCTATGAGCACGGGGAGATATTGTTCCAGAATTGAAGCTAATATCCCATCACTTTGCAACTTGATAGCTGTGCCAATTATGAAAAATGGCATTATTGGCAATAAATATTTGAAAAACGAACGTGAAAATATGTCAAGGTATCGAGCCAATTGCTGAGTTCTTTTATTGTTAACAATTCCACAAAATATTCCCATAATCACCCCCGATATCAATGCAACATCATTAGGCATCAATGGTGGTAAATTAATGGTATATGCCGGATTTAAGAGCTCGCCAGATTTTGTAATGCTTGTAAAATTCCAGGTTGATGCTATGAAGTTCTTTGTAGTGAAATAAGATAGCATCGTATTTATAAAATTAGAGGCACAGATAAGAGGAACGATCAAGATTATGTATCTTAATGCCTTGTTACCCAACCTCATTATTGAGTTCGTAACTAATGACAAAATTATAAATGGCAGGCAGAATATCAATATCTCTTTTATTACCAAACTTATTGCATAAAGATGAGATTTTAAAACTGTTGGCAATATCGATTCGGTACATATAGATAGAATCAGCGCCCCCAGAAACGTCAGGGGCACTGAAAAATTCTTAATCTTAGACGGCATAGAGAAATTACCTCTTTGAAAATTGAAAGCGCTTACGAGCTTTCTTGCGTCCGTATTTTTTCCTTTCCACAACTCTCGAATCTCTTGTCAAGAATCCGACTTGCTTTAATATTGTGTGCAATTCCGGCTCATACGCATCAAGAGCCTTGCTTATACCATGTCTAACAGCTCCCGCTTGCCCGGAAAGTCCACCACCTCGCACAGTGCAGAATACGTCGTATTGTCCTTCACGAGAGGCTATTTTAAATGGTTCAGAGATTATCATCCTTAATACAGCTCTCGAGAAATACTCATTCTGGTCTTTGCCGTTAATCGTGATTTTTCCAGAACCAACTTTTAACCAAACTCTGGATACTGAACTTTTTCTTTTTCCAGTTGCATAAGCTCTTCCCTGAGCATCTATCTTCTGAACTCTCTTTATAGGCTCAGTGGTAGCAATATTCCCATTCTGTTCTTCAATCATTATCTCACTCTCCGACTATTTTTTTTATTCAATTTAGATATATCTAAAATTTCAGGATTTTGAGCTTCATGTGGATGCTCAGCTCCTTTATACACTTTCAATTTTGAAAGAATTGCTCGACTTAATGAACCTTTTGACATCATCCGTTTTACAGCATTTCTAACCATCCTATCTGACCGAGGTTCCGACATCAATTGTCTCATATTACGGCTTTTTATTCCTCCTGGATATCCGCTATGCCAGTAGTATCTTTTATTTTCAAGTTTCTTCCCCGTTAATGCAATTTTATCCGCGTTAATAACAATAACGTTATCCCCACAATCAGCATTCGGCGTGAAATAAGGCTTATTCTTCCCCCTAAGTATGTTGGCTATTACAACAGCCATTCTTCCTAAAACCAGTCCGTCCGCATCAACAAGAATCCACTTCCTATTTACATCAGATGGCTTCATAAACGAAGTGCTCATACAGCTCTCTTTAGTGTCCTACAAACAAAAACTTATTTTATCTTATCACAAATTGCCAACAATATCAAAAGATTTGTGATTTCTTTATAATACTTTCAAAATTGATCGGCAAGATGATGTTACCTAGTTTTTTTTTACAACCAATCTATTTAGGAAGTTCACGTTAGCGATAAGCCCAATTTTGGAAATTTGAAGCAACCTTTCATTAAATAACAAAAGCAGGAATGGCAGATACCATATTGAGCGCCTTTGAACAGCAACTTGTCTTTCTATAAATCGTGCTAATCACTTTCGTATTGTTGAAATTTGCTTTAATTGTACGGGTAAACTGTCTATGTGCTTGTAAAGCTTGTCAATGTGCTCTGGGAATTGCAATTCAATCATCAACACCCAGAGCGCATCGACTGCGCTATCTAGCCCAAAACCATAAATTTATTTCCAAAACGTGGGATGGGTGAAAACCCTCGCCTTTAGGCGAACACTTCAGTATAATGGGAGGCATGACATATAGAAGAAGTTCGCATAGTGT
>CADBWU010000049.1 GCA_902798535.1 uncultured Pseudomonadota bacterium
GAGGCAATTAAACGAGCCATAACAGAGCGCCTGAGCATGAGTCCGTACGATTTCAGGGCTCTGAGTGGCAAGCATTACAAAGGGCTTTACAGGCTTCGGATATCTGATTTTAGAATTATTTATCGTATAAATGAGAAATTGCGATGCGTAACAATCCTGGCTATAGGACATAGAAAGTGGATATATAAGAATCTAGATACGGTCTCGCAAAGAAGTTAATTGCGTTACACGTATACATGTGTATGGTTCATAGTTGCAATTTGATAAAAGTATACACACAAAAGGGACACCACCCCAAATATCACCATTTTTCCCCTCATTTATGAGTATAAATTTTGAGCACAGCAAACATCCTCATTTGCCCACATCAGGAAATCGTCCTCAAAACTCTTAACTTGTGAGAACACTTAGCTCGTCAACATGTTTTGCACTTGAAGATTGATTATAGATAATATAATATCTAATTATGGCTTATATGCTATATTATGGATTATATGTTATCTGCTCAGCAAAATATTGTTCGCAATGTGAAGAAACGTAGGAAGGGATTTGGTTTATCGCAACAAGAATTGGCGAAAAGATCGGGAGTAAGCTACGGTTCAATAAAACGATTTGAGACAAAAGGCGATATTTCTCTATGCTCGCTCGTAAAAATTGCGTTTGTATTGGAGTGCGATGGTGATTTCGATCAGCTGTTTTCCAAAAAAAATTACAATTCTATCGATGAGATAATAAATGAAAAATAAAATTTTGCATGTAGTATATAAAAACCAAAATGTTGGAAGACTTGCTCAAACACACGATAATCTTTGCGCGTTTGAATATGATGCACAGTGGTTATTAAGCGGATTTTCCATATCTCCTTTTAAATTACCTTTAGAAAAGAAAGTTTTTATAGCAGACAAAGAACCGTTTAACGGTAATTTTGGTGTTTTCGATGACAGTCTACCAGATGGATGGGGACGGCTCTTGATTGATAGAATGCTTGTAAAAAAGCGTATTGTTTCAAGCAAACTATCTATTATTGATCGCCTTGCAATAGTTGGTAAATCAGGAATGGGAGCATTGGAGTATTATCCGGAAAATACATTATTTAATGAGGAATTCAAATACGATTTGGATGAATTGGCTCAGGAGTGTGAGAAAATTTTAAACGAAGAGCCAAGCACCAAACTCGAAGAGTTGGTGCATTTTGGTGGTTCTTCTGGAGGTGCTAGACCAAAAGTACTTATAAAGCACGACAATGCAGATTGGATAGTCAAATTTCGTTCGTCATCCGATCCAACTGATATTGGAAACATTGAAGACAAGTATTCTGAAATAGCACGGTTAGCTGGAATAGATATGCCAGAAACAAAATTGTTTAATGGTAAATTTTTTGGAGTTAAACGTTTTGATAGAAAGCCGTCCACAAAAACTTTTTCTGTAGAGAAAATTCACATGCTCTCGGTTTGCGGATTACTGAATGCCAGTCACAGAATTCCATGTCTCGATTACATAGATATTTTGAAAGCAACGTACTTGCTTACCAGAGATTATAGAGAAGTTGAAAAATTATTTAGGTTAATGTGCTTTAATATTATTGGACAAAATCGCGATGATCATTCCAAAAATTTTTCGTTTTTATATGACAACGGCAGATGGAAACTTTCCCCTGCATATGACCTTGTGCCATCAGATGGGATAATGGGAGAGCATGCAACAATGGTTGCCGGAAATGGGAAAGCTCCCGGTTTAAACGATGCACTGAAGGTAGCAAGTGAAATAGGTATCAAGAACAGCAAGGCAAGACAGATTTATTCAGAGGTACAAAAAGCATTTGAAAGCAAGATTTAAATATCAGCAAAATGAGAATAACCAACGAGATTTTACAAATTGTCTCTGAACTCGATAGTTTTAAGAATTCTTGAACATTGGTTGGAAAGGTGTATTAACTATTTTCTAACCTTTTGCTGATAGCATCTCAAGTGAAATGTTTTATTAAACAACGAGATAAAAGTAACGGATTTAAAAAGGTTGATGTTAGTGCCATTGGCGTGTTGTGTTTTGGTGCAACAAACTGATGCGGAGGTAGTTTTGGACAAAAAGACCACTGCAGAATTACAGAAAGCACAAAAAAACAATAATGATTTTGCAGACGATGAGGAAACTCAAGTAGCGTGGTTTACTGATCAAGTGAAGCGATTAGACGCTGAAGGAAAAACTGCGGGGCTGAATGACAACGTAAGCGTGGCACCAGAACTGAGATCGCTGGCAGTAGGAAGCGGGAAAGGAAATAAAGACGGGAACGTAATGGGAGGGGTAATAGCGTTTATAGCGAATGATTTTAGAAATTCAGCATTTTATCAAGGCTCAAAAGGATCGTATAATAAAGTCATAGACAAGCAGGAAGAAATTAACAAAAAAATTTCTTCCAAAAATGAAGAACAAGAAGACAGAACAGCACTAGAAGCACTAGAGCTACTAAAAAACAATGCGAGACACACAGAACAGCAGCTTTTAACAAAGGCGATAGAAGTTTATAAAGGGCTGTCGCACAATGGGGCGGATGCCGTCGTACATATTTATACACACTTGGCCCCGTGCTCCGGAGCGATACATAGAGCTAACTGCTGCGAAGATTACGCTCAATTTGCATCGCAAAACAACGAAATAAAATCATTTCATATATATTTTGATAGACCAACATTTCGAGAATTTATGGAAAGTGACCTAATAAATGTTGATTCTAAAGAGAAACTTGAAAACTTTTCTTTAATATTGGGGAATCATACTATGAATAGTATAGTTAATTTTTTAAATTCTGTAACCAACGATGGAAAATCTTTTAGTAGTAAATATGTCAACTTGCAAATAAACAAGGTATTGAAGGAAAAAAATTCTTACAAGAAGTCTCTGCTACAAATAGCATCCAAAGAGGGAATAATAATCAGGCATTTCTATAACATATTTTGTCCAGACAAACTTACGGAGGATCAACGGACCAAGCTCGGTGAGCAAAAAGCCACCCCAAGCAATAATACATACTACAAAGTTGCTTGTCTTATACAGAATATCGTTATTGGACTCGGTATGGACACGCAAGAAATAAGCAATGGGAATTATCTTACCGAATATTACAAAGATATCATATTTAAATATGCGCTAAAAAGTAAAAAAGAAGAAGGTTTTGCATCAAAAATAAAAGATCGATTTACTTTCCACATACTTGAAAGAACAAAAGAAGTGGATAAAGAAAACTAAAGGACAAGAGAGGTGTACTTTCCGAAACACGATACTATTTTGCGTTTCCACTCTTCAGAAAACCCATTATCGGAAAGTATAAGCCTTTTAACTGACACGCATCCAAAGATTGAGTCAAACATCCACGAATATAACTGCTCGGCATCTTCTCCGAGTTTATTTTGAGACAAGTCGAGCGTTTCTATGTAATCCCATCTTGATATGCCCACGAGGACACTTTTTGCTAAACCAGATGT
>CADBWU010000050.1 GCA_902798535.1 uncultured Pseudomonadota bacterium
GCTATTTATGGAGCTGATATTATCGATGAATGTCAGAGGCTGAATTCAAAGGCAATTATCAAAAAATATGTAGTTGATTTTAAAAATCACCGAGCAACATTTGAATACATTTGTCCAGAGATTGAGAAAGCGCTTCACACGATTTGCGAAAACGCAGTGGGCAATTTAATGCTTAAACTATACTACATAAATCGAAATAATGGAGACAATTTAAGCCCTTTAAGGATATGGAATAGTAGAAGTGAATTTAAGTCGATGGATAGTAAGTATTTTTCATTGGAGGTAGAGAAATTGTCGAAAGAAGATAAGCAAAGAAATTTTTTCCGTCGCAGAGATTTTGTCATTTATGTATTTCCGGATAACCAGAATATAAAATTTGCAAGATACGATGGTCGAAACGTTATTTGTGGGACACCGGAGCCTTTAGACTGCGTTTTGTTTCATGAATTGGTTCACGCTTTTCATCATTTAATAGGACGAAACCAATCTAAAGAGACAAATGCGCTGAATTATTTCTACGGTGATAATGAACTAAAAAATATCTGGGGAAAATTTGAAAAACCGCTGACTGATGAGGAATTTTCCGACATTACAGGATGGTACTATGATAAGAAACAAAGTAAAATACGTTTCGACCTGATAAACAGTAATATGTATGAAGTATGCAAATATTGCAAAACGTTCAATTCACGAACAGATTTTCATCAAAGAATTTCGCACAAAGGATACGCAGATTTGTACAAGTTTTGTCAAGCAAAAAATATCGCGCTGAACGATGTTTTGTGTAAAATCGATGATATTATCCTAAATTTGGCCGAATGGTTGCAGGAGGAGGACGAATGAGGAATATACTGAATGTATAAGTAACGTTTGGAGAGAATTATGAAGAAATTAGCATTGATTGCGATGAGCATCGTTGCTCTGCATAGTAGCACTGAGGCTATGGAATGCAAATCGAAAAGCGAATTGAAGGCTGTATCGGAAATATCATTTGAAATAACCGAGTACTATCGTGGACCACTTTACGAAAAGTTGCTTCTGAAGAGCTGTGAGGCAAAAGCTAAAGATAAACGAGCTGAAGAAAAATATAGAAAGTATGGCAAAGAGCATGGCGTTGATATCGAGACTTTGCGTGGCGACAATTTTCAACCACGGAAATTTTGGGAACAGCCGATTGAGGAAATAATGCGTTTACTATTCCCGGTGATAAAGAAGCATAACATTATTGATATAATCAATTTTGGTAGCGCTATGTATTGTTTTCTTCCAGATGGTTCCGATCGATTATACGACTTCGAAGATAGGGCGTCGCCCGCTTTCCCGGAAATTATCGAGTTTTATTTCGAGCAGGATGCTTTTGATATCATCGATACATGGATGAAGAAGCAAGGATTGCCACCCGTAAACTGGTACGACTATCAAGAATCACTGCACAATTACTACGGAGCTAAAACCCCACTTTCAGAACCAGGAGCTAAGGACCGCAGGCTGCCACTTTACGAGTACGTTTTGCCGTACTTATATTTTTAACAATTCTCAGCACATTATACAAAAAGTTCCATCGCGCATCGTATATGGGACTTTTTATTTTTTGACATTTTTACGAGGGGAAGCGTACCCTGAGATTGCGGGGAGGAAATCCCGAAAAATCAAAACATCCGGAAGATTTATACACAAACGCTCATAAAGTAGCGTTTTACCCGGATATATAATCAATATTTTTTTATTGGAGAGAAATTATGAAAAATAAAATTTTAGTATCTTTAGCTATACCAAGCATTTCACTTGTGGAAAATGCGCATAGTAGCGTCGCGAATAATGTTGAGGAGTTGCTACACGATCACCATCTGCCATATAAGCAGTATATGAATGAAGATTGGCTTAATATCGATATAAAGGATAAACTAAACGAATTTATAAAGTATATTGATAATCAGAACAAAATATTGTTGTTTTTAGAACAAATGTCAAAAAATCTGATAGGAGGCAGTACACTAAAACTTTTCTATCAAGCCTGGCAAAATGTGCCACAACCGAAATTAAAAATAAGTTTGCAATCATACATTTCTGCAAAAGATGGTAAAGAACACTATTTCGGATTTGTGCCGAACGAATTTTGTATATATCTAAACCTGGATAAGCTCGAAGAAGCAGGCATGATTGCATATTTAAACAACAAGATATTTCCGTGTAATCCATACGAAGCAGATTCTTATCTTTTTCACGAATTGCTACATGCGTTTCACTATACGATAGGAAATTATCAAGGCAATGAAACAAGAGTGCTTCGATATATTTATGGAGACAACGAGAAATTAAAAAAAACTTTGGACGGACGATGAGGAATTATACAGCATTTCTGGTAAATTTTTAACAAAAGATGGGCTGAAGTATGACCCATTGAATGCCAATTTATACGAAGCATACAAGGCATATAAAAAAGGTTGCCCAGGATATATAACGCCTCAACGAATATTCCACACAAGGTATACAATAAAAAACTTCGATGCAATAGAGAGGCTGGATTGGCGTTACAATTTGGATAAAGTTTTAACAAATTTTAGTGATCTTGGGCTCTGATGCTTGCTAAACTGAAAACAGGATAGTTTGAGAGAGACAACAAAATGTTGAGCAAAAAGTTTATGGTTTGGGGAGCAGTATCTTTAGCTATTGCCGTGCAACCCAAGGCAATGGAAAGTAAAAAAACATTAGAAATTCAGAAAGGCGAGTCATTTGCGATGGATGGAATTGAACTTGCAAAAAAATATCAAGATCATTTCGATACACTAAATCTGAAAAAAGTTGATGAAGATTACAAATTAGCAGCAGAGCACCATAAAATCGACCTTGATATTTATAAAGGTGAAAAATTTGAGCCACGTCCATTTTGGAAGTTGCCACCACGGGAAATACTGGGAATACTGGCACCTGCGTTGGAGGAGTGTAAGATCTGGGAGATGGTACAGTACCGCTATACAAACGTGGGAATTTGTGGTGCTTGTGTTTTACCGGAAGTTCCGTATCCAGAAGATATGGAGCGGGTTTTGAATAAGCGTGTTTTCGCACTGATCAAAGGATACCTACAATCGAAAGGATTTATTAAACTAAAGTTTGACACAAAACTTATGGAACTTAAATATAGTTCTTCTCTAATGTATTACCGAAATAAAGGTGAAGAGCGTAATAAAATTGACAAGATGATGATAAAGTGCATAGGACATGCCACCCCTAATGTGCGATTTACTCCTCTTATACAATACTTCGAGCCATACTTTATTCCGGTGGACTACTTCTGGCACCCCTGCGACGACAAATAGTATTTTTCTCGATACTATAAAAAGTTCCATCCTGCGTCTCATGCTTATGGGACTTTTTATTTTTTGACATTTTTACGAGGGGAAGCGTACCCTGAGATTGTGGGGAGAAAATCCCGAAAAATCAAAACATCCGGAAGATTTATACA
>CADBWU010000051.1 GCA_902798535.1 uncultured Pseudomonadota bacterium
TACACTATGCGAACTTCTTCTATATGTCATGCCTCCCATTATACTGAAGTGTTCGCCTAAAGGCGAGGGTTTTCACCCATCCCACGTTTTGGAAATAAACAAAAACCACCGAAAAATATATCCGGTGGGCTTATTCGATAAAATTAAAAAACTATTCTTCCTCTTCTGGCTCTTGGACGACGTTCTGCTCTTGCGCAGTCATAATTCTAACAGAAATGTTGACAGCAACTTCCGGATGCAACACAATTCCTACTTGATAGGTTCCTATAGCCTTGATTGGAGAGGCTATTCTCACTTGTCCTTTTGATATCTTGTACCCTTGCTCGGCTAGTCCTTCCACGATATCAGATGGGCGCACAGAGCCAAACAGGAAACCAGAATCGCTTGCCTGTCTGGTCAAAACAAGTGAAACCTGCGAAATTTTCGAAGCAAACTTCTCTGCCTCATTTTTCAGCTTTTGATTATTCGCCTCAATCTCAGTCTTCTTTGCTTTAAAATACTCCAAGTTAGCTTCTGTGGCTCGCAGTGCTTTTTTCTGAGGTAACAAAAAATTCCTCGCAAATCCAAGCTTTACATCAACTACATCGCCAATAATCCCCAGTCTTTCAACTTTCTCTAACAAAATTACCTGCATTTCAAAATCCTAAAAACTCAACAAACAAAACTACGTCGCACTGACACATTTCCTATATGATAGCAACTTCACTAAAAAAGTCCACAGAAATTATATATTTCTGCCCATAAAGACCGGAAGCACAATCGCGTTTGTTATCTTCCTATTCGAAAGACTTAGTCTTAACTGCGTATACCTAGTTTTTTTCAAGACACAAGATATTTTTAATTTTTGGATAATGGACGCAACATTCGAACATATATCCATATAAAAAGCGCTCACATTTAGTGTCTTCACGTCGCATAAATCTTGGAATTTCGGATTATTGTAACTGTGGAACATTCCCTGTATATTAGGCAAATTTGCTACATCAAAGTTACGTAAGTTCATAAATGTTAAACTGTTGCAACAACACAAGAGGTAGTTACCTTTGATATATCAGTACTACGGAAATCCTTGCTTTTTATAGAAAAACGTTGTGTTTTTTAAAAACATCAGCGAGCGTTCCTGGTTCAATTTAATTTGAAAACAATTTTTCCGGAATTTAATATCTAAAAACAGGTTGCACATGGTCGAGTCTAGAAAACGCTCACTAGCAATCTCTGTTTGCTCTCCAATCTTTTCTTGGATTATCAGAACTATATTTATCTGGTTTTTATGGAAAATTCACGACATCTTAAATCAAAAAAAATTTTTAGGTGAAAGCTGAAGACTTCTTTATCTGTGCCTAACTTAATGTAAATTTATACAATGTTTGAAAAACATAGCGCTTTGTGGTAGTGTAATCCATACTGATATGATGTTAGGTTTGTTATGAAACTAGAGTGGGGAAAAAAGGTAAGTTGTCCAGCGTGCGCGTTGCCATTTTATAGTATGCAAAAGACATCTTTGATATGTCCGAATTGCGGAAATAAGTTTGAACTTTCGGAATTGACCAATCGGAAAAGGGCAAAAATCGCAATGGATGAGATATCTGATTATGATAAGAATCCAGTTTTCTTGGGATTTGACGAATTTCCTGAGGAAATGGAACAAAATATAAATGAAGAAGATGATGATATTTCTGCTACTGAAGTTATAAAGGATATGAAATCTGTTGATGGAGACAATTGAAAACAAGGTCGTTTTGACGGCTGACAGACCAACTGGGTGCTTGCATCTGGGACACTATGTGGGTTCTTTAAGAAATAGGATAAAGTTACAAGATAATTACCGTTGCTTTATCATGATTGCCGATGTGCAGGCGTTATCTGATAATTTTGACAATCCTGAGAAAGTACGCGCTAATGTCACTGAAGTCGCTAAGGATTATTTATCAGTTGGGATAAGCCCTGAAAAATGTACATTATTTATTCAATCGCTAATTCCGGAATTGTTTGAGCTCACTGTGTATTTCATGAATTTGATTTCCGTCTCAAGACTTGAAAGAAATCCGACGGTAAAAGCAGAACTACAACAAAAAAGTTTTTCAGATTCCATTCCCGCTGGGTTTTTGGCATATCCAGTCAGTCAAACAGCTGATATTACAGCTTTTAAATCCCAATTAATTCCGGTTGGCGAAGATCAATTGCCATTAATTGAAATTGCGAATGAGATCGTACGTCGTTTCAATCGCATCTATAACACAAATATTCTGCTGGAAGCAGAAGCAATGGTTGGAAAAGTCGGAAGATTAGTGGGAATAGATGGAAGAGCAAAGGCTAGTAAATCGCTCAATAACGCTATTTTTATGTCAGATCCTAGCGACATTTTGAAGCAAAAGATTTATAGTATGTACACCGATCCGAATCATGTAAAAGTATCAGATCCAGGTAAAGTTGAGGGCAATGTCGTTTTCGCCTATCTGGATGCGTTCTACGAAGACAAATCCGAATTAGAAGAACTAAAATCGAAATACCAAAAAGGGGGACTTGGTGATATGGCGCTAAAATCATTGCTAAATGATACGCTTCAGGCCTTGCTTATGCCTATACGCGAGAAACGAGCAGAGATATCAGACAATGCCGTAATTGACATACTGATGGATGGTTCAGCCCGAGCTCGGAAAGTCGCCAAGCAAACTTTGGCAGAGGTAAGGGACGCAATAGGATTATTGAAGTGTGGCACTGATTTTTAAAAGCTCTCCAGTAAAGGTTAAGAAAATTGTGCAACAACAAAAAAAAACATCAAAGCCCCTTGACTATCATCTTTGAAAGAGATGTGGTGAGAGAGTGTGAAATGCAAGCGTTTGAGCGATTACAAGGTAAAAAAATTATGAAATGCTTTTGTAACGATAGTATTGCTAAAATTTTGTCCATAAATCGAAACACAATTAATACGTATTAACTAGGCTTTTCAAAGAAAATAGCAAAGAATTTGGTATTTTTGAACACAATATGTTTTGAGCTAGATGAGAGCTACTTTGGGGCAAGCAGAATTCGTAAAAAAAAGGGGGGTATTTCCTGCCCTAATTTTTGCAGTGTCTTTTCGATCTTACAGCACCGACTTTATCGATTTCTCTGTTTCTGTCGCCCTGTTACTCATCATCGTAATCTC
>CADBWU010000052.1 GCA_902798535.1 uncultured Pseudomonadota bacterium
TTCGGTCAACGACCGCTGGTTGCTGACCTTGACAGGCGGAATAGTCTTTAGCTGAAAATAATTTGCATAGCCATGAAAAATATGTTAGAATATTTATAGAAGGGGCGTTGATGCCCATGTTTTTTTTAAGAGGTGTATAGAAATGTTTAAAAAGAAGTGTTTATCCGGGGGGGGGGGCTAGGCTTAGGTAGTACTGTAATTATAGCTATTTCTGCTTCGAATGTGGCGGTTGCGGAAAGTCAAAGAAATCAGTTAAATCAAATTTACTGGAGATTTAAAGCTAACAATATAATGAATTATCCGCACCTTGATAAAAAATTCGCATGGATCAAGGAGGAGCGCTATTGGGATTCAATAGTGAAGGTAATTGGAAAAGCCGTAGGCGATTGTGTAACAGGGGAAGGGGTCTTTGAAAACAAACGAGCTAATGATTTGATACTATTTAAAGATACTGATCCATTGCAATATACCCCGGCAAATTGGAATGCAGTTGTACTGTATAACTATGTTTTTAGGTATCTTTCTAGTGAAGAAGATACAGGCATATTAAACAACGTCTTTAAAGCCTTGAGTGCCCAATATAAAAGCATTTGGAATAAAAAACCACTAGTAGTAAAGACTGAAGGGCAAGTAGCAGACGATAGTAAGACAGTCTCGCAGATGATAAGTAACGCATGTCGTGATATTGCAGCATATGCTGATGCCCTTGGGATGAAAGGAGTACTGGATGCGATAAAAGATGCAGCACTGCGATTTGCAAATAATGGTAGTAAAGTAGAGGACTGGGCGCCAAGGCTTGTTACATCTCCATTTGACAGCAATACCAACAAATTCTTTTTTTTAGACGAAAATCGCACTACATATTTGTTAAACAATAGGGTCTTAAAATACGTCCCAGCTAAAACTGTAATGTTTGCCGATAATCCAATGATATTTAGTTATCAGCCAACGTTCATAAATGATTCTGATGTGTGGCATATTACAAGTATGAATAGGACGTCGTGTCGTATTACTGATGATAAATCTTCATATGAAGAAATGATAAGTGGTCAAGTTTATTTAAAAAGACTAACTCCTCAAGACCAATATGTTTTCAAACTTCTTGAGGGACTTGTTGCACCTTCATCAGAGAACTAAGAAAGATGCAATACGCCCTTCTTTTTCGCTCCCACAAAAATATAAGCACACGAATTATGCAATCAAGCATTATTTGTGTGCTGTTTTATAAAACAAGCACCTTGCACTTAAAATCAAAAAACCAATCAAAAAGATTGCATAAATATTTATAAAATAGTCTTTTAAAACAGTCACGCACGACAATAGCCAAAAGAGCAATAGTTCTAAAAGCAAATACACAGAAATGGCATAGTTTTTCTCTGAAACAAAAACATCCAACTGAACAGCGTCAAATCCACATTCGTATGCTGAATATTGTTGTGTTTTTATATCTTTATGCGCAAATGAGCAAAATTTCGAAATTACTAAGGCACCGATTGCAAAAACCCCAGCTATCGCAACTATAAAAATAGCAGGGGTATCAGTAAATAAGTTATACAATTAACGCCTCTTTCTGAAGCAAGCCGG
Source organism: uncultured Pseudomonadota bacterium (assembly GCA_902798535.1). Classification (GTDB taxonomy): domain Bacteria; phylum Pseudomonadota; class Alphaproteobacteria; order RUG11792; family RUG11792; genus RUG11420. The sequence goes on from CADBWU010000052.1 coordinate 1,585, forward strand.
AATGTCTAGTTCATCTGAACTATCAGATTTTGGAGCATAGTCATTAGGTTCATGAACAACCTCAACTTTTTTCTCTCTATCTTTAGCTTCTGGCGTTCTGCGACGGTTCCTTGAGAATCGCTCGAAGAATGACATAGGGCGTCGTTTCTCTTCCTCTTCTGGCATCTCCTTATACCTGTCATCATATGCATCGGGTTCGTATTTCGCCTCAGATGTTGTCTCGTCAGATTTTTGTTGTTCCATAGCTGTATCACTGATTTGTATCGATATTTCATTGAACGACTTATTTTGTGCGTCATGTTTGTTCAAGCCAATCATTCCCGAAACATCTCTGTTTTTAAATGGGTTATCTGGAAGTGCGCCTATTCCAGTTGCCACAACAGAAACGCGTATTTTCCCGTTCAGCCTATCATCAAATGTTGAACCAAATATGATATTTGCATCAGAATCGACTTCCTCCCTGATGCGATTGGCGGCTTCATCGACTTCATACAGCGTCATATCATATCCGCCAGTTATATTTATCAAAATGCCGCGTGCCCCTTGCAAGGAAACATCATCCAAGAGCGGATTCGAAATTGCTGCCTCGGCTGCATCAAGTGCTCTCCGTTCGCCTTCAGCTTCGCCAGTGCCCATCATGGCTTTACCCATTTCGCTCATAACTGCGCGTATATCAGCAAAATCAAGATTTATAAGTCCTGGCATGATCATTAGATCAGTCACACCTCTGACCCCAGAATAAAGCACATTATCCGCCATCTTGAAAGCATCTGCAAATGTCGTGCCTTCATTTGCCAATCGGAATAAGTTTTGGTTTGGAATAACTAACAGCGTGTCAACGTATTGCTGAAGTTCTTCAATTCCTCCATCAGCTGATTTTGCCCTATGGGAACCTTCAAATAAAAATGGACGAGTTACAACACCAACTGTCAAGATTCCTGCCTCTCTAGCTATCTTAGCAATAACCGGCGCAGCGCCTGTTCCTGTTCCTCCTCCCATACCTGCGGTGATAAAAACCATATTTGCGCCTTCAATATATTTTAAAATATCTTCAGCAGATTCCTCGGCAGCAGCCTTACCCACTTCAGGTTTCGAGCCCGCTCCCAATCCTTGGGTTATAGATAATCCAAGCTGTAATCTTTGCCCTTCTTCAGTCAAAGATTGTGTTAAGGCTTGAGCGTCAGTGTTAGCAACAAGGAATGTGACCCCCTCTAAATTGGCGCGTATCATATTATTAACTGCATTTCCACCTGCTCCACCTACACCGATTACAACTATTTTTGGGCCTAAGGTTTGATTTTCCTGTTTCGACATATGTTATCCAAAACCAATACAGATGTATCCAGTATATGTGCAAAACACACTATTTAAAATAATAAATTTCAATTTCCTTTCTCCTTCTTATCCTCAAAGTGTATATTGATAAAGTTATTTTATTTAGCAAAAACGATGCATATCACGGCATTTTGTGATATGCATTTCTAGATTGAAAGTTTGATTGTTATCCGTTTATACCTAGCTCTTTCTCAAGTT
>CADBWU010000053.1 GCA_902798535.1 uncultured Pseudomonadota bacterium
TGTATAGTACCCGTTAGTTTACCGGAAATATTCGTGCTTCCATTATTTACCACGATGTCGCCACCGCTCATCTGTAGGTTTTCAAACACACCTTCACCGTGCTCAATATAACTCAACCCACCCTGAATTCGCAAGGTTCCGCTGACGATTTCCAGACCGTAATTGTCAATAATGCCATACCGATAATTCGGCTTCGCTGTCGAGTTTTTCAGCGCGTCCGTCCGCAAATCGGCTATGCCAGTCGGCTTTGCGTCCGATTTTAATACGCCAGCGTTGAAACTGTAATCGTGAAAAAAATGGTATGTCCACATCTGAATTGTTCCGTAATTGTGAAATTGATTTGCGCTAAAACACAGCTCGTAAAACGCCTGGCTGCCGTGGTTTTTCAGCGTCCCTGGCGTTCTAAATGCGAACGTTTTATCCACAGTGTTCGTCTGTAGCGAATCCAGCATTTCCATGTCGCCGTTCGATTTCACGGAAATTTCATAAAAATGATCATACGGATCCATATACCGCCAGCGGATCTCATTTTCCAAGCGCATCGCCGCGAAATTGCCATCGGTATACTCCGTGAAATCGCTGAAATTCGAGATAGTGTAGCTGAACTTTGTTGCACCTTTCTCCTTGCCGACCAATGTCAGACCAGTTTTGACTTTCTGGACATCAAATGAAACATCTGCTGTTTTCATGCATTGTACGAACTCTTCACTTGCTTTTACTTCAGTTTGTGTGACTAAAAATAGGCTCAATATGTATGTAATTTTCTGTATTTGATTTGATTTTTTCGTTGTATTCGGAGTGGCGTTAGCAATATCTATAATATTGCTAAAATATAGCCCCTCCCCGAATACTTATTTTTATTTAACATTACTTTCCTCCAATTAAGAGGAACCAAAATAATCACGCGAGACATTGTATCACATTTCCTATCGCTTTTGTGGAGAATTTTTCAGGAGGTTCAGAACCAACATTGTTCAGAATAAATCTAGGATAACTCGGTGAGTTATCTCCAGATTTATTTCCCGGCAATGCCGGTTCCAACAATGTTGGTGCCGAACATTTTTGGTGTTAGAAAAAATATAGCATGTGCATTTGTGGATAAAGTTACACACGAAATTTACACAATTTGTTGTACTAAAAGGAATGTGTCAGAATTTAAGGGAATCTCAAATGTGATAAAACATTGCTTATATGATACATAAAACCAAGTTTTTCGATAATCTCGAGAAATTAATAGCCGAAAATGGGGTTTTTATCGAAAGAAAATCCGGCACATGTCATCCAAAATATCCAGATTTTGTGTATATGGTAGATTATGGATATATAAGAGGAACTCAATCACAGGATGGGAATGAAATCGATATTTTTGTGGGCACCTGCAACAATGGAGTCATTGGATGCTTAGTTACGTTAGATTTGTATAAAAAAGATAGTGAGATCAAAGTTCTTTTCAATTGCAACGATGACGAAATATCAAAAATCTGTTATATGATGAATCATTCACCAATGAGTTGCGTTTTGCTGAGAAAGTGATAGATATTAAACACTGTTGTCATAAAGAGTCGCAGTAAAAACCTGCCTTTCCTATTTATGCTTTCGTGTGATATTATAAGTTGGAGAATGCCGGAGTAATGCTATGACCTTTACATATGAAACTTTATAAGTTTTTCATTTGCGCTTGTTTTATAACGCAATCGCATTCTGAATTTGCGATGACATGGGAAATAGAGGACATCTCATTTCACCTTCTTTACTCAGATAATAGTGAAACTGAGTTGGCGTTAGGTATAAGTGAAAAGTTACGATGCTCATTGAATAATGAAGAGCGCAATAAGCTTGAATTTCGAAATGGAAAATATTGGTATTTGATCGGGAAAACGTTTCCAGAAAAGTCGGATACAGTTCAATATTCTCAATTGAAATATGCAAAAAATGAAGCAAAGATAATTTCAGTTAAAAATGCTTTTAATCTGATAAAAAATGCCAGTGTCATATTTTATACAGGTGCTGGTATTTCAGCTGCGGCCGTTCCCGATATGCAAAAGCTTGAATCTCAACTGGGAATAGTTGATAGCAATTGTCAAGACAGCCGATTTTACATAAAATTCGCCAACAATATCATAAAATCACCGGAAAAATACATAAAAATTGCGGATGACTTTTTTAAAGCATGTAAAAATACATGCCCGACACAGGCGCATATTGCTATAGCAGAGGTTGCAAAATCTCCTGTATTAACTGAAAATCTCGATCAGTTGCATCAGAAAACTGGAACGAGAGTGATAACAAGACTGGAATTTGGTAAAGATGAAGTAAAAAAACTGCTAAATGAAGCACAATATCTTATTGTGATAGGAATGTCTGCCGATCAAAGTGGCTTACTAAAAAACTACAAAGCTTTAAATCCAAATGGCTCAATAATCGCGTTTACCCTTGATAAAAATCTAGAATATTTAGGAAAACAGGACTATATGGTTATAGGAGATGTTCAAAAAACTATTCCAGAATTAAAGCAATTATATATCACATTGTGATATAGCTTTTTGTGCTAAAAATTTCACGATTTCATCGGCGTTTAAAGTATCATAAAAATATGTCATCAGTGTATTAAACTCCAGAATGTCTCTTGCCGAAATATTAAAAACACCAATTCCAGCACTAAGCAAAATTCCATTGGCTACAATGCGTGCCGTACGTTTGTTTCCATCCCAATAAAATTGATTTAACGTTGCCCACAAAAATAGCCTGATAGCTTGTTCTATTGGGGGAAAATCTGCCAAAATCATTGGCAATTCATGCTCAAAAATTGTGTCTAAGTCCTTGTGGTTTGGTGCCTGGTAAATCAATGTTCCGGCGATTCCAACCGAACCATTCCTAAATCTACCTGAATATATAGTTTCATTTTTAGCAATACATTTGTTTATCTTATGAAAATAATCTTTTGAAATGCAAAAATTATCATTTGCAACATCCGTTAAAAGCAAATTCCACGTCTT
>CADBWU010000054.1 GCA_902798535.1 uncultured Pseudomonadota bacterium
GGCAATTCTATTATACCATAACCCGTGAGGAGATATTTTTATTTTGTAACAAAAAATATGCCGTATTTATGCGGCTTGTGGCGTTTCGCAAACGCCTAAAAGTTTCCAATCTCAAAAGGAGTATTATCAAGATAAGATATCACAGAATAAGGATTGGGCATTGGTTGACATTTATGCGGATGAGGCAATCACGGGAACCTTAGCAGAAAAGCGAGATGGTTTCCTTAAAATGATTGATGATTGCATGAATGGGTTGATTGATATCGTATTAACCAAATCCATTTCCAGATTTTCGAGAAATCTTGTGGATACGCTTCAATATGTTCGCTTGCTAAAGGAAAATGGTGTAGTGGTTATTTTCGAAAAAGAAAATATTAACACTTCAACAATGGAAAGTGAAATGCAACTAGCATTGCTTTCGACTTTGGCACAAAATGAGGTTGAGTCTATATCCGCAAACGTTAAGCTTGGCGTAAAGATGAAAATGAAACGTGGAGAGATGATGGGCTTTAATGGTTGTCTTGGATATGATTATCACCCTGAAGATAAGAGCATCACAGTAAATGAGGAAGAAGCAGAAATTGTTCGCTATATTTATGACCGATATGTGGAAGGCTATGGTGCTTATACGATAGCAAAAGAATTGGTTCGTTTGGGAAAACGTAACAAGAAGGGCGTCGTGAAATGGACGGATAGCGGTGTCAGAGGAATTCTTAAAAACGAAAAGTATAAGGGTGATTTGTTACAGGGAAAAACCATTACGGTAGATCCCATTTCTAAGCGACGATTGGATAATCATGGCGAGGAAGAGATGTATTACACGAAGAATCACCATGAGGCGATTGTCTCGGAAGAGCAATGGGAAAAGGTTCAAGAGATTATGAAAAGTCGATATCGTACCAACGAAAATGCGAATGCGGATACAAGAACAAAGTATAGTAGAAAGTACGCATTTAGTGGTATGTGTCAATGTGCCTTTTGTGGTCGTAATCTCACAAGGCGATCTCATAATCAGACATCCAAAACACTAAAGCCAGTTTGGAAGTGTAGAACTGCTGCGAATCTGGGAATAGAGAATTGCCCTCATAGTAAATCTATAGATGAGGCAATTATTGAAAATGCTTTTTTGGAAATGTTCGGCTTGTTGGCAGGAAACTTTGATGATGTTTTAGAATCTGTATTGAAATCTCTAGAAGAAACTTTTTCTTCAGATACAAGTGTTGATAAATTAAAGAAGATCAATAAGGAAATTTCATCACTAGAGACAAAGCGGAGCAAATTGACAGATATGTTGTTAGATGATAAAATAACCGAAGAAGTTTATCAGCAAAAGTGTGATGAAATCGAGGCAAAATTAGCAAAAGCCATCAACGAACAACACATTTTTGAAGAGAGTGTAGCAGTTTTGAAAAACATTGAAAAGCGTATGAAAAAGTTACGCGCGGAATTAGCCAATGCAGAGTTCCTTGATAAGTTTGACCGAGTGGTATTTGAAAGCATTGTCGATCACATTGTTGTAGGTGGGATGAACGAAGATGAAACGGTGGATCCTTATAAACTGACCTTTGTTTTAAAAGGTGTGGAGGACCGCTATATCCCAGATGCAAAGAATCGCTTTAAGGCAAAAAAGGCTGGTTAATGATTTTGAATGTTGTTTGGTTGGGAGCGTTAAGCTCCTGACCAAATAAACTACAATTTAACAAGGAGGTGTTGAAGATGGACACAGAAAAATTCTTGTTAAATGACGAATTCAAAAACTGTTCGTTTTGCGAGGACGAGTTAGCAAATAACTGTTCCTTTAACGAACACGCCACATGTGGAGAGTGTCGTGTTGATGTCAAGGGTTGATAAATAGGGCGTGAAAAGGCTTGGAATAGGGGGATTTCCGAACAAGGCGATTTTACATTTTCTTGCTTAGTATTTAGAACCAAACATATCCAAGTAGGTTGGATTATAGGATTGAGTTGACAGGATTAACACATATAGGGTTGAGTTGATAAATTGGTTTATTTCATATAAATATTGTAGAAGATATTACATGTACTAAGGATGGTGAAAGGATATGGCAGGTTGTATTTGCGAAAATTGGACATTGCAGGACTTGTCTTCTGCACTTCAAGATATGAACAAAGATAATAAGAGAATTGTTGTTCCTATGTTCCAGAGAGGAAAACGTTGGAGTAAGAAGCAAGAGCAGGTGTTTATTGATTCATTAATTAAGGGATATCCTGTTGGAACTATGCTTTTTTATGAGACGTTTGAGGATAACAAGCGTACATATATTTTAGTGGATGGTTTACAACGAGGGAATAGTATTAAAAAATATATGACGAATCCAACAGAATTCTTTTATGATGATAGTATTTCTGATGAGTTTTGTGCCAGCGTGTTAAAATTGCTTAAACAAGATGGTAAATCTGATTACGGAACTATTCGTACCATTCTTACCAATTTCATAAAGAAGCAAAAGACGTTTAAAAATTTGCAATATTTTTCTGTTGCAAAAGAAATAGTAGATTATTTTGGTGTAGGATATGAACCTATCGAAAGCCTAATAGAAATGATATCTCAGTTCTTTGAAGAAAGGCAGGATTTATATGATAAAATTGCCAGTACGGTAATTCCGGTTATTGTTTATACGGGGGATGAAAGCAATCTGCCAGATATTTTTGATAGAATTAATTCAAAAGGTACTCCGCTTGACCAGTATGAAGTATATGCAGCTGCTTGGCCGGTAAATGAAAAGTATGTAACTCAAACTTCGCACATAGATTTTAGCTATGCACCTTGAAAATTCAATACCTGGCAGTTATTCAGTTGTCAATATTCAGATCTTAAGCAGCTTGGA
>CADBWU010000055.1 GCA_902798535.1 uncultured Pseudomonadota bacterium
AGTTTTGATTTGAACAAAAACCTTGCATTTATTTTACCACAAAACTGGCTGAAAGTCAGTAATTACAGGGATTTTCTGTTATTCAGCAGACACTACTTAATCTCACGAATAGAAGCAACAAATTTTTTCTGTTCTAGTGTAGTAATTTTGTCTTTAGGAACAACTGCTTTTGCGTACTCGTTTGGAAGTGGCGCAGTTCCTTTTGTTCCATATGCTGCTGATTGTATCTGTAGAATTTCATCAAATGCTGACTTGGTCACCTCCCATTTATGCGGGGGTTCCTTAACTTTTATTAATATTTCGCCAAGCAAAGCACCTATATATCCGTCTCTATTTTCGGAAGGAATGTGACCTACATATTTAGAAAATTCATTCGATATACCGTCTATTGAAGTTTTTGCAGCTTCAATCGTAAATTTATCTAATATTTCCAAAAGGCGACTTTCGTCATAAGAGTCACCGAAAATTCTATTATATTGATTCCTGAATGTTTCTTCAGTTTTCTTAGAGGTAGCTCCTATGTCTTTTAAGCATTTTAATTTCTCAGTCTTTTTTATATTATTCCAACTATGAAACGGAGAATCACTTTTTATTGTAGCTGTAGTACTGAGTATATAATTGGAAAAGTTTTTTACACGCTCATAGTCTACATACCAATTTGCAAGTGTCTTCCAAAAATCTATATCTCTATCCGAAATAGATGTATTCCCAAAATGATGTTTTACTTCTCTCTGAAAGCGACCACCCACATCATTTATAATGCTCACATCACCATTTGTCTCAATTTGCAGAGTATCGCCATCGTTCAATTCGAAGCAATCTCTTAAAGCTATTAGATACTGGTATATATCACCAGCTTTTTGCAATGTTGCATCATTAACTGCTCTTGTCACGGTCAATACCTCCCTTCAGATTTGACCATTTTTTCGCATTGCCTTTCCATATGTTTTGCCACTCTTTCTCATTCACTATCGTATCAAACACAGGCTCAAGAAAAGTCTGGATTTCTTCAATGACAAATGGAAATTCAAGTGTGTTATCTTTTATGGTTTTCAAAAAGAATTTCCAACGCTTCTGCATATCTTCATCATCGGCAAGTGCAACAACACGCTTAAAACTATCTCTGTCATAGGGAGTGCCACGCCGCTGTAAGGTTTCAAATATAGCTGCCTGTAATTTTGCACCCTCAAAATCGAATGTCCTTGAAAGATAATAGATGTCATAAAAATCTTTCATCCTGCCTGTCAGTTCAAAGCGTTGCAGTATGGCATCAAACTTCTCGGCAATGGTGCTTTCAAGGGAATAAGTTTTGATTACAGGTGCTTCAAAATCTGGAAGCTGAGTGTTGATTGTGCGTTCTTCGGCACGGGGGACTATAATATCGCCCACTCCTATATCAACATTAAACGGCACACGCACATTTTTTATTTGAGCAATAATTTGTGTACTGATACCGTGATATTTTCTTTGCGGAGAAATCTCTTCAAAGCCTTTTGCTCGCATTTCTATATAATCGTTACCAGTCGGCGTGTCGATGATTTTACAAATCAACTCTTTTACATCATCTATTGTATTAGAGTATCCACGGAGCAAGAAATCGACATCAATTGTTGCTCTACTTTCAAAATTAGTTAAAGTATAAATGAACAATCCACCTTTGAGTATAAGCGTATCCTCACACCCAGATTTTGATAACTTTCTCAAAAATTCTTCCTGCACAAAAAGCTGCAAACATTGCTGGTAACTGATACCAGAAGCTTTTGCTTTATTTCTCAGCTTTGCCAGAACGGAAGCTGCTATATCTGCCATTACAACCACACTCCAATCAATTCTTTTACACGCGTTTGAACACGCAAAGCTTTCGCATATTCTATAAGATTCGGTATATTCTTTTTCGGGTCCTTAACATAGCCTTGTACTGCTTTATTAAAAACCTCCTTATCTATCTTGTTCATATTTCGCAGCACATCGCAAATAGTACGGTCACGGTCATAAATGCGGACTTTGTGGAAATCAATTTCACCTTCGGTTTCGCCCAGCGTAACCAACTCTGACTCTACACGATATGCCTTTATAAACGGATAATCGATTTTTGTTCGCCGCTTAGAGACATTTTTATCTATTGCAAAGTTCCATTCGGCAGGATTTCTGTCACTGTATCTATAATAGAATAGGGCAGTCTCCATACAGAGCACCGCATCGGGAAACAATCGATTGATAATGACAACTTCACTTTCTCCATAATCTTGAGTCCAGTGATAGTAACCTCGCCTGACTCTTTCAATCAATCCTTCATCTAAAAGTTGTTTTATATCTGCATAGTATAACTTTGAAGCTGTAAGTTCAGCAGTAGTCATAACATAATTATGACTGCTAAACAACATTCTCAGTGTCTCAATATCTTTATTCTGAAGCATATCTTCACCTCTATTTAATCGCCCCTAATCAAGTCAACGATTGGGCACTTTACTATATTATATTTGATTTTTCTCTTTAAGTCAATAATAGCAAAGTGAACGCTTTTAATTCTATCAATTAGGCAGTTTAGTATAAAATCTGTCCTCCGCTTTTATAACCAAATAAAATATTGGTCAACGAAAAGACAACTATGTAAAAAAATAAGCGTACCACTATTTCTGATGTTGTACAATAAAAATTGACATCCCGTTCTCAAGGATTTTGATATATAATCTATATAGGTAATTGCGAAACTAACATCTAAAATCAGATGACACGACCATGAAAATAGGATAAATTACAAATATTTACAGCAAGATACAATTACTTCAATTT
>CADBWU010000056.1 GCA_902798535.1 uncultured Pseudomonadota bacterium
TCTTTTTCAGTTTCACCAATTCCGACACCGTATATGGAAAGTTTAAACTCATTAGCCACGCATATCAGCGCACCACCTTTGGCATTGCCATCAATCTTATTTAGTATAAGACCAGTAATCGAATGTATTTTCTGTAATTCCTTAACTTGTTCAACCATATTTTGCCCAGTTGTTGCATCTAAAACAAGGACAGTTTCATGAGGTGACGTATCATCAATCTTTTTCAAAACACGATGTATTTTTGCAAGCTCATTCATAAGGTTTGCATTATTCTGCAATCTTCCTGCGGTATCGATTATTAAAACATCGCTTTTTGAATTGCTTAATGCCTCATAAGCCAAGCTTGCCGGCTCTCTTGGCTTCTCTGGTTTAGAATTCCCGCAGAAAATTTTGCAATTTAGTTTTTTTGCCCAAACTTCAAGTTGCTCAGTTGCAGCTACCCTGAATGTGTCGCAGGCGACGATATCTACAGATAAGCCTATTTGTTGAAATCGATATGCTAATTTCGCAACAGTTGTTGTTTTTCCGCTCCCATTAACTCCCTCTAAGATAATCACAAATGGATGTTTATCTGAGTTAATTTTTATCTCACATATTAACGGCGAAATTATAGCTTCTATCTTATTTTTTAAAGCTACTGTAATATCTTTCTCAGAACCTATCTCTTTCGTTATTTCTGTCGCTAATTTAACTCCAAAATCAGCCTCTATCAGAATTTCCTCCAGCTCCTCATTAGTTCTACTTGAAGTGAGTTTTTGGAATATCGATTTTAACTTCCTGAAAAATGACATAAAGTTCCCTACACCTCAAACCTTTCGACATTTGCTCCGCAGTTATTGAGTTTTTCTTCCAAATTCTCATAACCACGATCCAAGTGATACAGCCGATTTACGACAGTTTCGCCTTCTGCGACAAGCCCTGCAATCACAAGCGAAACAGAGGCACGTAAATCTGTTGCCATAACCTGCGCTCCGGCCAATTTTTTGACGCCATTGACGATAGCTGTTTTACCATGAATAGTAATATCTGCCCCCATCCTAGCCAGTTCAGGAATGTGCATAAATCTATTTTCAAATATATTTTCCGTTATTGATGAACCACCATTGGCAAGTGACATCAACACCGTATACTGCGCTTGCAAATCCGTTGGAAATCCAGGGTACGGAGCAGTCTGTATCGAAACAGGATGAATTTCTTCTGCGTTGCAAGATATCAAAACACCATTCTCCTTTTGTTCGCATGATATACCGACTAAATTCAGCGTCTCAAAAAAAGATGCCAAATGCTCATATTCGCAATTCTTCAGCAAAACTTTGCCATTAGTTATAGCCGTTGCTATAGCATAAGTTCCAGCCTCGATTCTGTCTGGAATTATTTTATATTCAGTCCCATGAAGGCTATCCACTCCTTCTATCGTAATAACTGAGGTCCCCGCCCCCGTAATCCTCGCTCCCATTTTGTTTAAAAGTTCGCAAAACGCCTCAACTTCTGGCTCCATAGCTGCATTTATAAGTCGCGTTATCCCTTTTGCCAAAACTGCGGCCATCAGTATATTCTCGGTTCCAGTGACAGTAGTCATTGGAAATGTTATATCGCAACCAACCAACCCCTTTGGGGCTTCTGCCTCGATATATCCATTCTTTATATCAATATGTGCACCTAAGGCTTCCAACGCTTTTATGTGCAAATCAACGCCACGAGCACCAATCGCGCAACCTCCTGGAAGCGATACGGTCGCCTTCTTGTACCTTGCTATCAGTGCGCCCAAAGACAAAATCGATGCACGCATTTTTCTGACAAAGTCATACGGAGCAAGCGTTGATTTTATATTGCGTGTGGACAAAGTTATTGTGTGTGTATCTTTATAATTTATTTCAGTTCCAAAGCAATCTAATAGTTCCAACAGCGATTTTACATCAGCTAAATTTGGAACATTTCTCAATGTTACCGGTTCCTCAGTAAGAATTGTCGCGACCACAGCCGGCAATGCTAAATTTTTAGCTCCGCTGATTTCTATTTCGCCTTTTAGCTGGCAACCACCAGCTATCCGCATACTTTGCAACACACAAAACATAGAAAAATATTGACGTCTTCTTAATTTTATCTTATTTAATTCAGATGTTCAAATATTATTTTGAGAGTGTATAAGTTCATAACAAATGAGATAAAATTTGGCTTGAGAATGGCTAGTGCGATTTAAGGTGAGCGAGTGGAAAGCAAAGCATCCAGAATTAAATTGTTGATGATTGATTTAAGAAAGGAGACTTTGGCTTATGCAAATACGTGATTATGTGTTGTGGTGCTAAGGATAACCGGGATTTTCAGGCGATATCTTGAGTGAATATATACATCTTAATTTAAGATGTGGTACTATTAAAAATAGGAGGGCATTGATGCCCGTGATTTATTTCCAAAACGTGGGATGGGTGAAAACCCTCGCCTTTAGGCGAACACTTCAGTATAATGGGAGGTATAACATACAGAAGAAGTTCACATAGTATTCTATACAAAGTATAGGTACAGAGTGTTGTACGGTAATATTGCTGAAAGATGTATGGAAGTAATACGGGAAATCTGCTCAGCGAATTACGTCGATATAATCAGTGGAAATGTGAGCCCAGAACATATACATATGCTAATTTCAGCTCCACCGCATCTATCCGTATCGAAAATTATATTGTATACATGATTGGCAAAATAGCAGAACGTTCCAAGAATTAAA
>CADBWU010000057.1 GCA_902798535.1 uncultured Pseudomonadota bacterium
CAAAACCGACATACAACGACCAAATCGAACGCAGTAACCGGGCGGTCAGAGAGGAATTTTACACTGAACTGTCCGAAGATACTATCGTCGAAGCGCATCATGAACTCATGAACTTTCTGCAAAAATGCAACATCTATTGTCTACATTCCGCGTTGTAGTATATATTCTATATATAATCCAGGAAGCCCCTTTTTGTCTCACATCTGTTTGAACTTGTACGAGGGGGTTCACCCATTCCACGTTTTGGAAATAAATTTACACAAAACATATTAATAAAGTGAAAGCAAATATATGTTACAAACAAAATATATAACCAAAAAAAATGATACGACCGAAAGTATACTTAGAAAGTACTGAATAACAATCTATTATTCAACGGCACTTGATATGATGTCACTCTTTCTATCATCGCCGTTTAATAAATGACTATTTTTGCTTAGTATTTGCCAAAATTTTAGAAAAGCAAAAACATCTTTGAAAAAAGTCTATAGATCTGCTTTATTCAATTTGAATGATGAAAATTTGCAATGAGAAAAGCTAGAACTGGAATGTCGCACCCAGATACATTTTTCTAGCTTGCTCATTATTGGCAATTTCCTCTGATGTCCCGCTTACTAAGATTTGTCCATTTGCCATAATGTATCCCCTATCGATTACTTGCAAAGTTTCACGAGCATTATGATCTGTGACAATTACCCCAATTCCCGAATTTTTCAAATTTTTCATAATTGCAACTATTTCGCTAATTGAGATTGGATCAACGCCGGAAAAAGGTTCATCTAGTAGCAAGAAAGCCGGAGAAGTAGCTAAAGCTCTGGCTATTTCTACCTTTCTGCGTTCGCCACCTGATAAAACATAAGCCATCGATTTTCTCAAATGTGTGATAGCAAAAACTTCTAAGAGTTCGTTCAATTTATCGGATATTTGTTTTTCGTCTTTATATGTGATTTCTAAAATTGCCTTTATGTTATCTTCAACGGATAAACCACGAAAAATTGAAGCATCCTGTGGAAGATATACTATCCCGATATTTGCTCGTTTGTGTAGCCTGGTATAAGTAATATCTCGTCCAGATAATTTGATCTCTCCACCATCTGGTTTAATCATTCCAGAAAGTATAGAAAATAACGTGGTCTTTCCAGCCCCATTCGCTCCCAAAATTCCAACGATTTCGGCGGTGTTAAACGTTAAGCTAACACTGTTTAAAACCACCCTATTCTTATAAGACTTTCTTATATTGTCTACCTCTAATATCATTTTTTCTTTATCAGTTTTGACTCAATGCCATTGTCCAGTATAAATTTTACCCGATTTTTTGATGTTATATTCACAATCCCAGATTTGAACTGATAAACTATCCGATCCGCTTTTAAAATGCCATAATCCTTTCCCTCAATTACGACATCTTTTAAGAAAGTCACTAAAAACATATTGCTTTCACAACTTTTTGCAGTTACTGAAATTTTCTTATCCCTGTAGCACACATTCCCGGTCGCAATCACTCGCTTCGCATCTTTTCCATTCTCATTCATGTAAATTACAATCTTGTCCGCTATAAATGTTTTGCCATTCAACTTTGCTGTAACATTACCCGCTAAATGATAAACCTTTCGCTTAGTATCAAATTGAGCCTCATCTGCCCTCATATCGAAAGCACTTGCAGATATTGAGGAAATTGCAATTACAAAAAGACAAATCGCAATCATTTCTTTCCTTTTACTGTGATATTTTTCAGTTTTATAACACCCTCTTTATCTACTGAAAAACCATTTGAAATAAAGCTTCCCCTAGCGCCTGTGCCTGTCACCTTTTCGTTCCCAGTGATTGTTTGGGCTATAAAATCTACCAAGGCACCTTCGGTGCAACAAGTCATATCCATCGACTTGATTATAACATTATCATGAAGATAAGCTTTCTTCTCTTTTAAATCGAGATTGCATGTATTGCACTCAACTGTTATATTCTTATTGCCCTTGCTAAAGTTAGCTTTAATTTCCGAAAGCACCAATTTTTCCTTCGTACTTAACACAATTTCTTCTGCAGTTAAAAGCAAAATTCCTCCATTAAATTTGCGTTTATAGGCGACCCTCTTCGTAACATTTTGTTTTTCTGAAGTATAAGTTGTCGCTTCTGATTTTTGTTCCTTCTTGCTATCTGCTAAAGCAACATAATATCCAATAGAGATAGTCGTTATTGCAAGGAATAACAGCCTAATCATTTTAAAAAACATCAAAAGATATACTTTGAATGATACTTTTCAGATTGTATCAAACATTGTTGCCGATGGCAATTTTTATTGGAGCTAGACAGTATATCATCTCAAAACTGCCTACAAATTTTTAGCAAAATTGTCACCAAATTTTCGTATTTAATTAAATTTAGTTAGATAATCCATTGAATTTTGCATACTACCTTCCAGCAAAACTCCCAAAATATTCGATCCCATTTACGTGATTTGACGCATTGTGTATGGCTCTTGACTAGCATCGTTTTAGAATTGCCAACAAAATTGCTGGCAAATTTTCGCATCTATGATTAGATCTAAACTCACATTATTTCAAATGCAAGACAAAAGACTTGCTTGTCAATCCATTGAATTTTGCAAGCCTTCTTTTCGCAAAACTACAAAGGCATTCGATGGCATTTATATTGGGTCTTTTGCCACATGCAAATTCGTTCTGACTGTGGTATC
>CADBWU010000058.1 GCA_902798535.1 uncultured Pseudomonadota bacterium
TGAGCTCTTGGATATCGTAATCCATAAAATCCAAATGTACGATAGCATAAAATTTGAGGAATTTTCTCATGTTTATTTGAATCGTTACGAAAGTTATAAGGAATTTATCCCAGAAATAATTTGATGCAGTCCAAGAAATACACTATTAGTAATAGAACGTAATGGGTGGCAACGACATTGATTAGCCACGTTCCGCAGGCGTTCTATCGTAGTTACAAGATCCCTTGAAAATCTCACTATTTCTATGGCTTTGTTTACCAGATTTCGTATCAACGGTTCTATCGATGAACTAATTGCATTGCTAAAGTGAATCCCTCCAATTAACATATTTCTTGACAAAAGAGGGTAGGGGGGATTACCATATGACTGGGTTGTATGGATTGGTTCATGTTTTTATGTTTAATGAATTCAACGTGGTAAGCATGAACATTTTTTCATATTGTATGTTTTGGTGGCGCTAAGCGCCTATACTGACTTTTTATAAATTTCGAAAAATTTTTTGTTTATTTCATTTTGTGGAGAAATTATTATGAGTAAATTTGTAAATTCTGTTTTTTTGATCTCTGGGACAGCTATAGGCTCAGGATTAATATCGTTGCCAATTTCGGCAGCTAAACTTGGAATGAGGTGGACATTTGTAATCATTGGTATTGCCTTATGGGTGTCATACAAAACTTCATGCTTGACAATCGACCTAATCAGAAATCGTGGCAAGGCATTAACAATAGTGGAATTGTCGAATGAAATATCAGGGAATATTGCAAAATCGATATCGATGATATCATTATATGCTTTATCATTGGCATTGCTTTGCGCATACTTCGCCGGAACAAGTAGCATTTTGAGCAACTTCTTTGAATTAAGCCAAACAGTCTCAATAGTTGCCTGTATTGCTACATTTTCGATTTTATTTTTAATCCGGACTAGTGCTTTTAACAAACTAAATTCAGGAATGGTGTTTATTTTGCTCACACTTATAATCGGGAGCATATTTACAATACCTCCAAGCAGTGATGGATTAAATAATAGCGATATTTCTGGTAATTTGACGCTCCTTATGCCGTTCTTGCCAATCATCTTCACGTCATTTGGAGTGCAGAATGTATGCCCGTTCGTAGCACAAAACATGGGGCTCAAAAACATAAAAGCAATCAAAAAAGCATTTCTTATCGGAACCTTAATTCCTGCAATTGTCTATGCTCTCTGGATATATGCTGTTTTGACAAGAATTTACGTATTCGACAATGCATTATATGTCAAACTTTTGAATGGAGGTATCGAAGTTGGAGAATTGGTAAAGTCACTCTGTAACTCAGCACACTTTGAATTGGAGAGCGTCATTTTGAAATTGCTATCATTGTTTGCTATTTTAACATCTGCAGCAGGAACAGGCATAGGACTCATTAGTTCACTGAAAGAAACAAAGCTACGCCGCAATAAATTGCTAATTTCTCTGATTGTCATTGGAATTCCTGCATTTTTAACTCTGGCTGTTCCAAACGCATTCATTCGTATACTTTCATTTGGCGGAATGATAGCGACAACATTTGTCATATTTATGCCAGTTTACCTAAATAGCAAAATATCGAGAGTTAGCTTAGCAAATGTAGCGTGTTTGATTTTCGGAGCACTTGTCGTGATAGCAGAACTTTTTATGTAGCTGGATGTAATTAATTAAGAGATATATTGCGCAATCCACGTTCTTTTAGTAAGCTAAACCTAGCAACGTGGTTGCGCAACGCTTATGTTGCTCGATAAAAAAGTATCTTAGTTTCCATAATATACATTATGAGGAATTGTTAGGAAGGAGAAATTTGATGATGGAACGAACTTTTTCAATAATTAAACCAGATGCGACAAGACGCAATCTCACAGGCGAAATAAACAGCATGATTGAGTCTGCGGGATTTAGGATAATAGCGCAAAAGCGCATACATATAACATTAGAACAAGCAAAACGTTTTTATGCAGTGCATTCTGAAAAGCCATTCTATAATGATTTGTGCGAATTTTTAAGCTCTGAACCTGTCGTTGTTCAGGTCCTAGAAAAAGAAAATGCCATAGCCGATTACAGAAAGCTTATGGGCGCGACAAATCCAGCAAACGCTGAAGAAGGAACTATTAGAAACAAATTTGCATTATCTATAGACCAAAATTCAGTGCATGGTTCAGATGCGCCAGAAACTGCGCAAAATGAGATAAAATTCTTTTTCAGCGATATTGAAATCGTTGGATAAATATTGTGCGCCAATTAGAAAATCCTGAATAATGCGTGTGAAATATATCCCAAATATATTATGTTTATTTAGGATTTTTTGTGTTTTGCCTTTTATATGCGCCTTAATATACAAAAATAGCATTTTGGCAATATTAACAGTTATATTAGGAGGCGCTAGCG
>CADBWU010000059.1 GCA_902798535.1 uncultured Pseudomonadota bacterium
GTCAAAAGGGATAGTACCAGCAGTGCGTCTTATTTTTTACGAACCATACGCACACCAAAATAGTTCTCATCAATCCCACATCCCTCGTATTCTTTGTTTGAACAATTTGATGCAACTTTAATGAACTCATCCCTATTTTGTTTAAGTAAGCTAGGAATTGGGGATTAGAAACTCTGTTCTTCCACGAATTCTGCTTGCCCCGAAGTAGCTTCCATCTAACTCAAAAATACCAAATTCTTTGCTATGTTTCCTTATAGAATTTTTCAAAATTTTTATGCAAAACTCGCCAAAATACGCATTAATTGCGTTTCGCTTTATGGATAAAATTCCAGCAGCATTATCGTCATACAAGCTTTTCATAATTTTTTACTTTGTAATCGCTCAAACTCCTATATTTCATACTCTCTCACCATATCTCTTTCAAAGATGCTGGCCAAAAACCTATTTTTGTATACAGAGAGATTAGGAATAACAAGGTTGAACGACTTGACGTAAATCATTGTTCTCATACCTCAAAATACGTTGCAGACATTTCATAAAGTAACATAAGAGTGTTACTGCTTATGTAACTGAAAAATGCCATCTTGGAAGTGTATGGCAACATCTGCATCGTGAACACTTTCAAGATGCGTCTTTGTCTCAATAGTCTTGCCTGAATTATCTGTTATAAAGCAAAACCCCTTAGATAGGATTTTCTTAAATGATGCCTGCTCCAGTCGAATACTGAATGAGTCTAATTTATCCCGATACGAAAGTAAATAATTGGACAGCAATTTGTTATAAATCTGCTGAAGAGATACATATTGTTGCAATTTAAGATTCAGATAACTATTCGGATTCATAAGCCGTTTAGCCTTAAGGGATAATTTTGCACTATTCAAAAAATTCTGCATCGTCGATATCAATCTATCTGCCTTATCGTCAAACTGCTGCACAATACTGATAATGAAATTTTGCGATGACGATAGATACCGAGCAAATGAATTCAACCTGAGAGTTTGTGCTTTAATTATGCGAAACATCGAACGCCTCATGCGACCAGAAAAATCTGAAATTTGCAATTTCACTTCTGCCAAGACAGGTGTTGCATACTCAATTGCCGCAGTCGGTGTCGGCGCACGTAGATCCGCAGCGAAGTCAATAAGTGTCCAGTCTGGCTCGTGACCGACTCCGGAAATTACAGGAATTTTACTTTCAAAAACGGATTTTACAACAACCTCCTCATTGAAAGCCCATAAATCTTCTATGCTGCCGCCACCGCGCGCTACAATCAGCACATCCGGCTTTATGGTCATAAAATTAAATCCACGAACAGCAGAAGCAATCTGTTCCGCGGCGCCTGCTCCCTGAACATTTGTTGACCAAACAAGAACTTTGCAAAATGGATAACGATCTTTTAGGCGATTTTCCATATCGTGAAGAACTGCACCAGTTTTTGAAGTGACAATACCAATAAGTTGTGGAAATTTTGGAATAGGACGATTATTCGCGAAATACCCCATCGATTCATAAAGTTTTTTGCGTTCATTGAATATCTTCAGCCAGGCTCCCTCGCCAGCTATATTGGCTTCCTCGACAATAAATTGATACGTTGAACGCCCTGGATACGTCGTAACTCGCCCTTTAGCAACAATTTCCATGCCTTCTTCCAGGGCGATACTAATCTTTGTTCCGCGCCAACATACTGCGTTTATGACTGAGTCATTATCTTTCAACGAAAAGTAAGTGTGTCCCGATGAATGAAACTTCAATCCTGAAACTTCGCCTTGGATTTTCAATGAATGAAAATTCTCTTCAACAGTTCCCTTAATCGCACGAGATAATTCGGTCACCGTTAAAATCTTTTCGTCATCAAAAAAACGAATTTTTGAGGCTAAATTACTTTCCATCAGATATTATCCAAAACTGTTATTTTAAAAATATTATACAATAACTTACTAAGTTCTGACATTAGCAATTTTATTCCCAAAACGTGGGATGGGTGAAAACCCTCACCTTTAGGCGAACACTTCAGTATAATGAGAGGTATAACATACAGAAGAAGTTTACATAGTATTCTACACAAAGTATAGATACAGAGTGTTGTACTTGTAATGATACAAGAGATTTGCTCTGCCAATTACGTCGATATAATCAGTGGAAATGCGACCCCAGATCATGTACATATGTTAATTTCAGCTCCTCCACATCTATCTGTATAAAGGGAAAGGTATGAGAATATCGCAAGATGAGTTCCCGGAATAGCGACATCTATGATGCTCAAGGATACTTCGTTGCGACATCTGGACAAATAAGCATAAAAGAAGTGCAAAAATATATAGAGGAATAAGAAGAACATCATAAACAGAATTCATTC
>CADBWU010000060.1 GCA_902798535.1 uncultured Pseudomonadota bacterium
CGGGACAAGGTGGGCTGAGAGGCTAAAGCAGTTTTGCCGATAACAGCGTTCATGACCGGATCGTTTCTCAGACTGTCGGCGTGATCGTCCTGAAAATAGGCACCGGTAATCTGGTAGAGCATCTGCAAAAGGTTCTGATAATCCTTGTGAATCCGGAACGAAGCCGAGTCTGTTGTGTGAAAAGAGTTTCTGAGCAGCGAATTGACACCCAGCTTATGATAAAACTCCTTGAGCAGAAGCAGACCGCCATCCGATGAAAGATTGCCGCCATCGAAATTTACGCGAAATTTCTTGTTGCTTTCCAATGCAATACCTGTTATAATAGCCATGGGACTTCTCTCCTTTGGTTTATTGTTTGTGTCGTAACTACATTATACCAAATCTGAAGTCCCTTTTCCATACCTGTGGGCTTCATCTTTTAGGTGAAAGTCCATTTTTCATTTTTATCAGTGTTTTTCTGGTGTTGAGGCGATTATCTGGCACTGGTGTGAATAATTTAGGTTAAATTTACTATTGCATTAACATATTCGCTATTGGTTGCAATAAGCTTGGGAGTATCTTGTATTTGATTTAAATTTTCTACAATTAAATTTCCTATTTTCTCGTAGCTTTTGTCATCAAGCAGTACTTTAAGTACTTGTAATGTGTTTTTAAAATCATGTCGTATTTTTTGTGTTTCTTCGAATTGTCGTTTAATTTCTTCTATTGATTCGAATTGAGCTTTATTTTGTTGTTTTAACAACTGGTTTTGCATTTCTATAATATGTTTTTGATTTAACTTTGAAATAAGTAAATATGCACTAAGATTGATGACTACTAATCCTATTATCGCAACTGAAATAAACAAATTACTTGTTCTCGACTCATTATTAAATATTGAAAAATAAAGGAACATGAATGAAAAAATTGAAATTATAAAAATTGTTCCAATCAAACTTAATTCAGAATTTTCAAGTTCAAAGCCATTTTTGTTAATCATGTTTTGGGTTAGAAAAAGTATAACAAACAGAAGAGCGTTTGCAATTAATATCGTTAAAAATCGGTATATATCGCTTTCTGACATTAACTCAATTATATTTTTATTAAGGAACCGCTGAATAATTAACCCTTCAACCAATCCATATTTCCAATAAGGAATTTTTGAAAAGAATTAGCCTAGAATATCAACAGTATTACCTCTCATTTACCCCGAATACCTGGGTTTTACCCTCAAAAAGGCGCACTTATCCCTTGGCTGGGACAGAATGTTTTTTGGCGTAGTCCCACATCAGCAGATTTATACACGCAAAGAGTACGTTGAGTTTATTGAAATTTTTGGTGATTCCGCGATAACGTACCTTTCGGAATCCGAATTTATTCTTGAGATAGTGAAACGGGTGCTCCACCTTGCAGCGAATAGAGGACTTGCGGTGTTCTATCATCCTATCCCAATCATAGGCATTTTCGGATATTTTCGGCAGACTTTTCGGACGACGGACGATTCGGTATTCAACTTTGGATAAATGCTCATCGTTTTTGATTTCATCTCGCTTTTCGATTCCGATGTATCCTGAGTCACCGTAAGTAACATCATCGTCCTCGCGTATCAGATTGTGCGCTTCTTCGATATCATGCACATTGGCAGCAGTTGCCGTTATTGTGTGGACATACCCTGATCCTGCATCAACGCCGATATGGCATTTCATGCCAAACCGCCACTCGTTGCCTTTTTTGGTGGAGTGCATTTCGGGGTCGCGCGCTTTTTCTCTGTTCTTTGTGGAGCTTGGTGCGTTGATGATAGTTGCGTCAACAATAGTGCCGCCTTTCATCATAGCGCCGTCTTGTTCGAGGACATAGTTGATAGCTCTGAATAACTGCTCTCCGATTTTGTTTTTCTCAATCAAATGGCGGAATTTTAACAATGTCGTTGCGTCAGGTACCTGCTCATCTAAGAAATTGATTCCCATGAATTTGCGGAACGCATAGCTGTCATAGATTGCGTCTTCGATGCCTTCATCAGAGAGATTGAACCATACTTGCAACAGGTACATACGAAGCATTTTTTCGATCCCCTTTGTCGGGCGACCTCGCCTAGAGTTTGGATAGTATGGACGAATGTAATCCACCCACTCATCCCACGGTATTATCTCCTCCATGGTGTTGAGGAATTCCTCTCTCTTGGTAATCCTCTTGCGCATGCTGTACTCGATATCGCTAAAACTCTGCTGACTCATCTTCTTCTCTCCTATGATATTGGTATGATTCTATTATACCATATTTTCTCTGTTTTGGTAACGATTAAATCAGTGAATCCTTAA
>CADBWU010000061.1 GCA_902798535.1 uncultured Pseudomonadota bacterium
AGGACTTCCGGCCCTAAGGCAGAAGAAACATTGAATTTACCGTTTTATTGGGTCACTTTTAACCGGCCAAATGGGTCAAATTGAACCCGGCCTTGACAGGAAGCCCTAGAAGGTAAAACATTAGATGAAAAATTACCCGAATTGTATACCTTTAGGGATGCTCTTCTTAACAATTTCGAAGTTATGTATTTGGAAACCAATGATTTGGGAGAATCGTACGTAATTTTCGAAACATTGAATGCTCGAGGCAAAGATCTGGAAATTTCGGATTTATTAAAGAATTATGTGTTTAGTAAAGCTGAAGGAAATCTTCCTACAGTCCAAGTAAAATGGCAAAGGTTGACGAATGAACTTTCCGGTTTTGATCTCACTAAATATATTCGGTACTATTGGAATGCACGTTACGGATTAGTCCGTGAAAAAGATTTATATAGAGAAATTAGTGCCACAATTACTACACCCAAAGAAAGTGCTGATTTTGTTACGGACTTAAATGGTTGCGCAACATACTATCATGACATTCTCATGCCTGATAGTTGCGATATGTATGATGACAAGGACATTATTGCTCACCTTTCTGCCCTTAAAATGCTAAGGGCCGTTACTTTTATCCCTATCTTGCTGGCACTTGAGATGCAGAAGGATTTTTTTACCGCCAAAAACAAGGCAGATATCCTTCAGGCTATAGAAACTTATATCGTTCGAAACGCAACAATCGCTGGCAAAACAGCAAATTTCACGGAAAAATTCTTTGCAACAATCGCGCATGATATATATACGCAAAAATACCTCACTACGGATACAATCATAGATAAAATTAAGAGTGGCATGATCTCTGATATGGATTTCTATAACAGTTTCTACACATTCACCACAAAAACCACTGCCTACATCCGCTACATTCTAATCATGATCCACAATTATCTTGATAAAAATCATGAAATTAACCGTAATCCATCTCAAGTAAACATAGAACATATCATGCCCAAGAATTCCGATCAGTGGGAAATTGATGCAAAAACACGAGATGCATATCTTTGGCGGCTTGGAAACCTTGCTTTGCTAGATGATAAATTGAATAAGAAAGCCTCGAACCAACCGTTCGAAGATAAGAAAAAGCTATACGCCAAATCTCTAATTCATCCCAATCAAGAGTTGGCTAATTATTCTCGATGGACATCACAAGAAATTGAAAACCGTCAGAAAAAATTAGCGGAGATAGCTCTTAAAATTTGGTGCTGATATTCCTTAAAACAAAAAGGAGCTGTTGATCCGATACTGGATTAACGGCTCCTTTTAACATAAGGCCAGAGTTATCTCATAGTCTCATGGTTTCCCATATGCATCATTCAAAGGCTAAACTTTTCTCGAGATCCTGCTTTCCCCCGAAACCGATTCTTTTGACGATAAACTTCCTTTTGAATAGCCGAAAAAATTTTTTCAACTTGTGCCGGCGTATATTCGTAATGAGACGTATTCGACAAATTTCCTATCAACTCAAGCCCTTTAAGAACCTTGTTTGCTCTTGACTCAGCCAATCTTGCAAAATTTCTTTTTTTACATTCTTCATAATTATCACCCAATAATTATTATACTATTTGTAAAATATTTATCAAATATTCTTCATATTATTAAAACGCATTATTTTAATTTACAATTTAAATAGCAAAAAAAGATTCATTCCGGACAGGATGGATTTTTATATTATATGTTAGAGCTTCACAGCACCCCGCTGCTGTCCGTCGTCGTAATATACTTCGCCGGAATCGGGTTGTCCAGCTTGTACAAAATCGTCATCGGTTGCGAGCCAGACCAGCGAACGATATGCGCTTTACCTAAGAACGTAAAACTCATGGCCACGTTGTTGGTCTCTTTTTTACGCTCGCGCACGAACAGGAGCACCGTGTATATGATACAGTAAAAATACCCGCTGTCATCATCCAAAAATCCCCATTTCATCAGAGGAATTTCCTTATAAAAAGCGGGACACCTTGAACCGCTCC